>JBIOEF010000003.1:0-88937 GCA_044445785.1 Caulobacterales bacterium
CGCCCGGCAGGCCGTGGAAGGCTATCTGCCCTACGTCCGCGCCGAGTTGGCGCGGGGGACGCACCTGGCGGCCATGACCCGGCACATGCTGGGCCTCTTCCACGGCGTTCCTGGCGCCCGCGGCTGGCGGCGCATCCTCACGGTCGAGGGGGCCAAGGCCGGGGCGGGCGTTCGGGTGATCGAGCGCGGGCTGGAAGCGCTGGCGATGGCCGTGACGGCCGAGGAGATCGCGGCCTAGAGCCGAGCGCCCGCGTCAGTGGCCGGACTTATGGCCCAGCCAGTCCATCAGCCCCATCATCACTCCGGTGACCACGAAGGCGGCGTGCAGGCCGATCAGCCAGGAGAGCTTGGCGGGTTCCGGCTGGGCGCCCTGTTCGGCGAGCGCCATGAACGTGCGCAGCAGCGCCACCGCCGAGATCGCCATGATCGAGGCGATCAGCTTCATCTTCAGGCCGGTGAAGTCGAGCGTGCCCATCCACTCGGGCCGGTCCAGGTGGTCGCCGACGTCGATCTTGGAGACAAAGTTCTCGTAGCCGGAGAGGATGATGATCAGCATCAGGTTGGCCGCCAGCGAGAGGTCGATCAGCGAGAGCGCCATGACGATCGCATGGTCGGCCCTCGGTTCTCCGATGAGGGCCGAGACATCACCCACGAGCTCCACCCCGAACACCGCCAGCAGGCCGCCAAGGCCGACCACCAGCCCGACGTAGAACGGCGCCATCAGCCAGCGCGCGGCGAAGAGCCCGCGCTCGAGCCAGACTTCCGCCGCCGGTTTTGGTTTGGACGGCGCCATCACGCGCCGGACTTCGCGCCCGTCCGGTAGTCGCCGAACGCCTGGTCGCGGGTGGTCAGCGCCTCCTTCACCCCCTCGCGGAGCTTGCCCATGTAGGCGCGCGACGCCGGCGTATGCCAGCCTAGCGCATGCAGGTCGGTGCCGGCGCGCAGGCCGGCCCGCAGGCCCATGGCTTCCATCTGCCGATGCACCAGGCGCTTGTTCAGCTGGGCGAGCTCGGGGTCCACCTGGGCGATCCGCTCGGCCATGGCCAGGACCTCGGCCTCCAGCCGCTCGGCCGGGAAGGCGCGGTTGGCGAAGCCAAGGCGCACCGCTTCGTCGCCACTGATGGCGTCGCCGGTGAGCATCAGCTCCATGGCCGCGCGCATGCCCATCAGCCAGGCGTGGTACTGATTGTCCGGCGGCGACATGGTCCGCACCGGCGGATAGCCGATCTGGGCGTCGGCGGCGACGTAGACCAGGTCGCAGGCCACCGCCAGCTCCGAGCCGCCGGCCAGGCACCAGCCGTGCACCTGGGCGATCACCGGCTTGGCCAGGTCCCAGACGCGGAAGCACCCCTCGACCACGTGCCTGGCCCACTGACCCTGGCCGCCGGCGGTGTGGTACGGCAGCTCGCCGACGCCGGCGAGGTCGTAGCCCGACGAGAAGCAGGTCCCGGCGCCGCGGATGATCATCACCCGCACGTCCGGATCCTTGTCGCCCGCCTCCAGCGCCCTGAAGATCTCGCCCCGCAGCTGATTGGAAAGGGCGTTGCGCTTGGCCGGCCGGTTGAGGGTGATGCGGCGCACGTGCTCCGCCGGATCGTCGGTCAAGAGGATGGGTTCGTCGGTCATAGGAGTCCTCCGCGCTTTGCGGCCATCTAGCGGCCGAAGAGCCTCGCCCGTCCAGCCCTCCGCAGGGTCAAGCCGCTGGGCGACCCGGCGCGCGCCCACTAGAGTGACGCCGGGCGGTCGAGGAGCAGGATGATCGACATCCGGGCCGAGCATGAGGGGCTGATCGCGCAGCTGCGCGCGGCGGGCCGCCCGTATCGCGGCGGGATCAGCAACGACTCCTACACCGGCAGCGGTCGGCCGTTCTTCAACGTCGGCGCCCCCGATATGCGGCGGATGACCCGGGCCTGGCTGGCGGCGCACCGCTCGGCGCCGGACGGCGAACTCCTGGCCATGGCCGATAGCCTTTTCGCCGGCGAGGCCTACGAGGAGAGGATCCTGGGCGCGCTCCTGCTCGGCTACAGCGCCAAGGCCCGGCGCGTAGCGACGCCGGCGATGGTCGAGGGTTGGCTCGCCGGACTGAACGGCTGGGCCGAGATCGACAGCCTCTGCGCCAGCGTCTTCCGGGCGCAGGAGATGGCGGCGGCGTGGCCGCAGTGGCGGGCGATGATCGAGCGCCTCAGCGGCGACGCCAACATCAACAAGCGCCGCGCCGCCCTGGTGCTGCTGACGACGCCGACGCGCACTGCGACCGACGGCCGGTTCGCTGAACTGGCCTACGCCCTGGTCGAGCGGCTGAAGGGCGAGCGGCCGATCCTGATCACCAAGGCGATCTCCTGGCTGCTGCGGTCTATGGCGGCGCAGGATCCGGACACGGTCTCGCGCTTCCTGGACGATCAGGGGCCGACTTTGCCGGCGATCGCGGTCAGGGAAACGCGGGTGAAGATCAGGACCGGGACCAAGTCAGGCCGACCCTCGGGCATGGGTCGCTAGGAGCGCAGGATCATCGCGTCCGGGGTGGCCTCGAACTTCGAGAGCCGGCCCAGGTAGCTCATGCCGAGCAGCGAGGTGCCAAGACCCCGGTCGATGACGAAGGCGTCGACGCTGGAGACCTCGGCGCGGCCAACGGAGATGACGCCCAGCTTCACCGGCGCGGCGCGGGCCGGTCCGTTGGCGGTGGTCACCGTGGCGTTGTAGTTGAGGGAGCTGAGGTCGATGCCGAGCTTCTGGGCGTCGTCGCTGGTCAGAGCCACGTAGGTGGCGCCCGTGTCGATCAGGAAGTGCACTGGGTGGCCGTCGACGTCGGCGTCGGCCCAGAAATGACCGTCGGACGACTTGGCGATCGACGCATCGCCGCCATAGCCGTTGGCGGCCGCCTCCGGCGCGGTGGCCACCGCGACCTGCGGCGCCGCCGGGTGTCTTCCCAGCGCCGACAGCTCCTGGGCAGCGCCCACGGCGCAGACCACAGCCGTCAGGCTGATGATCACAAACCTCACCATCACAGCCCTTTCAAAGGCTCAACCTCGGCCAATTTCCACGGCCGTTGAGCGCGAGACTAGGCGAAACGGGTTTGCAACGGGTGAATGGGGAGTGACCGACCGATTAACGGAAGAGGGCCAGCTTCTCGGGTCGGATGCGGGCGCGGCGGGCGGGCAGCTCGGCCATGATTGTTTCGCGCAGCGCGTCGGTCAGCCGGGTCCAGCCGGCCACTTCGGCGAGGGTTCGGTGGCACCCCATGCAGAGCCCGCTCTCGCCGTCGACGACGCAGACCTTGATGCACGGCGTGGCGATGGGCGGGGGCGCGTCCATGCCCGGACATGCCCCGGCGCTTCTCACCGAGCAAGCCCCGCAGCATGGTTGATGTTGACGAGGGCGTCAGGATTGCGCATGCGTCGCCGCCGTTTATGGTCGGCCGAAAGAGTGGCCTGACCGGCCAGGGAGCGCCCGATGGACCTCGATTTCTCACCCGAAGAGACCGCGTTTCGCGACGAGGCCCGCCGTTTCCTCGCCGAAAGCTACCCCAAGGCGCTGCGTGAGAAGCGCGCCGGGGGCGAGGAGCTGGCCAAGTCGGACTATCTCGCCTGGCATAGGATCCTGGCCAAGAAGGGCTGGATCGCTCCCTCGTGGCCTAAGGAATACGGCGGCCTGGATTGGACGTCGGCGCAGAAATACATCTGGTCCGAGGAGCAGGCGATGGCCGACACCCTGGGCATCATGCCCTTCGGCGTCTCGATGCTGGCGCCGGTGGTCTACACCTTCGGGACCGAGGAGCAGAAGCAGCGGTTCCTGCCCGGCATCTACAGCGGCGATGTGTGGTGGTGTCAGGGCTACTCGGAGCCTGGCGCCGGCTCCGACCTCGCCAGCCTGAAGACCAAGGCCGAGCGGATCACCGCCGACGACGGCAAGGAGTACTACCTAGTCAACGGCCAGAAGACCTGGACCACCATGGCCCAGTACGCCGACTGGGGCTTTTTCCTGGTGCGCACCGACCCCGCCGCCAAGCCGCAGGCCGGGATCAGCTTCCTGCTCATCGATATGACGACGCCGGGGATCACCGTGCGGCCGATCATCACCCTGGAGGGCGGGCACGAGGTCAACGACGTCTTCCTCGACAATGTGAAGGTGCCGGTCGAGAACCGCATCTTCCACGAGAACCAGGGCTGGACCTGCGCGAAGGCCCTCCTGCAGCACGAGCGCTCCGGCATCGCCGGCGTCGCCCGCTCCAAGCGCGCGCTGGAGCTGCTGCGCGGCATGGCCCAGACCGAGCGGGCGGATGACGGCGGCTCGCTGATCGGCGATCCCTTCTTCAAGCGCAAGATGGCCGAGCTGGAGATCGACCTCACGGCGCTGGAGTTCACCGAACTGCGCACGCTGGCCGGCGAGAGCTCGGGCAAGGGGCCCGGGCCGGAATCCTCGATCCTGAAGATCAAGGGCACCGAGATCCAGCAGCGCCTGAACGAACTGGCGCTGGAGGCGGCCGGCCACTACGGCGCGCCCTATCTGCGCGACGCCCCCCATAACCTGGGCGCCGTCGGTCCGGACTACGCCGAGGGCCTGGCGGGCCTCTACTTCAACGGCCGCAAGACCTCGATCTACGGCGGCTCCAACGAGATCCAGCGCAACATCATCGCCAAGATGGTCCTGGGACTGTAGCGGACCAGCTCCCCTTAGAATCGAGACCTTTCCCCATGAATTTCAGTTTCTCCGAAGAGCAGACCCTGCTGCGCGACAGCGTGGCGAGCTACCTGGCCGACCACTACGACTTCGACAAACGCCGCGCGGCGGTGAAGTCGGCGGCGGGCTGGCGGCCGGAAGTGTGGAAGGCGTTCGCCGAGGAGCTCGGCATCCTGGGCGCATCGTTCCCCGAGGACCTCGGCGGCTTAGGCGGCGGGCCGACCGAGACCATGGTGATCATGGAGGAGTTCGGCAAAGCCCTGGTGGTCGAACCTTTCCTCGGCACGGTGGTGATCGCCGGCGGGTTCCTGAGCCGGTCCGGCCACGCCTCGGCGCCGGAGCTGATCGGCAGGATCATCGCCGGCGAGGCCACCTACGCCTTCGCCTACGCCGAGCCGCAGGGCCGCTACGCCTGGAATGACCTGAAGACCACCGCCCGCAAGCAGGGCGCGGGCTATGTGCTCAACGGCCAGAAGGCGGTGGTGGTCGGCGCGCCATGGGCCAGCCACCTGATCGTCACCGCCCGCACCGGCGGCGCCCAACGCGACGCCGGCGGCGTCTCGGTGTTCCTGGTGGAGAAGGGGGCCAGCGGCGTCGTCACCCGCGACTATCCCACGGTCGATGGCGCCAGGGCCTCGGAGGTGGTGTTCGAGAACGTATCGTTGGGCGCTGACGCCCTGATCGGGCCCGAAGGCGCGGCCCTGCCGATGGTGGAGGCGGTGATCGACGAGGCGACCGCCGCGGTCTGCGCCGAGGCTTGCGGCGTGCTGCGCCGCCTGCACGAAGGCACGGTCGACTACACCAAAGAGCGCAAGCAGTTCGGTCAGCCGATCAGCCAGTTCCAGGTGCTGCAGCACCGCATGGTCGACATGTTCATCCAGCTCGAGCAGTCGATATCGATGACCTACATGGCCCACATCCGGCTGGCGGGATCCGACCTGGAGCGGGCCAAGGCGGTCGCCGCCGCCAAGGTGCAGATCGGCAAGGCCTGCAGGTTCGTCGGCCAGAACGCCATCCAGCTGCACGGCGGCATGGGCATGACCGACGAGATGGCTATCGGCCACTACTTCAAACGAGCCACCACCATCGAGGCGCTGTTCGGTGGCACCGATCACCACTTGGCGCGCTACGAGGCGCTGAGCTTCAACGAGGCGGCGTAGGGGTCGCCGGCTTGGGCAAGGACGCCCAGGTCGAAGCGGTCTGGCCGGATGGAGGCCGCGACGCCGGCCGCCTACAGTACGAGCCGCCCAGGCTGATCTTCCGCGGCCGCCAGCGACGGGTCTTCGAGGGCGCAGGGCTGGCGGGCGCCCGCGCCGAGGGGGCCGAGCTGATCCTGGCCGACGGCGCGCGGTTTCGCCTGCCTGGCAAGGCCGCAGGCTGGGCCGAGGCGATCCTCAATCCCAAGGGCCGCCTGGACAAGCTGGGGGTGAAGGCCGGCCAGCGCGTCGCCGTCGCCAACCTGGACGATCCCGATTTCGTGGCCGAACTCGCCGCCCGCGCGCCGCCCAGCGCCGAGGCGTCCGGCCTCGATCTCCTCTTCTACGGCGCCGACAGCCAGGCCGAGCTGGCCGCCATCGGTGACCTCCTCCCGCGCCTGGCCGACCGTGGCGCGCTCTGGATTGTGTCGCTCAAGGGCAAGGCTCTGAAGGTGAAGGACATCGAGGTGATGGCCGCGGCCAAGGCCGTGGGGCTGGTCGACAGCAAGGTCTGCGGCTTCTCGGACACGCGAACGGCGCTTCGCTTCACCCGTCGCCGCTGACGATTGCCGGCCGTGGGGGAAACGCCCTAAGCCCCGCCCCATGTCCCTCCGTGATTTCGCCTTGCTGCTGGGCGTCTGCCTGGTCTGGGCGGCGAGCAATGTGGTCAGCAAGGTGCTGATCGCCACCTTCGCCGCGCCGCCGCTGTTCTACGCCGCGGCGCGCTTTGCGGTGGTGAGCCTGGTCATGCTCCCCTGGCTCTGGCCGCCGCCGGCGCGGATCTGGCGGCTGGCCGTCGTGGGCCTGCTGATGGGCGGCGGCAATTTCGCGTTGCTTTTCATTGGCCTGAAGACCGCAACGCCCAGCGCCTCGGTGATTGTCGGCCAGATCGGCGTGCCGCTGACGACGCTGCTCTCGATGATCTTCCTGGGCGAGCAGGTGCATTGGCGCCGCGGCGTGGGGATGACGCTGACCCTGGTGGGCGCCGTCCTGGTGATGTGGGACCCCAAGGGGAGCTTCGCCTTCTCCACCGGCCTCCTCTTCGTCGCCGCCTCCGCCTTCACCGGCTCGGTGGGCGCGGTGATGATGAAGCACATGGAGGGGGTGCGGCCGATGCAGTTCCAGGCCTGGGTGGCGGTCTCATCGCTCCTGCCGATGGCGCTCCTCAGCCTCCTCTTCGAACAGGGCCAGGGCGCCGTGCTCGCCACCGCCCTGTGGCCGTTCATCGGCGGGGTGCTGTTCACGGCCCTGGTCGTCTCCGTCTTCGCCCACACCACCTACTATGGCCTCATCCAGCGCCATGACGCGGGGCTGCTGCAACCGCTGACGCTGATGACGCCGCTCTTCACCATTGCGCTGGGCGTCCTCATCACCCACGACCGGTTCGACGCGCGGATGGCCTTGGGCGCCGCCGTCACGCTCTTGGGGGTGCTGATCATCGCCGTCAGACCCAACCGCGCCATGCCGCTCCTCCTGCTGATCCGCAACCGAGCCCAATGACGATCCCGACGCCCATTCCCGCGCCGTCGCCCAACTTCGACGCCCGCACCGGCCCGCCGGACATGCTGATCCTGCACTACACCGGCATGCCCACCGGCGAGGCGGCCCTGGCGCGGATGCAGGATCCGGCGGCCGAGGTCTCGGCTCACTACATGATCGAGACCGACGGGCGCGTCTTCGCCCTGGTGCCTGAGGAGCGTCGCGCCTGGCACGCCGGCAAGTCGTTCTGGCTGGGCGCCACCGACATCAACGCGCTCTCCATCGGGGTGGAGATCGTCAATCCCGGCCACGAGTTCGGCTACGTCCCCTTCGCCGACCAGCAGATCGCCGCGGTGATCGCGTTGCTGACCGACATCCGCTCGCGCTGGACCATCCCCGACGCCCGCATCCTCGGCCACTCCGACGTCGCCCCCGGCCGCAAGGAGGACCCTGGCGAGCTCTTCCCGTGGAAGCGGTTGGCTGAGGCCGGTCACGGCCTCTGGGTCGAGCCGACGCCGGCGCCGGGCGCAGTGCTGGGCGAGGGCGAAGCGGGGACCGGCGTCTTCGCCCTCCAGGCCGGCCTCACGCGCCTGGGCTATGACTGCGCGCCCAGCGGCGCGTACGATGCGCGCACCACCACCATCGTCCACGCGTTCCAGAGCCACTGGCGCCAGACCGATGTCGCCGGCGCCGCAGACGGCGAGACGCGCGCCCGGCTGATGGCGCTGCTGCGGCTGACGGCGGCTTGACCGCCCTGCGTGGTTCGAGATGCGCTCGAATGAGCGCTCCTCACCATGACGAAAGTTGGGAAAAACCATTTAGTTGGTCGTCCTGAGGAGCCGGCGAAGGCCGGCGTCTCGAAGGACGCAGGATTGCGCGCGGCTTGACCCGCGCACGCTCGACGCCCACCTTGGCCGCGGACCAGACGGCCGGGCGGTCGCCCTTTCTCCGCAAGGGGAGGGGGAGGAAAGTCCGGGCTCCACGGCGACAAGGCGGCGGGTAACGCCCGCCGGGGGTGACCCCAGGGATAGCGCCACAGAAAGCAAACCGCCCGTCGCTTCGGCGAAGGGTAAGGGTGAAAGGGTGGGGTAAGAGCCCACCGCGGACCGGGTGACCGGGACGGCATGGCAAGCCCCGCCTGGAGCAAGACCGAATAGGGATTCCGCGCCGATCTTTCGGGATCGGCAGGGCCGTCGCTGGCTCGAGGGGTCCGGGTTGGTCGCGAGAACCGTCCAGCAATGGGCGGTCCAGAGGAATGATCGCCGCGTCCGCATCCGCGGGCGGCACAGAACCCGGCTTACAGGCCGTCTGGTCCCACCGGCCGAAAGTCGTCCCATGGCCTGGATGCGACACCAAGGATGTCGCGGTCTATCTTCGCGCGAGCCCATAACCGTCGCCACACGGGAGGCCGCGCATGAACCTTGGTCGAAGACGCGTCCTGGGCGGGCTGGCCTTGGCGGCAGGCGGAGCTGGGCTGCTCGCGGCCTGTGCGCCGGGAAGTGGCGGGCCAGGCGTGTTCGATGTCGCCGTCGTGGGCGCCGGGACCTCCGGCCTGACCGCGGCGCGCGACCTGAAGCGCGCGGGCCTGGACAACATCGTCGTGCTGGAGGCCCGCGACCGGGTCGGAGGGCGATCCTACAACCAGACCCTCGCCGGCGGCCTGGTCGCCGATGCAGGGCCAACCTGGGTCGGGCCAGGCCAGACTGCGATCCTGGACCTCCTGCGCGAACTCGGCATCGGCACTGTGCGCAACTACGACACGGGCGACACCGTGGTGCTGGCCGGCGGGCAGGTCCAGCGCGTGCCCACCACCGCCTCGCCGATCACCGACGCCAGTTTCTTCGAACGGATGAACGCCATGGCCGGCGAGGTTCCGGCCCAGGCGCCGTGGCTGGCCAAGAATGCGGCCGAGTACGACGCCATGAGCTATGGCGACTATCTCAAGACCCAGCGCTTTTCCGACGCCGACCGTCGGATCCTCGACATCACCTGCCAGCTCACTTTCGGCGGCCTGCCTGAGGATATCTCGCTCCTCTATGTGCTTTTCTACATCAACGCCGCCGGCGGCTACGAGCGGCTGGAATCCATGGAGGGCGGCGCCCAGCAGGACCGCATCCAGGGTGGGACCCAGGCGATCTCCAAGCGGATGGCCGCCGACCTGGGCGATGTCGTCCGTCTCGGAGAGCCTGTGAAGGCGATCGCCGGGTGGGACCGCGCGGACGGCTCGTCGATCCGGCTAGCGACGCCATCGGGAACCGTCCAGGCGCGCCGAGTCATCCTCGCCCTCAGCCCAAGCCAGGCCTCCGACATCGATTTCGCCCCGGGGCTGCCGAAGCAACGCGCCGAGCTGATGGCCAACTGGCCCCGTGGTGGAGCGGCGATCAAGGTCGCGGTCGCCTATGCGAAACCCTTCTGGCGGGAGAAGGGACTGTGTGGGCAAAGCGTCCTCTTCGACGGCCCCTATCTCTGGGCGGTGGACGTATCGCCAGCGGATGGTTCGGCCGGTCAACTGATGAGCTTCACCAAGCCGGCCGCCGGGCCGCCGATCCCGCCCGATCAGCGCAGAGCGCAGATTCTCGAGGCCCACGCCCGGTGTTTCGGGCCCGAAGCGCTGAACCCGATCGGCTATGTCGAACAGGACTGGTCGCAGGAGACCTATACGCGTGGCTGCGTCTCGCCGCTGACCAAGGGCGTCCTCAGTCGCTACGGCGCCGCCCTGCGCGCTCCGAGCGGCCGGTTGATCTGGGCGGGCACGGAAACAGCCGAGATCTGGATGGGCTATATGGACGGCGCCGTGCGTTCCGGCCATCGGGCGGCCCTGGAGGCCCTGCGCGATCTCGCGAGAGTCGCATGAGGCGGCTTGGCCTGGCTGCCCTGCTGGCCGCGTCGATGGTGTCCGCCTGCGCGCCGCAAGGGACGACAACGGTGGCCGCCTCAGCCGACGAGAAAGCCGCCTACGCGCAGGTGAAGCCGTTGCTCGAGCGCCATTGCCTGATGTGCCACAGCGAGCGCCCGCCAATCGCGTTGCTGCGCTCGCCGCCCGCGGGCGTCGTGCTGGAGACGCCAGAGGAGTTGCGGAAATTCGCGCCGCGGATCGCCGCAATGACCGCCATCACCCACGTGATGCCGCCAGCGAATTTCACCGGGATGACCGAGACCGATCGCGAGGCGCTCAACGAGGTGTTGCGCAAAGAGTGGCTTCACGATCGCTGAGGGTTCCTGGGCGGTGCCAATGTCCCCTGAACTGGGCTCACCACCGCCGACCGCTGGCGGTGGTGATCCGAACGCGTACTTAGTTGTCGCCTGCGGCGATGCCGGCTTGCACTTCGCCGATCGCCTGGTTGACCAGGTTCAGCGCGTTGACCCGGTGGCCGTTCTTGTTGTGGAGGGCCACGGAAAGCTCGCCCTTGGCCGATTGCAGGTCGACGAGGGCGCTCTGCATATGCGGCTGGTTCTCCTGCGCGATGACGATCGAGGCGCAGGCCAGCGGCACGGCAAGGCCGAAACCGGCGGCGACGTACTTCAAATAGGTCTTCATGGAACAGTCTCCTTCTTCCTCGCCCCCTGTGGGCGACACACCAGAGATCGCAAGGCGCGCCTGAACCGGCCCTGGTGATGGGCGTCATCCGGCGTTCAGCCGGCGAAGCTTTCCAGGATGACGAAACCGGTCGCGCCTTAAGGCTAGGGCGCGGCCGTCAACTGGCCGCGAACTTCGCCGCCCGGGTTCGCGGCGGTGTGGATGTTGAAGTACCATTTGCCGGCGGTGAGGTCGGCCGCCTGGGCGTCGGTCAGGGTGGCGGTTCCCTTGATCGGGCTGGCCAGGTTGGCGGGCGGCACGGGCAACGCCGGCGGTCCGCTCACGCCGACCGCGCCCACGTGGAAGTGCGCGGCCCCCGCAGCGCCCGTCAGTCCGGAATAGGTGACGGTGTAGGTGAACGTCTTGCTGGCGGTGTCCAGCGTGGCGTCGACCTTGCCAGTTCCGGTGGTGGCGTTTGGCGGCGTCTCGGCGGCGCCTTTCAGGGCGGCGGTGAAATGCACAGTCTTGGCCTGGGCGACGCCTGCGCAGAGCAGGCAGAGCGCCACGGCGACGCCGATTGATCTGAAATGCATGTGGTTTCCTCCCTGGGGCGCGGTCGGGCCGGCCCTTGGCGGTGACGCTACGACCGCGGCGCCGGCTTGCCAAGGACTGGGGTGGGACACCGCCGTCCGCCGTCCCGCTATTTGGCCTTCTGCGGCTCCGTGCCGTCCCAGGCCCAGCCGGCGATCTTCCAGCCGCCCGCGCCCGACACCAACGCGAAGGTCATCTCGGCCGGTTCGCTCATGTTCACGCCGTTCTGCTTGTAGGTGTAGGTGACGGCCAAGACGACGTAGCCCTTGTCACCGCTGATCACCTGCTTCAGGGGCGTTCCCAGGACCACGTTCTCGCCGCTCATGCCGTGGGCCTTGTCGTTGGCCATCAGGTCGGAGACCCAAGCGTTGAACGCGCCGGGACCCCGCCAGATGTGCGGCGGCACCTCGTCGATGATTGTCAGGTCAGTCGCAGCGTGCGCGGCCGCGGCGCCGGCGACATCGCCTTTGTTGAAGCTGTCGATGAACTGATTGATGGGGGCCATGAGTTGAGCGTTGGGCGTCTGAGCGCCAGCGGCTGAGTAGAATGCAATTGCCGCGATAGTTCCTAGAAACGCTGACTTCATGAGTTTCCCCCGTGTTTTGAAGTTGTGGCGAACCAGTACGCCGTTCATCGTCCGGCGCCAGTCGGTTTTCTTGATGCAGCAACAGATTGTCTTCTTGGATGCCGATCCTCGCGCGCCGCTCGGACGCTCTGGTCCGCGACCGGCGCAGGGAGTCCGACCGGGCCTTTACTGAAATAGTTCTCTGTATGTTCTGTGGATAACTGAATTGCGTTAACCATAACTGGTCCAAATCGCCTCGATTTGAGTCGTTTGAGGCATTTGGTGTCATTGTTTCCCAGTTCATCCCGTGTTAACCCAATCATATCGCCATGGTCGGACGCGTTGCCTGAGGGCAGGGGGCTGCGCGGAGGAAGGGGCGGTCGGCGGGCCATCGGGCTCGTCGTGGCGCTTGGTCTTTGGGGCAGACACGAGTGTTTCTCTCGACGTTCGAGAAACAGCTGGATGCGAAGCGCCGGATCGTCGCGCCGCTGGACTTCCGCACGGCCGTGGCCCCGTTCGACGGCGTGTTCTGCTTTCCCTCCGTCGAGGCCGATTGCATCGAGGGCGGCGGCAAGGCGCTCTTCGACAGCTACGCCGCGCTGATCGACGAGTTCCCAATGGGCGATCCCATGCGCACGGCGCTGGAGACCTCGATCATGGGCGGGATGGTCCAACTCTCCTTCGACACCGCCGGGCGGATCACCCTGCCCGAGAGCCTCTGCGAGCTTTTCGGCCTCACCGACTGGGTGACGGTGGTGGGTCTTCGGACCCGCTTCCAGATCTGGCCGCGCGAGGTCTTCCGCGAGCGGGTCTTGCAGCAGCGCCAGGTCGCTCGCGAGGGCCTGATCGCCAGGGCCGCTCAGCGGGCCCTGAAAGCCGGGGCGGCCGAGTGAGCGCCGCGCCCCATACCCCGGTGCTGCTTGCCGAGGTGGTGGCGGCGATCGAGCCTGCGCCCGGCCGGATGATTGTCGATGGGACCTTCGGCGCCGGGGGCTATAGCCGCGCGTTTCTGGAACGCGGCGCGCGGGTGACAGCCTTCGACCGTGACCCCGCCGCGCGCCGGTTCGCCGACGACCTCGGCGCGGGGGGACGGTTCGAGCTGATCGAGGACACCTTCTCGCACATGGCCGATCGGCTGGGCGCCGCCAGCGCCAACGGCGTGGCCCTGGACCTCGGCGTCTCCTCCATGCAGCTGGACGAGGCCGAGCGCGGCTTTTCGCTGATGCGCGACGGGCCCCTCAGCATGAGAATGGGCGCTGACGGCCCCACCGCCGCCGATCTGGTCAACGCGGCGCCGCCGGGCGAGCTCGCGCGCATCTTTCGCCAGTTCGGCGAGGAGCGGCAGGCCCGCCGGATCGTCGGCGCGATCGTCCGCCGCCGCGCCGACCGGCCGTTCGAGCGCACCCTTGACCTGGCCGAGGTGGTCGAGCGGGCGCTGGGCGGCCGGCGCGGAGCCAAGATCCATCCCGCCACCCGGGTCTTCCAGGCGCTCCGGATCGCCGTCAACGCCGAGCTGGACGAACTGGAGAAGGGCCTCATCGCCGCCGAGCAGGTGCTGAAGGTCGGCGGCCGGCTAGCCGTGGTCACCTTCCACTCGCTGGAAGACCGGATCGTCAAAGGGTTCCTGAACGAGCGGTCCGGACGCGTGCCAGCCGGATCGCGCCATGCGCCGCCGGCGCAGAAGGGGCCCGAGCCCAGCTTCGCCCTGATCTTCGCCGGCGCTCACGCCGCCGGCGCGGCGGAGGCCGCCGCCAATCCCCGCGCCCGCTCGGCCAAACTGCGCGCGGCGACCCGGACGGCCGCGCCGGCCTGGAGGCTCGCCGCATGAAGCTGTCGGGACTGGTGGAGACGCGGGTGCGCGGCTTTCGGGTGATGGACCTCACCGCGCTGGTCGTCCTCTTGGCCCTGGCGCTCACCGTCTATGCGTTCAAGACCTTCGCCGGGCGCGAGCGGTCGGACATCGCCGACATCGAAAGCCAGATCAAGGACGAGAGCCGCCGCGTGCGCCTGCTGAACGCCGAGGTCGCCCACCTGGAGAGCCCCGGCCGGCTGGAGCGGCTCTCCGCCGCTTACGCCAACCAGGCGCCGGTGACGGCCCGCCAGGAAGTGCCGCCAGAGGCGCTGCCGCAGGTGGCGGGCAGGGCAACGCACCCATGACCATCGCCGAGGTCTTCGCCAATCCGTTCTCGCCGATCGGCCGGTGGCTGGGCCGGCGCATGTGGTGGATCGAGCACGGGTTTGAGCGTGCCAGGGCCTCCGACAAGGCGGTGGACGACACGCGCCTCAGAATTTTCTTCGTGCTGGCGCTCTTCGGCGCCGGGTTCATCACCCTGAGTCTCGGCGCCACCAAGGCGGCGCTCTTTTCCGCCTATGGTCACGACGCCGAACCGCTGGCGCCCTCGATGGCGCCCAGGGCCGACCTGGTGGATCGCAACGGCCAGCTCCTGGCCCTCGATCTCAACCGCTACGGCCTCTACGTCGATCCGCAGGAGATCATCCACAAGCCCGACGTCCGAGCCGCCCTGCTGGCCGCCCTGCCGACGATCACGCCGGTGAAGCTCGACAAGGCGCTGATGGGCGACAAGCGCGAGTTCGTCATCGGCGCCCTGACGCCCGACGTGAAGGCCCAGGTGCATGACCTGGGCTTGCCCGGCGTCTCCTTCGAGGAAGAGGGCGGTCGGGCCTACCCGCTCGGCCAGCTGGCCGCCCACCTCATCGGCTTTTCCTCCAAAGACGGCATCGGCCTGGCGGGAGCGGAGCGGGCGTTCGATGGGCCGATCCGCGCCGACGCCGGCAAGGCGACGTTCCCGCTCGCCATCGATCTGCGGGTCCAGGGCGCGCTGGAGAACGAACTCGATCGCGCCGGCGACACCTTCAAGGCCATTGGCGGCGTCGGCCTGGTGGTCAATGTCCGCACCGGCGAGATCCTGGGGATGGCCAGCTACCCCAGCTACGACCCCAATCTCTCGGCCAAGGCCGACCCCAAGGCGATGGTCAATCACGCCGCGGCCACCGTCTACGAGCCGGGCTCGGTGATGAAGGTCTTCACCCTGGCCATGGGCATCGACTCCGGCGTCGCGACCACCGAGACCCGCTTCGACGCCAGGACGCCGCTGGTCTTCGGCAGCCAGACGATCCACGACTTCGAGGCCACCGACAGCGTGCTCACCCTCTCGCAGGTGTTCACCAAGTCATCGAACATCGGCGCCGCGCGGTTGGGCCTGCTGGCCGGGCCCGACCGCATGGACCACTACTTCCGCAGCTTCGGTCTCTTCGCCAAGGCGCCCAGCGAGCTCATCGAGTCCGCCTGGCCGATCAAGCCGGCGTTGCTGAAGCCCGCCACCGTCGCCTCCATGTCGTTCGGCCACGCGATCTCGGTCAGCCCTCTCGCCATCGCCACCGGCATGAGCGCGGTGCTGAACGGCGGGATCTACCGGCCGCTGACGTTGAGCAAGCTGGCGCCCGGGCAGGCGCCAGCGCCCGGCCGCCGCGTGATCCAGGAGTCCACCTCGCGCACCATGCTCGACCTGATGCGGCTCAACGTCACCAACGGCACCGGGGCCAAGGCGAACATCCCGGGCCTGCGCGTGGGCGGCAAGACCGGCACGGCGACCAAGGTGATCAACGGGCGGTACGACAAGACCAAGAACGTCTCTTCCTTCGCCGCCATCTTCCCCACCGACGGCGCGCTCGGCGACGACCGCTACTTCGTGCTGATCATGCTGGACCAGCCCCAGCCGACCAAGGAGACCGGCGGCTTCACCACCGGCGCCCTGACCTCCGCCCCGGCGGTGGGTCGGGTGATCGAGCGGATCGCCCCGTTCGTGGGGGTCAAGCGGGTCATCATCCCGTCCGATTTGAGCGCCAAACCGCCCGATCCCTCCGCCCTGGGAGACGAGCAGTGACCGAGCGCCGGCTCGCCGAGCTTCTGCATCGCGATCTCGGCGTCAATCCGGCGATCGCCGGCGTCACCGCCGACAGCCGCAAGGTGAAACCGGGCTTCCTCTTCGCCGCCCTGCCGGGAGTCAAGGCAGACGGGCGCAGCTTCATTGGCGCCGCCATCGCCGCCGGCGCCGCCGCTGTTCTGGTCGAAGAGCCGGTGGAGGCCGGGCCAGTCCCGATCGTCACCGTGCGCGCCGCGCGCCGCGCCTACGCGCTCGCCGCCGCCGCCTTCCATGGCGCGCAGCCGGGCGTTTGCGTGGCGGTCACCGGCACCAACGGCAAGACCTCGGTCGCCACCTTCTGCCGGCAGATCTTCCAGCGCCTTGGCCACGTTTCGGCGAGCATGGGAACGCTGGGCGTGCGGACGGGCGATGTGCAGATCACCCCGCCTGGCCTCACTACGCCGGACGCCGGCGACGTCGCCGCCCTGCTGGCCGATCTCGTTGGGCGCGGGGTGACGCACCTGGCGCTTGAGGCGTCCTCGCACGGGATCGACCAGCGCCGGCTGGACGGGGTGGAGCTCACCGCCGCCGGGTTCCTCAACTTCACCCAGGATCACCTGGACTACCACGGCACCATGGAGGCCTATCGCGCCGCCAAGCTGCGGCTCTTCGAGGAACTGCTGCCGCGCGGGCGCACCGCCGTGCTCAACGCCGACAGCGACGCCTACCCGGTGTTCGCGGCAGCGGCGGTGACCAGCGGACTTTCGGTGTTCTCGGTCGGGGCCATGGGCGAGGGTCTGACGCTGGCGGGCCGCACCCTGACGCCGGAAGGCCAGCGGCTGAAGGTCGGCACCGCCGGTCGCAACTTCGAGGTCCAGCTGCCGCTCGCCGGCGCCTTCCAGGCCGCCAACGCCCTGGTCGCCGCCGGGCTCTGCATGGCCGCCGGCGAGGACGCCGAGGCCGTGCTGGCGGCGCTGGAGCACATCGAGGGCGCGCCGGGGCGGCTGCAGCGGGTCGGGACCGGGCGGCGCGGCGGCGAAGCTTATGTCGACTACGCCCACACCCCCGACGGGCTGAAGACCGTGCTCCTGGCGCTGCGCCCGCACGCCACGGGCAAGCTGATCGTGGTCTTCGGCGCCGGCGGCGACCGCGACCGCGGCAAGCGCCCGCAGATGGGCGCTATCGCCGCCAGCCTGGCCGACGTCGCCATCGTCACCGACGACAATCCCCGCTCGGAGGTCCCGGCCGCCATCCGCGCCGAGATCCGCGCGGGGGCGAGCGGCCTCAAGGAAATCGGCGACCGGCGTGAAGCGATCCGCGCCGCCGCAGCCATGCTGCGTGAGGGCGACGTGCTGGTGGTGGCGGGCAAGGGCCACGAGCAGGGCCAGATCGTCGGCGCGGTGATCCACCCCTTCGACGACGTGGCCGAGACCACCGCCGCGCTTGGCCTGGCGCCGGCCCATGGCTGAGCCGCTCTGGACCTCGGACGCCATCCTCGCCGCCGCCGGCGGGCGCCTGAGCGGCGCGCCGTTCGAGGCCCGCGGCGTCTCGATCGACACCCGTACGCTGGAAGCCGGCGATCTCTTCGTCGCCCTGGCCGGCGAGCGCGACGGCCACGAGTTCGTCGCCGCCGCCTTCGAGCGCGGCGCGGCGGCCGCCCTGGTCAGCCGGCCAGGCGAGGGGTCCCGCATCGTCGTAGAAGACACGCTGAAAGCATTGGAAAAGCTTGGAGAAGCGGCTCGTATCCGCGCCCCGCTGGCCCGCCGCGGCGCGGTCACCGGTTCGGTCGGCAAGACCAGCGTCACCCAGGCCATCCGCGCGGGCCTGGAGCGTGCCGGACCGGCCCACGGCTCGGTGAAATCCTACAACAACCACATCGGCGTTCCGCTGACGCTGGCGCGGATGCCGCCGGAGACGCGCCGGGCGATCTTCGAGATCGGCATGAACCACGCCGGCGAGATCGCGCCGCTCAGCCACATGGTCCAGCCCCACGCGGTGGCAGTCACCACCGTCGCGCCCGTCCACATCGAGAACTTCGCGGACGGAGAGACCGGCGTCGCCCGGGCCAAGGCGGAGATCTTCGAGGGCCTGGCGGAGGGCGGGACGGCGATCCTCAACGCCGACAATCCCTGGTTCGATTTCCTCGCCGGCGAGGCTGAGGCGCACGGCGCCGAGCTGATTTCGTTCGGTACGGCCGAGGGTTGCGAGGCGCAGCTCACGGATTTCAGGCTGGACGGCGAGGGCGCGGTGGTCCGCGCGCGCCTGCAGGGCCGGCCCATCGAGTTCCGTCTGCGCCAGACGGGCGCCCACTGGGGGCTGATGAGCCTGGCGGCGTTCTTGATGATGCAGCGCCTGGGCGTCGGCGAAGCCGATGCGCTGGCCGCGCTCGCCGCCTTCGAGCCGCTGGAGGGCCGGGGCGCCGAGCGCCGCGTCTCGCTCGCAGCCGGCGCCTTCACCCTGATCGACGAGAGCTACAACGCCAACCCGCTCTCGGTCGCCGCGGCCTTGCGGACACTGGGTCTGCGGCCCGCCAAAGGGCGACGGATCGTCGCCCTGACCGACATGCTGGAACTGGGCGCTAAGGCCCCGGAATATCACGCGGGTCTGGCGGACGAGGCGCTGGCCGCCGGCGTCGATCTGGTGTTCTGCGCCGGCCCCTTGATGAAATCCCTCTGGGCGGCGCTTCCGCCGACTCGCCAAGGCGGGTACGCCCAGACTGCGGCGGAGCTCATCCCGTCGCTCACCCGGGCCGTAGAGCCTGGGGACGTGGTGATGGTCAAGGGCTCCAGGGACTCGCACGCCAAGGCGCTCGCCGAGGCGCTGGCGGGGCTGGGCGCCCAGTCGGGGGAGGCCGCCTGATGCTCTATCTGCTCTACGAGCGGCTGGCCGAGAACCACCACTACGTGCCGGTTCTCAACCTCCTGCACTACCTCACCGTCCGCTCCGCCCTGGCGCTGGCCACCGCCCAGCTGACCGTGGTCGCCATGGGCTCGCGCTTCATTCGCTGGATGCAGGCCAGGCAGGGCAGGGGCCAGCCGATCCGCGCCGAGGGGATCGAGCGCCATGTGGTCGAGAAGGCCGGCACGCCGACCATGGGCGGGCTGATGTTCCTGGCCGGGATCGCGGCGGGAACGCTGCTCTTTGCCGACCTCGGCAACGTCTACGTCTGGGTCGTCCTCATGGTCACCATGGCGTTCGGATTCCTCGGCTTCCTGGACGACTATGCCAAGGTCACCAAGCAGACGACCGCCGGCATCTCCGGCAAGCTGCGGCTCGGCGTCGAAGCCGGCGTCGGCGCGCTGGCGGTGTACCTGATGATGAAGTTCGGCCAGCCCTCGCCGGAGGGCGCCAGCCTCTCGACCTCGCTGGCGTTCCCGATCTTCAAGGACGCGCTGCTGAATCTGGGACTGCTCTATCTGGTCTTCGGCGCGCTGGTGATCATCGGCGCTTCCAACGCGGTGAATTTCACCGACGGGCTGGATGGCCTGGCGACCGTGCCGGTGATGATCGCGGCCGGGACCTTCGGCCTGATCGCCTACCTGGTCGGCAACTTCGTCTTCGCCAAATACCTGCAGCTCCACTTCGTACCGGGCGTTGGCGAGGTCGGCATCTTCTGTTCCGCCATGGTCGGCTCGTGCCTGGGCTTTCTTTGGTACAACGCCCCGCCGGCGAAGATCTTCATGGGCGACAGCGGGGCCCTGGCGCTGGGCGGCGGGCTGGGCGCGGTCGCCGTCGCCACCAAGCATGAGATCGTGCTGGCCATCGTCGGCGGCCTCTTCGTGCTCGAGACCGTCTCGGTGATGGTCCAGGTGGCCTCGTTCAAGCTCACCGGCAAGCGGGTCTTCCGCATGGCCCCGATCCACCACCACTTCGAGCGGCTGGGCTGGGCCGAGCCGACCATCGTGATCCGCTTCTGGATCATCTCGGTGATGCTGGCGCTGGTCGGCCTCGCCACCCTGAAGCTGAGGTAGGGAGGCATGCGCGCGTCATGATCCCGGTCCGCGGCTTCGAAGGCAAGAAGGTCGCCGTGTTCGGCCTGGCCCGCTCGGGCCTGGCCGCCGCGCGCGCGCTGAAAGCCGGCCGCGCCAACGTGGTGGTCTGGGACGAGAAGGCCGAAGCGCGCGAGGCGGCCAAGGCCGAGGGGTTCGTGCTGGAGGATCTGGCCAGCGCCGACTGGTTCGCGCTGGACGCCCTGATGCTCTCGCCAGGCGTGCCGCTGACGCACCCGAAACCCCATTGGACGGTGGAGAAGGCGCGCGACGCCGGCGTCGAGATCGTCGGCGACATCGAGCTCTTCGCCCGCACCGTCGCCGCCTCGCCGGTCCACAAACGTCCGAAGATCGTCGCCATCACCGGCACCAACGGCAAGTCCACCACCACCGCCCTCGTCGGCCACGTCTGCCGCCAGGCGGGCAAGGACGTGCGTATCGGCGGCAACATCGGGATCGGCGTCCTTGACCTCGAGGACATGCACGGCGGCGCGGTCTATGTGCTGGAGCTCTCGTCCTATCAGCTCGATCTGACCTCGAGCCTGAAGCCCGACGTCGCCATCATCCTCAACATCACCGCCGACCACCTGGAGCGCCATGGCGACATGGAGGGCTATGTGGCGGCCAAGCGGCGGATTCTCCTGAACCAGGGCAAGGGCGACACCGCGGTGATCGGCGTCGACGACGCCTGGGGCCAGCAGATCTGCACCGAGATCACCGCCGCCAACCGCCGCACCATCGTGCCGATCAGCGCCCGTCGGGCCATGGGCCGGGGCGTCTACGCCCTCCAGGGCGTGCTCTACGACGCCACCGGCGAGCGCGTGAGCGAGATCGTCGATCTGATGCGCGCCAGATCGCTTCCCGGCCGCCACAACTGGCAGAACGCGGCCGCCGCTTACGCCGCCGCCCGGGCGCTAGGGCTCTCGGTGCGCGACGCGGCCGAGGGGCTGATGAGCTTCCCTGGCCTCACTCATCGGATGGAGCCGGTGGGCAGCATCGGCAAGGTGCGCTTCGTCAACGACAGCAAGGCCACCAACGCCGACGCCGCGCGTCAGGCGCTCTCCAGCTATCCCAAGGTCTATTGGATCGCCGGCGGCCAGGCGAAGGCTGGCGGCATCGAGAGCCTGGCCGACCTCTTCGGCGTCATCGCCAAGGCCTATCTGGTGGGCGAGGCGGCGGACGAATTCGCCCGCACGCTGGAAGGCAAGGCGGCCTACGCCAAGACCTTGACCATCGACGCCGCCGTGCGCGCCGCCTTCGCCGACGCCAAGCTGAGCGGCGAGGACGCCATCGTCCTCCTCTCGCCCGCCGGCGCCTCCTTCGACCAGTTCGCCGATTTCGAGGAGCGCGGCGAGGCTTTCCGCACCGCCGTCCATGATCTCACCGTTCCGGCGCGCGGGGTGAAGGTGTCATGACCGCTTCGACCCAGCCCGACGCCGCTGCGTCCAATCACGCCTTCGCCCGCACCGACCGCACGCCGGTTGGCGTCTGGTGGTGGACGGTGGACCGCTGGCTGCTGGGCGCGACGCTGGCTCTGATCGGCCTTGGCGTGCTGCTTTCCTTCGGCACCAGCCCGGCGGCCGCCCAGCGGCTGGGCCTGGCCGACCCGTTCCACTTCGCCGTCCGCCAGTCGCTCTTCGCCGTCGGCGGCCTGATGATCCTGATCACCGTCTCGATGCTCTCGCCAAAGGGCATCCGCCGGGCGGCGTTCTTCATCTATTTGGCGGCCATCGCGCTGATGATCGCCCTGCCGTTCCTGGGCCATGCGGCCAAGGGCGCGACGCGCTGGGTGGAGATCGGCGGCTTCACCCTGCAGCCGTCGGAGTTCATGAAGCCGGCGCTGATCGTGCTGATCGCCTGGATGTTCGCCGAGGGGCAGAAGGGCGAGGGCGTTCCCGGCGTCTCCATCGCGTTCTGCCTCTATGCGCTGGCCGTCGGGCTCCTGCTGATCGAACCGGACGTGGGCCAGACGGTGCTGATCACCGTCGTCTTCGGCGCGGCCTTCTGGATGGCGGGCGTGCCGATGAGCTGGATCATGTTGCTGGGCGGGGCGGCCGTGGCCGGGCTCACCAGCACCTATTTCCTCTTCCAGCACGTGGCCAGCCGGGTCGACCGGTTCTTCAGTCACGACAAGACCCTGGACACCCACCAGGTGGACCGCGCCGCCGAGGCCATTGCCGCCGGCGGCTTCTTCGGCCGCGGGCCGGGCGAGGGGATCATGAAGCGCGAAGTCCCCGACATGCACACCGACTTCGCCTACTCGGCCTCGGCCGAGGAGTACGGCCTGTGGTTCTCGCTGATCCTGATCGCGCTCTTCATGTTCCTCAGCCTGCGCGGCCTCTACAAGGCCATGAAGCTCTCCGATCCCTTCCAGCAGGTGGCCGCCGCCGGCCTCTTCGTGCTGGTGGGCATGCAGGCCTTCATCAACGTGGCGGTGAACCTCAACCTGATCCCGACCAAGGGGATGACGCTGCCGTTCATCTCCTATGGAGGCTCCTCCATGCTGGCGATGGGCCTGACCATGGGCATGGCGCTGGCGCTCACCCGCAGACGGCCCGGCGCCTATGGCGGCTCCGACCGCATGGCCAAGGCCGGCGGTCTTGGCTGACCCAAGTCTGGCCTCGCGCAAGGTGGCGGTGATCGCCGCTGGCGGCACGGGCGGACACCTCTTCCCGGCGCAGGCGCTGGCCCAGGTGCTGGTCGGCCGCGGCTGGCGGGTGGTGCTGGCCACCGACGAGCGGGTGGAGACGATCTCCGACAAGTTCCCGGCCGAGCGGCGCATCGCCCTCTCCACCGCCACCTATCGGCCCGGCGACCCGCTGGGGATGATCAAGGCCGGCTTCACCATCCTCAAGGGGGTGCTGCAGGCGAGGGCCGCACTGCGCGAGATCGATCCGGCGGTGGTCGTCGGCTTCGGCGGCTATCCCTCGCTGCCGGCGCTGATCGCGGCGATCAGCCAGGGCCGGCCCAGCGTGATCCACGAGCAGAACGCGGTGATGGGCCGCGCCAACCGGTTCCTCGCCGGACGGGTGACGGCGGTCGGCTGCGCCTTTCCGACCCTGCAGAAGGCGCCCGCCGCGGTGCAGGCGCGGGCGGTGGTGGTGGGCAATCCCGTGCGCCCGGAGATCCAGGCCCTGGCCGAGCGGCCGTATGAGCCACCGACGAGCGAGTTCCGCCTGCTGGTCACCGGCGGCAGCCAGGGCGCGCGGCTGCTCTCGGAGATGGTGCCGGCGGCGGTCCGCAAGCTCCCGGAGGCCATGCGGCTGAAGTTGAAGGTGCAGCAGCAAACCCGCGTGGAGAATATGGAAAACGCCCGCAAGGTCTACGCGGACGCCCTCGTCCAGGCCGAGATCGCGCCGTTCTTCCGCGATATGGCCAGCCGGCTTTCCGCCGCCCATCTGGTGATCGGCAGGGCCGGGGCCTCGACCGTCTGCGAGATCGCCGTCGCCGGCAAACCCTCGATCCTGATCCCGCTGAAGATCGCGCTCGACGACGATCAGGGCCAGAACGCCCGCCTGCTGGCCGAAGCCGGCGCCGCCGAGGTCGCTCGCGAGGATGCGCTGGATGTCGATGTGATGAGCGCGGCGCTGAAGGCGCTCATCGGGGCTCCCAAGCGCCTCGCCAAGATGGCCGCAGCGGCCCGCGCGGTCGCCAAGCCCGACGCCGCCGACCGTCTGGCGGATCTGGTGGAGAAGACTGCGCGGTAGATGCGTATGCGCCTCTGCTTGCTGGCGATTGCGGCGCCCTTCCGACTGGAATAGGACGTCAAGACACCACCGGGGGATGGCATGTCCTGGAAACACGCGTTCTGGATCGGTTTGGTTCTGCTCGCCTCGGGGTGTTCTGCGGCCGGTGACAGCAAGCAAGCTGACGAGGCGAACAGTCGATTTTACCAGCAGGTGGCCGCCAAGCAGTATGCGGCCGTCTACCAAGACGCCGCGCCTGAATTTCAGAACGCCATGACTTCGGCGACGTACCTCGGTCTTATGCAAAGAATTGACCGCAAGCTGGGTGCGTGTGGCCCGCCCGTGAAAGCCTTTGACTGGCACGCCAACGCAACGACGGACGGATTCTTCCAGAGTCAGGGTTACACCCGGACCTGCGCCAACGGTCAGCTTGGCGAAACGGTGACCATGGTCGTCCGCAACGGTCATGCCAAGCTCGCCGGCTACTATGCGAGAAGCCCGCTCTTACTTACGGACTAGGTCAGGCGCTGCATTGACCCGCCGGCCCCGTGCAAGCAGTGTCGGCCATGGCGCTCACCCTCTATGGCACGGCTCGTTCGCGGACGATGCGGGTGCTCTGGATGGCGACGGAGCTGGGGCTGGACTTTGAGCATGTCCCGATGGCCATCGACGACCCGGCGCTGAAAGAGGCGGCGTTCCTCGCCCTCAATCCCGCTGGCGCGATCCCGACCATCGTCGACGATGGCTTTGCGCTCGCCGAATCCCTGGCGATCAACCTGTACCTGGCGAAGAAGTACGGGTCGGCCGGCGCCGCGCCGCTTTACCCAGCCACGCCTGAGGCGGAAGCGCAGGTCTGGCGCTGGAGCCTCTGGGCGCAGGGCCAGCTGGAGCCCTGGGTGCAGCGGGACGCGCGCCTGGCGGGGGCGCGCGCGGCGCTGGGCCAGCACGCCGACGCCGAGATCGCCGCCGGGCTGGCGATCCTGGACCGGGCGCTCGCCGGGCCGGGCTGGCTGGTCGCAGAGAACTTCACCGTCGCCGACCTCAACGTCGCCTCGGTCCTTTCGCCTTCCCGGAGCGATCATCTGGATCTGAATCCCCATCCCGCGGTCGTCGGCTGGCTGAGCCGGTGCCGGGCGAGGCCGGCGGCGGTGGCGACGCGGCGGCGGTTCGGCTAGGCGCCGCGGATCGTTGGCGTCCGCGCTCGCCGTCCGATAGCGTCACCGCCGGGCAAGACGGGAGGGCGCTGATGGGGATCGCGATAGTCGTTCGTTTGGCGAGGGCGGCGGGGCTGATCTGGCTCTGCTTTGCGCCTGGCGCCGCCCTGTCAGCGCCGGCGATGTCCTCGGCGGTGCGGCATGAGGTTCGCGCGGTGGCCGGGCTGCAGCAGCCAGCCCAGATCGTCGTCGACCAGTGGGGGATCGCCCACATCTACGCGGCCAGCGACCGCGACGCCTTCTTCCTGCAGGGCTACAACGCCGCCCGCGACCGGCTCTGGCAGATCGACCTCTGGCGCAAGCGCGGCCTTGGACTGCTCGCTGAGAGTTTCGGCCCCGCCTATGTCGATCAGGACCGCGCCGCGCGCCTCTTCCTCTACCGCGGCGACATGGCGGCCGAGTGGGCCGCCTATGGGCCAAAGGCCGAGGGACGCGCCGAGGCCTTTGTCGCCGGGATCAACGCCTATGTCGGCGAGGTGGCGGCGGGCGCCCGCCCCTTGCCAGTGGAGTTCAAGCTGACCGACAGCACGCCGGATCTCTGGCGCGCCGAAGACGTGGTGCGCATCCGCAGCCATGCGCTCACCCGCAACGTCGATTCCGAAGTGACCCGCGCCAGGGTCGCCTGCGCCGCGGGCCTTTCCGCCGACCGCCTGCGCCGCAAGCTGGAACCGCCGTGGTCCACCAAGATCCCCGACGGCCTCGACCCCTGCGCCGTCCCAGCCGATGTGCTGAAGGACTATGAGCTGGCGACGCGGGATGTCACCTTCGCGCCGGTCAGTCCGACGACCGCGCTGGCGCAGTTGACGCAGCGCGCAGAGGCCGAGGGCTCCAACAACTGGGTGGTCTCGCCCGCCCGCACCGCCACTGGCCGGCCGATCCTGGCCAACGATCCGCACCGCGCGCTGGGCGCGCCCTCGCTGCGCTACATCGTCCACCTGGCGGCGCCCGACCTCAACGTGATCGGCGCGGGCGAGCCGGCGCTGCCCGGGATCTCGGTTGGCCACAACGAGGCCATCGCCTTTGGCCTCACCATCTTCATCATCGATCAGGAGGACCTCTACGTCTACGACCTGAACCCCGCCAATCCGCGCCAGTACCGCTACCAGGACGGCTGGGAGGACATGCGGGTGGTTCCAGAGACCATCGCCGTGAAAAGCGGTGCGCCGCGCCAGGTGGAGCTCCTCTTCACCCGCCACGGCCCGGTGTTGAAGCTGGACGCGGACGCCCACCGGGCCTTCGCCGTGCGCACCGTCTGGTCCGAGCCTGGAACGTCGGCCTACTTCGGCTCGATCCAATACGCGGACGTCAAGGACTGGGCGGGATTCCAGGCCGCCATGGCCCACTGGGGCGCGCCGTCGGAGAACCTGGTGTTCGCCAGCACGGCCGGCGACATCGGCTGGATCGCCGGCGGCCGGGCGCCCGTGCGGCCCAACTGGGACGGCCTCATGCCCGTGCCTGGCGACGGGCGCTACGAGTGGCGCGGGTTCCTTTCCGCCGACCAGCTCCCCAGCGTGCACAATCCCAAGGATGGCTGGTGGGCCTCGGCCAACGAGATGAACCTGCCGGCCGGTTATCCGGTGGCCGAGCGCAAGGTCGGCTTCGAGTGGTCCGACCCCAGCCGCATCACCCGCATCAAGGCGGTGCTGGGCGCCAACGCTCACGTCACCCTGGCGGACGCCATGGCCCTGCAGATGGACGCGACCAGCCCAGAAGCGTGCCGCCTGCGCGCCCTGCTGGCCCCGCTCACCGCCGTCGACCCCGACGCCGCGGCGGGTCTGGCGCTGCTGAAGCCCTGGGACTGCAAGGAAGGCGTCGAGAGCGCCGCCGCCGCCCTCTATGAAGATTGGGCGGTCCGGCGCCTGGGTCCCGCCCTGGTCGCCAAGGTGACGCCGGCAGCGGCGCAGACGCTGGTCGGCGCGGGCTCGCCCGACGCGGTGATCAGCTATCTGGAAGCGCCCGGCGCTGAGTTGGGCGCCGATCCCAAGGCCGCCCGCGACGGCGTGCTGCTGGAAAGCCTCGGCGCGGCCGTGCGGGAAGTCCGCGCGCTCCTCGGCCCAGACCCGGCGCGCTGGTCCTGGGGCGCCCTGCACCGGGCGACCTTCGCACCGGCCGCCGCGCGCCTGGCCGATCCCGCGCTGGCGGCGCAGATGACCGTCGGCCCGCTGCAGGTGCGGGGCTCGGCCTCGACTCCCGCCGCGGCCACCTGGCGGCTCAGCGACTTTGGCGCCATCTCGGGCGCCTCCTACCGGATGGTCGTTGACGTCGGCGCCTGGGACAACAGCGTCGCCATCAACACGCCCGGCCAGTCCGGCGATCCCTTCAACCCCCACTACCGCGACCTCTTTCCGCTCTGGGCCGGCGGCGACTACGTCCCGCTGCTGTTCTCCCGACCCGCCGTGGACGGCGCCGCGCGCGACGTGCTGGACCTGACACCTGGCCGGTGAGCGAAAGCGGCTTGGCGAACGAACGGTCGTTCGTTAAAACGCGCGTGTGACCGCCGCCGCCCAGCCCGAGGACATCTCCACCCGCACCCGCATTCTCGAGGCGGCGCTGGATCTCTTCGCCCGTCACGGGTTCGCCGGCGCTTCCATGCGCCAGCTGGCCGGCGCGGTGGGGCTCACCCAGAGCAGCCTCTACAATCACTTCGCCAGCAAGGAAGCGATCTACCATGCCCTGATCGACGCGTTCGGACCGGCGAGTTCGGCCGAGCGGCTCAGGAACCCCAGATTCCGGGCGCTGAAGGACGACCCCGGGGCCTTCTGCAGACTCTACGCGGGCGAACTCCTGGTCCAATGGTCCGACCCGAGCGAGCAGCGGTTCCAGGAGCTGATCACCGCCGAGCGCAATCGGCTGGCGGGCGAGCGGGCGCACTACTATGAGACCCTGTTCACCGAGGAATCCGGCCTGGTCGCCGACTACTTCCGCGACTTCGCGTTGGCCGGGCTGATCTCGACGCCCAATCCGCGCGAGACGGCCAGGCTCTTCATGGCCGGGCTCACCTTCGTGCGTCTGGAGCACTTCATCGTCCCTGCCCAACCATCGTCGATCGCCCAGGTGCGCCAGGCGCTGGACCGGTTCCTGAAGACTTTCCTGGCGCTGATCGGAGCTGGCCATGGCCGTTGAGCTCTACGCCTACACCTGCGGCTACGTGACTATCCCGCACGCCTTCCTGCTCGCCGGCGCGAAGGGAACGATCACCGTGCCAGTGCCAGCCTACCTGATCGAGCACGAGCAAGGCCGCGCGCTCTTCGATTCCGGACTCAACCTCGAGAGCCAGACCGATCCGTTGGGCTACTTCGGCGAGGATGGCTTGAAGTACAACACCTTCCATTTCCTGCCGGGCGAAGAGGTTTCGGCGCGGCTGGCGGCGATGGGGGTCGAGCCGGACAAGGTCGACCTGGTCATCAACTCGCACCTCCACTACGACCACTCCGGCGGCAACGGACTCATTCCCAACGCCGACATCGTCGTGCAGGCCCGCGAGTGGGCGCACGCCAAGGCGGCGGCGAACCAGAACCGCGGCTACCTGACCAAGGATTTCGACACTGGCCAGCGACTGCGCCAGGTGGACGGCGAGCACGACGTGTTCGGTGACGGCTCGGTGGTTTGCCTGCCGACCTACGGCCACACGCCGGGGCATCAGTCGCTTAGGGTGCAGACCGAGCGGGGCGGCGAGTTCATCCTCTGCGGCGACGCCTGCTATCTGAAGCAATCGCTGGAGACGTTGCACGCGCCGGGCGTCATCGCCGACAAGGAAGCCGCGATCGCCGTCTTCCACCGCTTCCGGCAAATGCAGGCGCGCGGCTCGAAGATCATGTTCGGGCACGATCCGGAGTTCTGGAAGAGCGTCCCACAGGCGCCCGTGCGGCTCGGCTAGCGGGGAGGGACGATGAGCGAAACCCGACAGCCGCGCGGGCTCTCCGCCGAGTCCCAGGGCCTGGCGCCCGGCCGCGGCCGCCTCGCCGGTCGACGCATCCTGGTGGTGGGCGGCGGTCAGCGGACGTTCGATCCGGCGACCGATCCCATCGGCAACGGCCGCGCCATGTCGCTGCTTTACGCCCGCGAGGGGGCGAGCGTCGCGGTGGCGGACGCCAATCTGGCCAGCGCCGAGGCGACGCTCAGCCGGATCGCCGAGGAGGGCGGGAAGGGGATCGCCATTCAGGCCGACGTCACTTCCGAGGCGGACGTGACGCGGATGTTCGAAGAAGCTGCGGGCCAACTCGGCGGCCTGGACGGCATGGTCTACAACGTCGGCACGTTCGGCGGCGTCGGCCTGCGCGGTTTCGACCTGGCCGAATGGGACAAGATCCTCGCCGTCAACCTAACCGGCGCCATGCTCTGCGGCCGCGAAGCGGTGGAGCGGCTGGAGAGCGGCGGCTCGATCGTGCTGATCTCCTCGATCGCCGCGTTCAAGCCAGGCTCGCAGCTGGTGGTCTACGACGCCTCCAAGGCGGCGCTCGGCGGGCTGATGCGGCACCTGGCCATGGAGGGCGCGAGGCGCGGCATTCGGGTCAACACCGTCGTCCCCGGCCAGGTGGACACGCCTAACGGCCGGATCGCCGGCGCCGGCCGGGCGAGCCGCGGGCGCGGCGAGAACCTGCCGTTCGGACGCCAGGCCACCGCCTGGGAAATCGCCTATGCGACGCTCTTCTTCATGTCGGACGAGAGCGTCTACGTCACCGCCCAGCACCTGGGGGTGGATAGCGGCATGATGGGAATGTGAACATGGATGCTCTTTCCGAAGCCCGGATCCAGACGGTGCGCGACCACATGCGCCTGGAGTGCGAACGCGATTGGGACGGCGTCATCGCCACTTTCGCCCATCCCCGCTACGAGATGTACGGCGTGGGGACCGTTTTCGACGGCGAGGAGGCCGTGCGCGGCTATTTCACCGCCTCGCGCACGCCGTTCCCCGACCAGGGCAACGAGATCATCGCCATCGCCGCGTGCGGCGATTCCGTGCTGGTGGAGTTCTGGCTCACCGGCACTCACCTTGGCCCGATCCGCCGCGGGTCGGAGACCATCGCCCCCACCGGCCGCGCGTTCCGCGTCCGCATGATGGCCTCTTTTGAGTTCGCACCCGGAACCGACAAGATCCTCTGCGAGCGCCCGTATTTCGATCAGGGCGCGGTGCTACGGGCGCTGGACTTGGCCTGAGGCGCAGGCGCGCGCCGATGGCGCCCAAAATTGTAACGCGGAGGTCGCGGAGAACACGCAGAGTCCGCAGAGAGACGCCGCAGCTCTGCGTCCTCCGCGCCTCCTCTGCGAACTCTGCGTTCAGACGTTCTTTCGAGCGCCCATGCGTGCGGCCAGCGCGGCGACGGTATGAACCCGAGCTCGCTTCCGCTAATCAACGCCGAATGAACCGGCGTCCCGTTCCTTTCGACCTCGGCCCCGTGCACTTCGTCGGCATCGGCGGGATCGGCATGAGCGCCATCGCCGAGATCATGCTGCGCATCGGCTATCAGGTGCAGGGCTCTGACGCCCGCGCCGGCGCCAACACCGAGCGGCTGGAGAAGCTGGGCGCGCGGATCATCATCGGCCACGCGGCGGCCAATATCGACGGCGCCTCGGCGGTGGTCTTCACCAGCGCGGTCAAGGCCGACAACCCAGAACTCGCGGCCGCCCGGGAGCGACGCATCCCCATCGTCCGCCGCGCCGAGATGCTCTCGGAACTGATGCGGCTGCAGTATTCGGTGGCGGTGGGCGGCACCCACGGCAAGACCACCACGACCTCGATGGTCGCGGCGATCCTGGACGCGGCGGGGTTCGACCCGACGGTGATCAACGGCGGGATCATCAACGCCTATGGCGCCAACGCCAAGGTGGGCGAGGGCGACTGGATCGTGGTCGAGGCGGACGAGAGCGACGGCACGTTCCTCAGGCTGCGGCCCACCGTGGCGGTGGTGACCAACATCGACCTGGAGCACCTGGACCACTACCAGACCTTCGAGGCGGTGAAGCGCGCCTTCCAGGCCTTCGTCGAGAGCATCCCGTTCTACGGGTTCGCCGCCGTCTGCATCGACGATCCGGACGTGCAGGAGATGGCCGCCAACGTCGAGAACCGCCGGCTGATCACCTATGGGACCAACCCGCAGGCCGAGCTGCGCGCCATGAACATCGGCATGGGTCCGGAGGGCTCGACCTTCGACGTCCTGATCAGCGGCCCGGACGGGGCGGCCCAGACGGTGCTCGCGGATATGAAGCTGCCCATGGCCGGCGCGCACAATGTGCTCAATTCGCTGGCCGCCATCGCCATTGGCCGCGAGCTCGGCGCGCCGGAAAAGGCGATCCGCAAGGGCCTGGCGGGCTTCGGCGGCGTGCGCCGGCGCTTCACCTTCACCGGGACCGGGCGAGGCATCAGCGTGGTCGACGACTACGGCCATCATCCGGTGGAGATCGCCGCGGTGCTGAAGGCCGCGCGATCGGTCACCAAGGGGCGGGTGATCGCGGTGGTGCAGCCGCACCGCTACAGTCGCCTGCGCGATCTCTTCCAGGACTTCTGCCGCACCTTCAACGACGCCGACGCGGTGATCGTCGCCGACGTCTATCCGGCGGGCGAGGCGCCCATCGAGGGCGCCAGCCGCGACGCCCTGGTCGAGGGCCTGCGCCGCCACGGCCACCGCCGCGTGCTGGCGCTGGAAAGCCCCGCCGCCCTGCCGGCGCTGATCGCCGAGGAAGCCAGGCAGGGCGACCTGGTGGTGTGCCTAGGCGCCGGCGACATCACCGCCTGGGCCCACGCCTTGCCGGCTCAGTTGGAGGCGCTGGGCCCGTCGTGAGCTGGCGCGAGCGCCTGCCGGCGGTCCGCGGCAAGCTCCTCTTCAACGAGCCGCTGGCGCCCTTCACCTGGTTCCGGGTCGGTGGGCCCGCCGACGTGCTCTTCCTGCCAGCCGACGCGGCCGACCTCACCGACTTCCTCCAGGCCCTGCCGGGCGAGATTCCGCGCATGGTGCTGGGCGTCGGCTCCAACGTGATCATCCGCGACGGCGGCGTCGAGGGGGTGGTGATCCGCCTGGCCGGGCGATCGTTCGGCGAGGTCAATGTCGAGGCCGACGAGGCGCGGGTGATCGCCGGCCCAGGCGCGCTGGACGCCCAGGTGGCGCGGGCGGCGGCGAACGCCGGCGTCGCCGGCCTGGAGTTCTACGCCGGCATCCCGGGAACCATCGGCGGCGCGCTGACCATGAACGCCGGTTGCTATGGCGCCGAGACCAAGGACGTGCTGGCGGTGGCCTGGGGCGTCGACCGGTGCGGCGAGGCGCGCGCCCTGACCCTGGCCGACCTCGGCTACAGCTATCGAACGAGCGCCGTCGCCGAGGGCGAGATGATCTGGCTGGGCGCCGTCTTCCAGGGACGGCGCGACGATCCCGAGGCGATCCACGTGCGCATGACCGAGATCACCCACCGCCGCGAGGCCAGCCAGCCGATCCGCGAGAAGACCGGTGGCTCGACCTTCAAGAACCCGCCGGGCCAGAGCGCCTGGACGCTGATCGACGAGGCCGGCTGGCGCGGCAAGCCGTTCGGCGGGGCGATGGTCTCGCCCCTTCACGCCAACTTCCTGATCAACACCGGCGAGGCCACCGCCGCCGACCTGGAGGGCCTGGGCGAGGCGGTGCGCGCCGACGTCAAGGCCAGGACCGGCGTGGAGCTGGAGTGGGAGATCAAGCGCATCGGCCGCCCAGCGCCCTGAAACGCCCCTTGCCAGGACGGCCGGGGCGATGTTCGCTCACGCCGAACGCAAGGGGTCCCTCCATCGCTCGCCTGATGCTCATCGCCGCCGTGGTCCTGGCTCTGGCCGCGCCGCTGGCGGCCTGCGGCGGCAAGCATGGCCGTCCGCCTTGCGCGACCGGCTCCCTGTGCCTGCTGTACGGCAACGGCGCCGAGCCGGAGACGCTTGATCCCAACCACTTCGATGGAACCTGGGAAGCCGCCATCGTCAGCGAGCTGATCGTCGGGCTGACCGTCCGCGATGCTGAGGGCGAGCCGATTCCCGGCATGGCGACGTCGTGGACGACAAGCGCCGACGGCCTCACCTGGACATTCCATCTGCGCGATGCTCTGTGGTCGGACGGAACGCCGGTGACCGCCGATGACTTCGTCTACGGCATTCGCCGCGAGCTCAACCCCAAGACCGCGGCGTTCTCGGCCTTCATCCTCTATCCGATCCTGAAGAACGCGGAGGCGGTGAACGCGGGCAAGCTCCCGCTCACGGCGGCCGGCGTGGAGGCGCCCGACCCCCACACCGTGGTGATCCACCTGGAGCATCCCTGGCCGAACCTGCCCTACTACGTTTCAGGCCGCATCTTCTGGCCCATCCCGCAGCATGTGGTCGAGCGCTGGGGCGAAAGCTGGACCAGGCCGGGCCGATACGTCGGCAACGGTCCCTACACACTGGTCAGCTGGAAGCTCGGCGACAAGGTGGTGGTGAAGAAGAACCCGCTGTTCTGGGACGCGGACCATGTCTGCTACAAGGAGATCGACTATTTCCCGACCACCGACGCGATCTCCAACGAGCGACGCGTGCGGTCAGGCGAACTGGATCTCACGACCACCGTCCAATCCAACCGGCTCAGCTTTCTGCGCCGCAGCGGCATGGCGAACTTCCTGCGCGTCGCGCCCTACTGGGGGGTGACCTATCTCACCTTCAACGTCCAGGACCCGGCCCTCAGGGACGTTCGGGTCCGCCAGGCGCTTTCGATGGCGATTGATCGCGAGTTCATCACCGGCAAGCTCCTGCGGGGCGGCCAGACGCCGGCCTACAGCTTCGTGCCCCCCGGCGTCTCTGGCTACGCGGGCGGCCCGCAGGTCTATTGGTCCGGCTGGAGTCTGGCGCGGCGGCAGGCCGAGGCGCGGCGGCTGCTCGCCGAGGCTGGCTACGGTCCCGCTCACCCGCTGAAGTTCGAGGTGAAGCACCGCAACAGCCCCGACCCGATGCTTTTCCTGCCGGCCATCCAGTCCGACTGGAAGGATATCGGCGTGGATGCTTCGCTGCGGGAAAACGAGGTCCAGGTGGCCTACCAGGCCTACGAGTCCCACGACTACCAGGTCGGCGATGCGGGTTGGGTGTCGGAGGACCCGATGGTCTATCTCGACCTCGCCCGCTCAACCACCGGCGGCATGAACTATGGGTCGTACGTGAATCACGCCTACGACAGCGAGTTGGACGCGGCGCTTGCCACCGCCGACCCGGGCGTGAGGGCCCAGCACATGCGATCCGCCGAGCAGATGTTGCTCGCCGACATGCCCAACGCCCCGCTCTTCTATATCTCCAGCCGCAACTTGGTGGACCCGAAGATCGTCGGCTGGGTCGACAACCCCATCGACACCCACCAGATCCGCTGGCTCTGCCACGCCCCGCTGCCGACGGCCCCGGTCGCGGCTGCGGCGTCCTGAAGCCGGATGGCAATCCGAGCCCCTCTTCTCGCGTCATCGCCGGGCGTAAGTCCCGGCGACCCATGCGCACGAAACGTGGGGGCGCAGGCCGCGAGGCCGCAGCCATATTGAACTGACAGCGATTTTTTTGGACCGCCGCATCACAGCCGTCTGCGTGCATGGGTGGCCGGGACTTACGCCCGGCCATGACGGGACAGGGTGGTGAGACGGAGCAAACCACTGCCCCGCAGGTGGGCAAAGAAAAACGCCCCGGACCGTTGGGCCCGGGGCGCTCTTGGGTAGGCTAGCGGCTAGCTTAGCCGGCGACCAGATTGGACGCGGCGACCTTGCCGCTGCGCTTGTCGCGCTCCAGCTCGTAGCTGACTTGCTGGCCCTCGTTCAGCGAACGAAGCCCGGCGCGTTCGACGGCGGAGATGTGGACGAAAACGTCCGCGCCGCCTTCATTGGGCTGGATGAAGCCGTAACCCTTGGTGGCGTTGAACCACTTTACAGTACCTGTAGCCATTTCAGGCCTCCAATAAGACACCCCGGACGATCCGGAGCTTTGTATCGAGATCTGAAGGACGGGCTGCAGGACCGAGGCGCGATGGCCGATGTGGTGAGAGCAGATCGCGCAGAGGTCGATGGCCGAGAACATAAGGTTTTGGGCCGAAAAGTCCAGTAGGCGGTCGTCGCCATCGCGCTTGACACAGCGCAGGCGCCGGCGCACCGCCGGACCGCTCGGCGTTGATGGAGGGGGCGATGCGCATCTGGCTTTTGGCCGCGGCGATCTCGGCGCTGTCGATCGCGCCGGCGATGGCCGCCGATCCCTTGCGCGCAGCCGCAGAAGCGGTGCGCGACCGGGCGCTCAGCGATCCCACGGCCTACGATTACATTGAATCCCTCTCCGTCGACGTCGGCCCAAGGCTCGCGGGCAGCGAGGCGGCGGCCAGGGCGCGCGACTGGGGCCTCGCCAGGCTGAAGGCGCTGGGCTTTGCCAACGTCCACGTCGAGCCCTTCCCGATCACCGCCTGGTCGCGCGGGCCGGAGGACGCGGAGATCGTCTCGCCGCACCCGCAGAAGCTGGCGATCATTGGCCTGGGCGGCTCGGTCCCGACCCCGCCGGACGGGGTGGAAGGCGAGGTGGCGCTCTTCCACACCTACGCCGACCTGCTGGCCGCGCCGCCTGGCTCGCTGACGGGGAAGATCGCCGTCGTCACCCAGCCCATGGTCCGCGCCCAGGATGGCGCCGGCTACGGGGCCATGAACCCCGCGCGCCGCGCCGGTCCCAGCGAAGCGGCCAGCCGCGGCGCCATCGCCTACCTGGTCCGCTCGCTCGCCACCGGCGTCAGCCGCGAGCCGCACACCGGGGCGCTCAACTACAAGCCGGACATGCCGCAGATCCCGGCCGCCGCGCTCTCGGTGATCGATGCAGAATTGCTGGACCACCTGGTCGCCCGCGGCGCGCCGGTGCGGATCCATCTGAAGCTCGCCTCGTCCAGCTTCCCCGCCACCGCTTGGACGGTGGAAGGCGAGATTCCGGGGACGAGCCAACCCGACCAGATCATCCAGGTCGGCGGCCACATGGATTCCTGGGATCCGGGAACCGGCTCCATCGACGACGGCGCGGGGATGGCCATCGCCGTCGCCGCCGCCCGTCTGGCCGGCGCGCAGAACCCGCCCAAGCGCACCATCCGCGTCGCCCTCTTCGGCGCCGAGGAGATGGACTTCGCCAGGGCGGCCTTCGCCGCCGCCCACCAGGCCGAGGCGGGCAAGATCGTCGTCATCGGCGAGTCCGACTCGGGCTCGGACCGCGCCTGGAGCGTGCAGGTCCCAGCCGGCTCGTTCGCAGCGCCGGAAATGAAGACCTATGCCGCGACGGTCGCGCCGCTCTCGGTCATCCTCTCGAGCGAACCCTCGCGGGGCAGCGGCGATGACGTCGCCAACCTGGTGGTCGCCGGCGTTCCGGCCGTCGCCGTGCGCCAGGACGTCAGCCGCTACTTCGACTGGCATCATTCGTCCGAGGACACGCTGGACAAGGTCGACCGCGAACAGCTGAACCAGGCCGTCGCCGCCTGGGCGAGCTTCGTCTACATCGTCGCCAACACCGACATCGACTTCCGCAAACTGGGGCCCTCGCCGATCATCCCGGTGTCGGCGCCAGCGCCGCCGCCGGTCACGCCGCCAAAGCCCTAAGCCGAAAGATTCAACTGCGACCCTGGCTGGGCAGGCGCCCCGGGCGCGGTGTTCGACCCGTTCGTCGCTGAACCTGTCGACGACCCCGTCGCCGCCGCCCCGCTCAGCGTGAACGCCGGACCGTGATCGGCCTTGGCGGCGACCGCCGGATCGTAGGACGGGCTCTGCGGATTGGCGTTCGGGAACGCCGGGTTGATCCCCTTCTGCGCCAGCGCCGCGTCGGTGCAGTTCTGGCAGGGATAGCCGTTGACGATCTCGATCATGCGTCGCTTCTAGCGCGCCGGCCTTAACAGGGCCTTCAGACTCGGCCACAAGCCGTTGCAAGCGCTCCTGGAGTTTCGCCATGCCCAAACGCCTCGCCGGTCGCCATGTCGCGGTGCTGCTGGGCGGCCTCTCGCCGGAGCGGGAGGTGAGCCTGGTCTCCGGCGCCGCCTGCGCAGAGGCGCTCGAGCGCCTGGGCGCCAAGGTCAGCCGCATCGACGCCGGCCGCGACATCGCCGCGGTGCTGACCAAGCTGAAGCCCGATGTCTGCTTCAATGCCCTGCACGGGGTGTGGGGCGAGGACGGGTGCGTGCAGGGCGTGCTGGAGACGCTGCAGCTGCCCTACACCCACTGCAATGTGCTCGCCTCGGCGCTGGCCATGGACAAGGTCAAGGCCAAGGCGGTGATGGCGGCCGCCGGCGTGCCGGTGCCAGGCGGCGGCCTCTTCGACCGGTTCGAGGCGGCGCGCGAGCACGTCATGGCGCCGCCCTACGTGGTCAAGCCCAACGCCGAGGGCTCGTCGGTGGGCGTCTTCCTGGTCTTCGAGGGCGCCAACGGCCCGCCGCAGGAGCTGATCGCGCCCAGTTGGACGTTCGGTGACGAAGTTTTGATCGAGCCCTATATCCGCGGTCTGGAGCTCGCCGTGGCGGTGATGGACCACGCAGCGCTGACGGTCACCGAGATCGTTCCACGTACCGGATTCTACGACTACGACGCCAAATACGGCGATCACGGCTCCGAGCACTACCTGCCGGCGCGGATTCCGCCGGAAATCGCCGCGCGGGCCATGCATTTCGCCGAGCTCGCGCACGCCGCGCTTGGTTGTCGGGGCGTTACCCGAAGCGACCTTCGTTATGACGACATTAACGACCTTCTGGTCCTTCTAGAGGTCAACACCCAACCCGGCATGACGCCCACCTCGCTCGTCCCCGAGCAGGCGGCCCACAGGGGTATTGGGTTCGACGACCTGGTGCTTTGGATCACGGAGGACGCGTATGCCCGCGGTGTTGCGGGGGGCGGGGCGCGGCAGCGTCAAAGCCCGGAGCAAAAGCTCCGCAAGTCCACCTAGGAATCGCGCCCCGGCCCGGAAATCCGCGCCGCCGGCGTCTGCGAAGTCGCGCGCCGAGCCCATCCGCATTCCTCCCCGACTGATCTTCGCCGGTGTGGTGTTGGCGCTGGTCGGCGGCCTGGCGCTGGTGCTGGCCACGGGAGGGCGCTGGGAGCGGTTACAGGAGGCCGGCCGAGCCGTCGTGGACGACCGCACCGCGGCCATGGGCCTTACTCTCGCGGCCGTGCACCTGCAGGGCGCCTCGCCGCAGTCGTCCGCCGACATCCTCCGCGCCGCCGCGCTCAGCCGCGACACGCCGCTCATGGGCCTCGATCTCGACGCCGTGCGCCGGCGGGTGGAGCAGGTGGGCTGGGTGAAGAGCGCGCGGGTGATCCGTCTTCTCCCCGACACCGTCGTCATCGCCGTCCAGGAGCGGCGGCTCACCGCCGTCTGGCAGCACGCCGGGCGCACCGCGGTGGTCGACGCCGACGGCGTCGTCGCCCCGGAGGCCGACCCGATCCGCTTCGCCGGCCTGCCGCTGGTGGTGGGCGAGGGGGCCAACACCGCCGCCGCCGCCGTCCTGCCGGCCGTGCTTTCGCGCCCGCGCCTGACCGAGCGCCTGGAGGCGCTGGTCAGGGTCGATGAGCGGCGCTGGGACCTGCGCCTGAAGGACGGCGCGATCATTCAACTGCCCGCGACCGACGAGGAGGCGGCCCTGATCCGGCTCGACCAGCTCGACCAGAAATCGCGGATCTTGGACTTGGGGTTCTCGCGGATCGACTTGCGCGATCCGGAGATGGTGGCGGTGCGGCCGCGGCAAACGCCGCCGGTCAAAGTGGTGACGGATGGGGCTGGATGAAACTTGCAGTGAAGGAAGAGCGCGCGGCGTTTGCTGACCCCGCGCGCCGGGACCCGCGCGACGGTCTGAAGGCGGCGTTGGGGCGTGCGCCGGTGACCGCGGCGGTGGATCTGGGGGCCTCGAAGGTCGCGTGCTTCATCATGCGGCAGGACGGCGTGCGGCACGCGGACAAGACCATCACCACCGCCGGCGTCGGCTATGTGCAGTCGCGCGGCGTGCGGGGCGGGTCGATCGTCGACGTTGACGAGGCCGCCCACGCCATTGCCCGGGCGGTGGAGCGGGCCGAGACGGTCGCCGGGGTCAACGTTTCCGGCGTGACGGTGTCCACGGCTGGTGGCAACCTCGGCAGCCATCGCCTGGCGGCCACCGTCTCGCTGGGGGCGCGGCCGATCAGCGACCACGACCTTGCCCGCGCGATCGGCGTCGCCGCAAGCTCGCTGAAACTGCCGGGCCGCCGCGCCATCCACGTGCGACCGATCGCCTGGTCGGTGGACGGCCAGAAGGGGGTGCGCGACCCCCGCGAGATGTTCGGCCGCTCGCTCAGCCTGCAGCTGCTGGTGGTTTCCATGAACGAGCAGGTGTTCCAGACGCTCGGACACTGCGTCGAGCGGGCGCACCTGGAGTTCGAGGGCGTGGTCGCCTCGCCCTTCGCCTCGGCGCTGGCGGCGCTGGAAGAGGACGAGATGGACCTTGGCGCGGTCTGCATCGACATGGGCGGCGGCTCGACCTCGGTGGCGGTGTTCGCCGGCGGCAGCCTGATCCACATCGACAGCCTGGCCGTCGGCGGCTCGCACGTCACCGCCGACGTCGCCCGCGGCCTTTCCACCTCCATCGTCGGCGCCGAGCGGATCAAGACCCTGCACGGCTCGGCCATCGCCTCCTCCAACGAGGACCGGGAGATGATCGAGGCCCCGCCGCGGGGCGATGACCCCGGCGCCGGACCGGTGGTCGCGCCGCGCTCGCTCCTCAAAGGCATCATCGCCCCGCGCGTCGAAGAGACGCTGGAGCTGCTGCGCGAGCGGCTGAAGACCTCCGGCGCGCCGGTCGAGGCGGGCGCGGGGATCGTGCTCACTGGCGGCGCCAGCCAGCTGGCCGGCGTGCGGGAAGTGGCCGTGCGGGTGTTCGACCGACCTGTGCGGCTTGGCCGGCCGCGGCGCGCGCCGCACCTGGCCGACGCCGCCTCCGGCCCGGCCTTCTGCGCCGCCGCCGGCGTGCTCCATCGCGCCGCCTTCGGCCCCAAGGAGGCGGGACCCAAGAAAGTCTCACCACCCCGCGGCGGCGGCGGCGGGAATCGCGGCAACGTGGTCTCCCGCGCAACCGCCTGGCTGAGGGACAATCTCTAGGCGTCTCCCGCCGAGCTTGCGCGAGGCGGGCTCAGCCGAACAGGCTCGCGCTGCCGGGTTCGTAAGGGTACGCGGCTTTGAGTTCTGGCGTGAGCGTGACGCCGAGGCCTGGCGCCCTGGGCGGGAGCACGTGGCCGTCCCTGATCTCCAGCGGCTCGACCAGCATCTCCGTCTCGAGCGGGTTCTGCATCACCGGCCGCTCCAGGATGAAGCAATTGGGCATGCAGAAGCCCAGGTGGTAGTTGGCCATGATGGTCGGGGCCGAACCCCAGACGTGCATCGCCACCTTCACGTTGGAAGCTAGGGCGAATTCGCAGACGCGGCGCGCCTCCGCGATGCCGCCAACGATGGTGGGATCAGGCTGGGCGATGTCGAAAGCGCCGGCCCCGATCCACTGGGCGAAAGCGCTGGCGGTGGTGATGCCTTCCCCGCCCGAGACAGGCGTGGCCGATCTGGCGCGAAGCTCGGCATAGGGCGCCGGATCGAACGGCGCCAGGAACTCTTCGGCCCAGGCGACGCGTGAAGGCGCCAGCGCATCGAGCAACGCCAACGCCTGCTTGACGCTCCAGGGTTGCAGGTTGAAGTTCTGGATCGCGTCCAGCGCCAGGAGCTTATCTGGTCCGATGGCCGCTCGCACCGCGGCGACCCGCTCGGCTTCGACCTGGGGCTGATAGGCCATGGGATTGAGGCGCATCTTGAACCCGACATAGCCGTCGGCCATGACCTCCTTGGCGTGCTCGACCAGTTGTTCGACGCTGAAGGTGGGAACGCCTCCGCTAGCGTAGAGCGGGAGCCGGTCGTGCACGGCGCCGCCGAGCAGCGCGTGGACGGGGAGGCCCATCCGCTTGCCGAGCGCGTCCCAGAGAGCGCACTCGATCGCCGACAGGACCATCACCGTCGGACCGGTCCGCCCGATGTAGCTGCTGATCCAAAGCGCGTCACGTGCTAGGCGGTTGATGCGTGCGGAGTCCCGACCGACGAGGTGCTGGCGGAAGAAGGCGACCGTTTCGACGCAGAGCTCGGGCATGTAGACGCCAGCGTAGGTCTCGCCCACGCCGACTATCCCATCGTCGAGCTCTACTTCGACGAAGGCGGCGCTGCGCTTACGCGTCTGAGCTCCCAGCAAGCCGTAGGGCGCCGTCAAGAGCACGGTGCGGACGTCGACGATTAGGGCTGGCTGCATGGTGTTTCACCTCTTGGAGCGACCGCGGTGTGCGCCGATGCGAGCTTGAAGACTGTCAAGTACTTGACAATTGGCGGTCGAGTCATGAGCTTCGCCGCCCGTGGAACCGCAGACCATCAGGTCGGTGCTCGGCCGCAACCCCTGGTTCGCCGGGCTGGGCGGAGATCTACAGGACGACATTGTGCGCCTCGGCCGCGAGCGGCGGGTGAGGGACGCGGTGATCTTCGCGGTTGGCGACGAACCAAACGGTCTCTTCGCCGTGCTCGCCGGCGAAGTGCGATCCTCCCACTCAGCCAGCGATGGGCGCCTGGGCCTGTTGATGGTCGCGCGAGCCGGGTCGTGGTTCGGCGAGACCTCGATGTTCGACGGACGTTTGCGGTACTCAGAGGCTCTCGCCGTCGGGCGTGTCGAGCTGCTGTGTCTCAGCCCGCGGGCGTTCCGAGAGATCATCGACGAGAGCGCGGAGCGCTACGGCGCCTTCGTTCGGCTGCTTTGCGATCATCACCGCTTGGCGATGGATCATATCGCCAGTCTCGGCGCTCTGCCGGTGAGGGCCCGCGTCGCCCAGCGGCTGCTCTTCTTCGCGCGGTCCGGGCGCACGCCGGACCGGTCGGACAATGTGGTGACGCTCTCGCAGGAACAACTCGCATCGACCGTCGGCGTGTCGCGCCAAACCCTGAACGGTGTCTTGCGGCGACTGGAGGAAGCCGACGTCCTCTCTCTCGGCTACGGCAGAATCACCTTGCGAAACCGCGCCGAACTGGAGCGCCTCGTCGAAACGGCCGCCGCCGTATAGCCAAGCTAGTCTGCGTCCGCGGTTCGCCGCACTGCGGCATCTCGCCTCTGAAACAGCTCCCGCGCGCCGCTTGAACGTCAAGCGCAGCAACAAAAAAGCCCCTGAGCGTCCTCGACGGAGGTCCGACTCAGACTATGCAGTTAACGCGCAATTAAGGATGGTGGTTGTTCAGTTAATCCCATCCGCGAAGCAGGGTCGGCGGGCGGGTCGTCGGCCTTCATTTCATTTGCATGGCGGAAGGACGCGGGGTCCCTGATGACGTTTAAGGTATTCGCACCGGAAACCAAGGAACTGAAGCCCAGGATCGTGGTCTTCGGAGTGGGGGGTGCGGGCGGCAACGCCGTCAACAACATGATCGAGGCCGGCCTCGAGGGCGTTGAGTTCGTGGTCGCCAACACGGACGCCCAGCAGCTGGCTTTCTCCAAGACCGACAGGCGGGTGCAGCTCGGCGTTCAGGTGACGCAGGGGCTGGGCGCCGGCGCCCATCCGGAAGTCGGCATGTCCGCCGCCGAGGAATCCACCACCGAGATCGGCGAGCATCTCGACGGCGCGCACATGGTGTTCATCACCGCCGGCATGGGCGGGGGCACCGGCACGGGCGCCGGCCCGATCATCGCCAAGTGCGCCAGAGAGCGCGGCATTCTCACGGTCGGGGTGGTCACCAAGCCGTTCCACTTCGAGGGCCGCCACCGCATGCGCCTGGCGGACTCGGGCATCTCAGAACTGCAGCGCTACGTCGACACTCTGATCGTCATCCCCAACCAGAATCTCTTCCGCGTCGCCAATGAGCGCACCACCTTCGCCGAGGCCTTCGCCATGGCCGACCAGGTGCTGCATTCGGGCGTGCGCTCGATCACCGACCTGATGGTGCTGCCGGGCCTGATCAACCTCGATTTCGCCGACGTGCGCACGGTGATGACCGAGATGGGCAAGGCGATGATGGGCACCGGCGAAGCGCAGGGCGAGGGCCGGGCGCTGATGGCGGCCGAGAACGCCATCCAGAACCCGCTCTTGGACGAGGTGACGTTGAAGGGCGCCAAGGCGGTGCTGGTCAACATCACCGGCGGCCTCGACATGACCCTCCTGGAAGTCGACGAGGCGGCCAACGCCATCTCCGGCCAGGTCGACCCGGACGCCAACATCATCTTCGGCGCCGCCTTCGACGCCTCGCTGCAGAACACCCTGCGCGTTTCGGTGGTGGCCACCGGCATGGACGGCGCTTCGATCGCCGCCATCGAGCCGGCGCCGCGCCGCTCCTCCTTCAGGGCGCCGGTCGTCGAACCCGCGCCCGTCGCCGAGCCGGAACCGGTGCTGGAACTGGAGCCGGTGATGGCTGAGGCCGCGCCGGCGCTCGACCCGGAACCGCAGCCAGCCCTCGCCGCCGCGGTGGAAGCTGAACCCCAGCCCGAGGTCGCGCCCGAACCCCTGATCCTCCAGCCGCACGCGAAGATCTTCGAGCCCTTGCGCGCGGCCGCTTACGGGTCCTCAATGCGCGCGGTCGAAGCCAAGACCGCGGAGGACAACAGCCCGGCGATCGTCGAGGCGGAGAGCCGCCCGGTGACCCGGATCGTCGATCCCTCGGTCGCCGACGAGGAAGAGATCGAGCCGCTGTTTCCCCAGAACCACTACGCCGACGAACGGCGCCAGAAAGGTGGGTGGCTCAGCCTGTTCGGTCGTCCGCGGCACGACACGCCCCACGCCTCGCTGCGGCCTACCGCCAGCAGCGGCGGCGGTTCGGCCCAGACCGCGCTGCAGGCCGCGCCCGAGGAGTCGGCCGAGGAAGGCGAGGATCTGGAGATCCCTTCGTTCCTGCGCCGCCTGGCGAACTAGGACCGTCCAGCGTCAACCAATCGCTCGGCGAAGGCGCGCGCCCGCGACCAGGCGCGTCCTGGTGCGTTTTTCTCTTTCTGAGTCAACGCCTTAACCACGAAACACTCGGAAACAGGAGTTGTTTTGCGGCGCAGCTTACTGGCGCCTACAGCCATCGCCAGGGCGCGGCGCCAGGGGGCTAAGTCCGTCGTTCGATCACGGAGGTCACTTGTCACTGCAGCACACGCTCGCGGCGCCCATCACCTTCGCCGGCGTCGGCCTCCATACCGGGCGTGAGGCGCATGTGACCTTGAAGCCCGCCGCCGTGGACGCCGGTGTCGTCTTCGTGCGCACCGACCTGGCCGGTCCGGCCAATCGGATCAGGGCGATCGGCGAGGCGGTCTGCCAGACGCGGCTTGGCACTGTGATCGGCGCCGGGCCGGACGTCACCGTCTCCACCATCGAGCACCTGATGGCGGCTTTCTCGGCGCTGGGCGTCGACAACGTGCTGGTCGAGGTCGACGGGCCGGAAATCCCGATCCTCGACGGTTCCTGCGCGCCGATCGTGGCGGTGCTTGACCGCGCCGGTCGTCGGCCGCTGGGCGCCGAGCGGCAGCTCATCGAGGTCACCCAGCCGGTTGAGATCGTCGAGGGCGAAAAGCGCGCGGCGCTCCTGCCAGCCGATCAGTTCGAGGTCTCCTTCGAGATCCATTTCGAGTCCGCGGCGATCGGTCGCCAGGAGATCGACCTGGCGGTCGACGAGGCGAGCTTCCGCGACGAACTGGCTGACGCCCGCAGCTTCGGCTTCATGCACGAGTTCGACCAGCTGCGCGCCGCCGGACTGGCCCGTGGCGCGTCCCTCGACAACACGCTGGTCGTTGAGGGCGGCGCGATCCTCAATCCGGGCGGCCTGCGTCGACCGGGCGAATTCGTCCGCCACAAGGCGCTGGACGCGGTCGGCGACCTCTACCTCCTCGGCGCGCCGCTGATTGGCCGCTACGAGGGCCGCTATGCCGGCCACAGTCTCAACAACGCCCTTGTCCGCGCGCTCCTGGCCCGGCCCGAGGCCTGGCGCATGACGACGCGGCAAAGCGATCTGGCGCGCGCGGTCTGACCGCCCTTTTGCCACCGCCTTTCAGTGGTGTAGAAGCGTCGGCGCGGGGCGCTTCGGCTCGTGCGAGAGGTAACCTGGGCTTGTACCGTCATCCGTCCGGCCGCATGGCCGTCATCGTCGTCTTGGCCGCCGCCCTCGCCGTGAGCGGTTGCAGCGCGTTCACGAAGAAAAAGCCGGAGCTGGCTTATGAGGAGCGGCCGGTGGAGCTGCTCTACAACGCCGGCGCGTCGCGCATGGATCACCACGAGTGGACCGAGGCGGTGGACTATTTCCGCGAGGTGGAGCGCCAGCATCCCTATTCGGAATGGTCGCGGCGGGCGATCCTGATGACCGCCTACGCCCACTACCAGGCCAACGATTACGGCGAGGCGATCGCCGACTCCGACCGCTTCATCTCGCTCTATCCAGGCAATGTCTCGACGCCCTACGCCTACTACCTGAAGGCCATCTGCTACTTCGAGCAGATCGTCGACGTGGGCCGCGACCAGGCGTCCGCCTCCGAAGCCGCCGCGGGCCTGCGCGAGGTGGTCAAGCGCTATCCCTATACCGAGTACGCCGCCGACGCCCGGCTGAAGATCGACATGGTCAACGACCAGCTGGCCGGCAAGGAAATGAACGTCGGCCGCTACTACCTGCGCAGCAACGATCCGATGGCCGCCATCGGCCGCTTCCGCACGGTGGTCGACAAGTACCAGACCACCTCGCACACGCCAGAAGCGCTCTACCGGCTGGTGGAGGCTTATCTGACGGTGGGCCTGATCGACGAGGCCAAGCGCAACGGCGCGGTGCTCGGCTACAACTATCCGGGCGATCCCTGGTACGGCGACGCCTACCGCCTGCTGGCGGCCAAGGGTTATCGGCCGTCGCAGGCGCCCGATCCCAACGGCAAGCGCGGCATCCACTTCCCCTTCTTCGGCTCTCACCACAAGGAAGGGACCTTCCCGCCGCCGGCCGGCGCGCCCAACGACACCACTGTCAGCCAGAACACCGACAGCGGCGTCTCCGCCCCGCCGGCCGACGCCACCGACCAGACGCCGCCGGAGCCGAAGCAGGCGCCGCCGAAGCAGGGCGGGGTCGTCCATGGAGTGCTGGGCCTTTAGAGCCGGGCGATTCTGCGCCACCCTCGCGCCATGCTGATCGGCCTTGGCGTTCGCGACGTCGTCCTGATCGAAAGCCTGGACCTGGCCTTCGGTCCGGGCCTGACCGCGCTCACCGGCGAGACCGGCGCCGGCAAGTCGATCATCCTGGATGCGCTGGGTCTGGCGAGCGGCCAGCGGGCCGAGGCGGCGCTGGTGCGGCGGGGCTCGGCGCAGGCTTCGGCGACGGCGATCTTCGCCCTTGGCCAGGGCCACGCGGTCTGGTCGCTGCTCGAAGAGAAGGGCCTGAACTACGCGCCGGACGAGGATCTGGTGCTGCGCCGCACGCTTGGCGCCGATGGCCGCTCCCGCGCCTTCGTCAACGACCAGGCGGCCAGCGTCGCGGTGTTGCGCGAGTTGGGCGCGCTCCTACTGGAAGTGCACGGCCAGCACGAGACCGTTGGCCTGCTGGACCCGGCCACCCATCGCCCGCTGCTGGACAGCTTCGGCGGCTGTGCGCCGGAGCTGACCCACTGCGCCGAGGCCTGGAGCGCCTGGCGCGCGGCGCGGCAAGCGGCCGAGACGCTGCGGGCGCAAGCTGGCCGTTCGGCGGAGGAGGGCGAGGAGCTCTCCCTGCGCCTGGCCGAACTCGACCGGCTGGATCCGCACGAAGGCGAGGAGACGGCGCTGGCCGAGGAACGCGCGCTGCTGGGCGCGGCGGAAAAGACCCTGGGCGACATCGCCGCCGCCGCCGAACAGCTGGCCGCCGACGCCGTCAGCCATCGCCTGGGCCAGGCGCTGCGGGCGCTGGAGCGGGCGCGCGATCGCGCGGCTCAGTCGGGCGCCAATCCGGACGGAGCGCCGATGCGGCTGATCGCCGAGGCGACAGCGGCGACCGACCGGGCGCTTGTCGAGGCGACCGAGGCCGAGGCGGCGATCGACGCGGCGGCCCGGGCGTTCGACTTCGAGCCCGACCGCCTGGAGAAGGCCGAGGAGCGGCTCTTCGCCTTGCGCGGCATGGCCCGCAAGCTGGCCCTCTCCGTCGAAGCCCTGCCGGCCGCCCGCGCCGCGATCGCCGCGCAGCTGCGCGCCATGGAGTCCGGCGAAGCGGCGCTGGTCGACGCCGACCGCGCCGCGGCCGAGGCACGGACCGCCTACTTCGCCGCCGCCAAGGCGCTCTCCGCCGCCCGCCGCGCGGCCGGGGACCGGTTGGCCAAGGCGGTGGACGGCGAACTCGCGCCGCTGAAGCTGGAGAAGGCGCGTTTTCGCGTCGCCATCGAGCCTCTGCCGGAAGACCGCGCAGGACCCTCCGGCGCCGACAAGGTGCAGTTCGAAATCGCCACTATTCCGGGCGCGCCGTTCTCGCCGCTGGCGTCGATCGCTTCGGGCGGCGAGCTGGCGCGTCTCTCGCTCGCGCTGAAAGTCTCGCTGGCCGGCCGCGGCGGCGGGCCCCAGCCGTTGATGATCTTCGACGAGGTGGATCAGGGCGTCGGCGGCGCGGTGGCCGATGCGGTGGGCCAGCGGCTGAAACGCCTGGCGGCCACCGCCCAGGTGTTCGTCGTCACCCACAGTCCCCAGGTCGCCGCCCGCGCCGACGCCCATTGGCGGGTAGTCAAGGCCGGGAAGGGCGATCGATTGACGACTGAGGTTGAGGTCCTGGCGATCCCGGCCCGCGAGGAGGAGATCGCCCGCATGCTCGCCGGCGCGGAGATCACCGAAGCGGCGAGGGCCGCGGCGCGGGCGCTGATGAATGCCTGACGCCAAGCCCGTCGCCGACCTCACCGAAGCTGAAGCCGTGAAAGAACTGACGCGGCTGGCCGACGCGATCGCCGCGCACGACCTCCGCTACTTCCAGCACGATGCGCCGACGGTGTCGGACGCCGACTATGACACGCTGAAACGGCGCAATGGGGCGATCGAGGCGCGCTTCCCGGCCCTGGTGCGCGAGAACTCGCCCTCGCTGAGGGTCGGTGCGGCCAGGGCGGAAGCCTTCGCGCCGGTGGAGCACGGCGTTCCCATGCTCTCGCTGGACAACGCCTTTTCCGACGACGACGCGCGGGAGTTCGACGCCAAGGTGCGGCGGTTCCTGCGGCTCACCGAGGAGCCAGTGGCCTACACCGCCGAGCCGAAGATCGACGGCCTTTCCGCCTCCCTGCGCTATGAGCGCGGGGTGCTGGTCCAGGGCGCCACGCGCGGCGACGGCCGGGTGGGCGAGGACGTCACCCAGAACCTGAAGACCATCGCCGAGATTCCTCATCGTCTGGCCGGCCGCGGCTGGCCCGAGGTGATCGAGGTGCGGGGAGAGGTCTATTTCCGCCTCGAGGATTTCGCGGCCCTAAACACGGCCATGGCCGCGGCCGGCCAGCGCACCTACGTCAATCCGCGCAACACCGCCGCCGGTTCGCTGCGCCAGATCGATCCGAAGATCACCGCCCAGCGGCGCCTGCGCTTTTTCGCCTACGCCTGGGGCCTCATCAGCGCCCCGTTCGCCGAGACCCAGTGGCAGGCGCTGGAGGTGCTGAAAGCCTGGGGGTTCCAGGTGACGCCCCAGGCCAAGCGAGTGGAAGGCGTCGAGGGGCTGCTGGGCGCCTACGCCGAGCTGGAGCGCCTGCGCCCGCATCTCGGCTTCGACATCGACGGGATCGTCTACAAGGTCGATCGGCTGGACTGGCAGCATCGGCTGGGCTTCGTCTCGCGCTCGCCGCGTTGGGCGATCGCTCGTAAGTTCCCGGCCGAGCAGGCGCGCACGGTCCTGAACGCCATCGACCTGCAGGTGGGGCGCACCGGCGCGGTGACGCCGGTGGCGCGGGTGACGCCGGTCACCGTCGGCGGGGTGGTGGTGGAGAACGCCACCCTGCACAACGCCGACGAGATCGCCCGCAAGGACATCCGCGTCGGCGACACGGTGATCATCCAGCGGGCGGGCGACGTGATCCCGCAGATCGTAAGCGTGGTCCTGGAAGAACGGCCCAAGCGCTCGAAGCCGTTCGTGTTTCCAGATCACTGCCCCTGCCCACTGCATACGCCGTTGGCGCGCGAGACCACCGCGTCCGGGGCCGAGACCGTGGTGCGTCGCTGCACGGGCGAATTCGCCTGCCCGTTCCAGCGGCTGGAACATCTGAAGCACTTCGTCTCCCGCCGCGCCTTCGACATCGAGGGCCTGGGCGAGAAGCAGCTCACCGCCTTTTTCGAGGAAGGCCTGATCCGTGAGCCGGCCGACATCTTCGCCCTGGCGCGCAACGAGGTCGCGCTGGCGGCGCTGCTGACGCGCGATGGCTATGGCGAGACCTCGGTGCGCAACCTGAAGGGCGCCATCGAGGCGCGGCGGCGGATCGCGCTGGACCGGTTCATCTATGGTCTGGGCATCCGCCACATCGGCGAGACCACTGCGGTGGTGCTGGCGCGCGGCTACGGCTCGGCCGCCGCTTTCCTCGCCGCCATGGATAGGGTCGCCGAGCGCGATTCAGAGGCGATGGCCGAACTCGACGCCCTCGACCAGGTCGGCGAGGCGGTGATCGAGGCCGCCGCCGCCTATTTCGCCGAGGACCACAACCGGCGGATCGTCGCCAACCTGGTCGCCCAGCTCGATATCGAGGACGCCGAGCAGCCCAAGACCGACACCGCCATCGCCGGCAAGACGGTGGTCTTCACCGGCGCCCTGGAGCGGATGACCCGCGACGAGGCCAAGGCGCAGGCCGAGAGCCTGGGCGCCAAGGTGGCGTCCTCGGTCTCCAAGAAGACCGACATCGTCGTCGCCGGTCCCGGCGCCGGCTCCAAGCTGAAGACCGCCGCCGAGCTCGGCGTCCAGGTGCTGACCGAGGACGAGTGGCTGGCGCTGGTGGGGTAGGGGACTACACGGCTCGGGCGCGGATGGTTTCGGGCGTGGCCGAGTCTTCGTGGTGCGCGCGCCGCCAGACGCGCTCGGCCTCCGCCGCCTTGCGCCACTGGCTGCGCAGGATGTCGCGGCGGGCGGGATAGCGCTCCTCCAGGAAAGCGGCGTCGGTCACCCGGTCGGTGCGGAAATGGCGGAAGTCCTGGCGCAGCTCGCACCAGGCGCCCAGCAGCCGCACCGTCTCGTAGTAGGCGATGGCGATCGGCCAGACCGTCCGCCGCGTCTCCCGCTCGCCCTCGTCGCGATAGGAGAGGGTGATCTTGGTCTGGGCGCGGATGGCGGCGCGGACACGGGCGACGTCCAGGCTGTCCTGCATGATCATCCGGCTCGGCCGTTCGGGCGTGGTCAGCGCGCCGTCCAGCAGGAACGGACGCAGGTGCGAGGGGATCACCGCGCCGATCTTGGCCACCAGATCGTTGGCCGCGCGGGCCAGGGCGACGTCGCCCCTTCCTGCCACCCACCTGGCGCCCAGGACCGCCGCCTCGATCTCGTCGGGGGTCAGCATCAAGGGGGGCATGTCGAAGCCCTGCTCGAGCATGTAGCCGATCCCGGCTTCGCCGCGGACCGGCACGCGCTGGGCGATCAGCTCGGCGATGTCTCGGTAGACGGTGCGCAGCGAGGTCTCCAGCTCCTCGGACATGATCGCCGCGGTGATCGGCGCGCGGGCGCGCCTCAGGATCTGGATGATCGCGAAAAGCCGTTCGGTGCGTCTCATAGCTGACATCATCGGGCCTCCATGCTGACAGCATGGTGACAGGAGCGGTGGGCTAAGCCAAGGCTCAACCTGACCTGGAGTCCCGCCATGATCACCCTGCATGCTTTTGGGCCCTACTTCGGCCTGCCAGACCCCAGCCCGTTCGTGCTGAAGACCATGGTGCAGCTGAAGATGTCGGGCCTGCCGCACCGCGTCGTGGTGGGCGACCTCACCGTCGCGCCCAAGGGCAAACTCCCCTATATCGTCGACAAGGGCTGGCTGATCGCCGACAGCGTCTTCATCCGCGAGCATCTGGAGCGGGTGCATGGCGTGGACTTCGACTCCGGCCTTTCGCGCAAGGAGCGGGCGCTCGCCTGGGCCATCGAACGGATGCTGGAAGACCACCTCTATTGGGCGATCGTCCACGCCCGCTGGGCCATCGAGACCAACTTCCGCAAGGGGCCAGCACAGTTTTTCGGGCCCGCGCCGGCGCCCGTGGTCGAAGCCGGCCGCGCGCGCATGCTGGCGGCGCTCCGGAACCAGGGCTTTGGCCGGCATAGCGAGAGCGAGGTCGCCGATCTGGCCGCCGCCGATTTTGGCGTGCTGGCCGAACTCCTGGGCGGAAAGCCGTTCCTGTTCGGCGACCATCCGTCCGGCGTCGACGCCACCGCTTTCGGCTTCATCGCCAGCGCGCTCTCGCCGCTGTTCGAGAGTCAGGTTCGCGACGCAGCGGCCGCCCACCCCAGCCTCGTCGCCTACAGCGAGCGGATGATGGACCGTTACTTCGACGAGGAAGGCGCGAAGGCCGCTTGACCCGGATCGTCAACGCCAAGCCGGTCCGCGAGGGCTACGTCACGGTCACGGTGTTGACGCTCGTGAACGCCGACGGCGCGCGTCACCAACGCGAAGTCGTGAGTTTCGGCCAGTCCGCGTGCGTGCTGCCATATGATCCTGCGCGCAAGGTGGCGCTGATCGTGCGTCTGCCGCGCGCGCCGCTGCTCTTCGAGGGGGTGGAGACGCCGCTGATCGAGGCGCCGGCCGGCATGATCGAGCCCGGCGAGAGCGCCGAAAGCGCCATCCGCCGCGAGGCGATGGAGGAAGTGGGCGTAGAACTCGGCGCGCTCGAGCCGGTGGCCGCCGTCTGGCCATCGCCAGGCGTTCTCGCGGAGCGGTCGCACCTGTTCCTGGCGGCGTACACAGAGGGTGACCGCCGTGGGTCGGGCGGAGGCTTGGAGACGGAACACGAAGGGATCGTCCTGGAGGAAGTCGCGTTGGCGGAGCTTTGGCGCCTCGCGCAGGCTGGCGGGCTTGCGGATCTGAAGACCCTCACGTTGGTCCTGACCCTCCACGCGCGCCGCCCGGAGCTCTTCTAGCGACGCGGTCGGGCGTCTCGGTCCGGCCAAGGTCGTTTCCGCGTCAAATCGAAGCGGCCTTGGCGCGGCGCAGGCTGGCGACCTCGCAACGTCGGGGCAAAATTGGGGGTTCTGCCCTCTTGCGTGCGCTGAGACATGTCGCCGCAAGCTTTCCACTCCGGCCGCAAGTACCAAACAGGAGTGACGCGCGGCGGTTGCGTCTTGGGCTAGACTCATCTGGTGACCGACGACCTGGGGGTGACATTTTCGCCGGTGGGGGGAAACACGCGGCGAGATCATAGGGACTGGCCAGCGCAACTCTTCGCGATGGAGGCTCTGCCGCGCCTTGTGGTCGGCCGCGATCTCTCCGTCCTGGCGCTTAATCCTCGTGCGAACGAGGTCATCGAAAACAACGGCAGTCTGATCGTCAAGGAAGGCATGCTGACCGGGCGCGACCGGCGGTCGGCAGGCGCCGTTGCGGCGGCGGTCGCCGCGGCGGATCGCAAGGCGCGGCTGATTGCGATCTGTACTGAGGGCCGCGCGGCGCTGCTGGTGGAAACCTTCGCTCTCGGCGAGGGCAAAGACGCGCCGGTGGCGCTGACGCTGCGGGATCTGTCGGCCGGCGTCGAGATCGACTGCGCCGACCTGGAACCGATCTTCGGGGTCACGCCCGGCGAGCACCAGGTGCTGGTCAAACTGCTGCAGGGCCATTCCAGCCGCGACATCGCCGAAGAGTTCGGCAAATCGATCCTGACCATCCGCACCCACGTCAAGCGCGCCTACGGCAAGATCGGCGTCAAGACCCGCGGCCAGCTGTTCGCGCGCCTCTTGCCCTATCTTTCCATCCGCTGACCGCGCGCCGCGCCGGCGCTTGCGCGGCGCTGGCCGCCACACCATCGTTGCCGGCGGAGCGGCCGGACGCGTGCGCCTAAAGCAGGGCCAGGCCCAGCTTCGCGGTGATCAGCGGCAGGAAGATGGTGATCTCGGCCAGCGCGATCGCATAGAGGCTGCCCAGCACCGGACGGCCTTCCTTGAAATTGAGCACCGCGCCGGCCAGCAGCGGCCCCGAGATCGGGCCGGCCAGGAAGAACGGCGCCAGGCGCTTGACGCGCGGGCTGACGGTAAAACCGATCGCGGCCATGAAGGCATTGAAACCAGCTCGGTAACGATCTGTAAAGAATTATTTAAAGATTCGTTAACCATACGGGATTCGCCTGAGAGGCTACATCAAGGCGACGGTGTCGTTCCGGCCGGCTGAGGCGCTATTCTCACAAGCGAGTGAACCTGGCGCAGGACTAGTGGGGCGCGTCGTGACCGCCTTGGCCGACGTCATCGGACGGATGCGCTCGGCTCTGGGCGTAGGCGTGCTTGCACGCCTCGGAAAGCTCGGAGCCATGGCGCTTCATGCACTGCATGCGCCCCCAGGGCGGAACGGTGGCGCAGAATTGTTTCAGGTCGGCCTTGCAGGCCTCACGCACCGAGTTTGGGGCGGGGGCGGGCTCGGCGACGGCCGCATCCGCCAGGGCCAGAGCGGCGAGCGCCAGTACGACGAACAACCTGGTCACCATGGATCCTCAATCAGACTCGACAGCCAACCATAGGCCGGGCGCCTCGGCGTGGCGACCTTCGCGGCCGATCGTGGACCGGGATCGGCCGATCAGTTGCCTGGCAACACGCCCATTTCAATGGCGCGGCGGAAGAGGGGACTGTCGGTCACAGGCCATGGCGCAGGGGCGGGCAGGCGCCCGCCCGCCAGCGGCCAGGCGATCGGCGTCGCAGCGCCGGCGATGATCTGGCCCACCGGGATTGTGTCCCGATCCACGGACGGGTGGCCCTTGGGCGTCGCCGAACGCTTCGCGCCGTCGCGGAAGTAGATGCAGGTGTAGACCCGCCGCGTGCGGTCCGAGCGGTTGGCCCGGGCCATGTGCACGGTGCGCGCCTGGTGGAAGATGACGTCGCCCGCCTTGGCCGGAACGAACCTCGGCGGGTTGTCGCGATACTTCTCCTCCAGCGCCTTGCCCGAGCCCGGCGCGCGGAAGATGTCGATGTACTCGCACTCCCCCGATTGCGTGCCAGCGACATAACCCATGCAGCCGACGGTCTCGTCGACGTCCACCAGCGGGGTCCAGGCGGTGATCGCGTCCAGCCCCTCGATCGGCCAGTAGGCGTGATCCTGGTGGGCGTCGGTCTCGCGCCCGCCCGCCTCCTTGTAGAGCGCCTGATCGTGCCACATCCTGACCGCCGGCGCGCCCAGCAAGGCGGCCGCGAGGCCGGCGATCTGCGGATGGAAGGCCAGCGCGCGGACATCCGGGAAGTCCTCCCAGAGGTATTCGCACTGGATGAACGACTGCTCGTACGGCGTCTTCTCGGAAAGCTGGCGAGTGTCGTTGCGCTTGCGCGTCGTCACCGCGCGGTCGACCGCGTCGCGGTAGTGCGCCACCTCCTCGGCGGTGAGCACGGCTGGGGCGCGCACGAACCCGTCGCGCCGAAAGTCGGCGACCAGTTGGCCCAGGTCAGGCCTGGCGAGGGCGGAGCCGTACTCGGTGGTCATCTGCGGCGCTCGTCTCGGTTACGCGACGCCGCCCAGCCTATCAGAACTTGCGCTCAACCCGAATTCCGTACTGGCCCGGATTACCGGCGGTGCGAAGCCCGATGTTGAGGCCGATGATGTAGCGCAGGTTGAAGGCGTTGGTCGCGTAGGCGGTGATCAGATACTTGTCCTGGGCGTAGACGATCTGCGCGTTGACCAGGTTCCGGGCCGGCAGATAGTCGCCGAAATCCTGGTACGGCGTCCCCCATTGACCGGAAACGTAGGAGTAGTCGACGCGCGGCGTCAGCGTGGCGCCGTTGGGAAGGTCGAGCTTGTACTGGGCGCCGGCGCTGAACGTGAATTCGGGCGCCAACGGGAGCGACCTCCCGCCGAGCTGCGTTGGCAGTCCAGAAACTGGATCCGCCACTGAAAACGACCCAAGCTGACTGTGTTCGTAGGAACCCGTCAAGTCAAAGGCCCAGGGACCAAAGACGGCTTGGGCTTGGGCTTCCAGGCCATAAAGCGTCGTCGTCCCGCCGACGTTGCGGATGAAGCTTTGAGTGGGCTGATTGGGCAGGCCGAAAGAAAGCTGGAAGTTCGAATAGAGACTATAGTAGGCGTTCAACTGCGCTCGTACATGGCCGTCGAAGAGGGTGGGTTTCCAGCCAGCCTCGATATCCGTCACCGTTTCGGGCGCGAAGGGAAAGGGGACCGTCTGAGGGAGGGTCGGATTGGTGTTGATCCCAGCGGCCTTACGCCCCGTCGCGACGAAGAAATAGAGGAAATTGTTGTCGTCAAGCTTCCAGTTGAGCGCCACCTTTCCCGTCACGCCCGAATTGGTTGTATGGACGTTGTAGGAGGGATCGCTCAAGGTGAAACTGCCCACGCCAGTCAAGGTCAATACAGTGGGCAAGTCGTCTTTGAGTCCGAAGGTTTCGCTGGTGTAACGCGCGCCGGCCTCTAGCTGCAACGCAGGCGTGATGTCATAGGTTGCCTTCCCGAAGACCGCCTCTGTTGTCTTGGGTGTCCTGTAAGTTAGTAGAATATCTTCAAATCCGCCGGGAAAGACGACGTGAATGTCGAAACCGGGCGCTCCCCCGCCCGGAAGGAGCGTGACGTAGTCGTGCTGATAGTATAATCCTCCGATCCACCGAAATGGCCCCTTGTCTGGAGAGACCAAGTTTAGTTCTTGAGAGAATATTTGTTCGCGGCCATAGTCCTCGAACAAGGAGCCCGGCCCTACTTCTGGCAAATCGATGTTCGCGTTGCCTGATCCATTTTCGAATCCAGTTATGGATTTCAATACAATTCCGTTGCTGAATGTATAACCGGCGTTCAACGTCAGGGTGTACCCTTTGTCGGTTGCGTAGTCGTTGATGAAGGAGCTGATGTGGAACGGGTTGGCCGGATTGAGCTGCGTCGGATGGGCCGGATCCAGAACCGTGTCTTCCAGAAAGCCGCCGTGGTCCAAGTAGTTCGCCTGGGCCTTGAACGTGACCTTGAACGCGTCGGTGGGTTGCCACAGCACGCTTAGCCGGGCGCTCCCCAGCAACTGCCGCCCCGGCGTGCCGTTGAACGGCGTCGTCCAGGGGCCTGACACCTTGTAGAAGCTGTCGCGGGTCTCCCCCTGGGCGGCGATGCGCACCGCCAGGGTGTCGCTCAAGGGAATGTTCCAAAAGCCGCGCAGGCGCGTGTCGTTATAGCTGCCGTAGGAGGCTTCGATATCGCCGCTGATGACCCCCAGGCGCGCGTCGTTGGTGGTGATGAAGACCGCGCCGCCGGTGGCGTTCTGGCCGGCGAAGGTGCCCTGGGGCCCGCGCAGGATCTCGACGTTGGCGATGTCATAGTAGGGCGCGTCGGCGAAGAAGCCGGGAAAAGAGGCGATGCCGTCCCAGTAGGTGACGACGCCCGAGGGGGTCTGGACGTTGGTCAGATCCTTGCCAATGCCTCGGATGTTGAACAGCTGTCCCTGGCCGAAGTCGGCCACGGTGAGCGAAGGGGTGTGGAATTGCAGGTCATCCAGGCCCTGGATGCCTTCGGTCTGCAGCTGATTGCCGCCGATGACGCTGGCCGCCAGCGGCGCGGTCTGCAGGTTGATGGTCCGCCGCTCGGCGGTGATGTTCAGGGTCGGCACCGTGTTGATGTCCGCCGCCGTTGCGGTCGTGACCGGGGTCGCGGCCTCGGCCTGGACGTTGGCGTCCACGGCGTGCGCCCCCTGGGCGGCCGCGAAGCTGGCGACGATGGCCGAAACCGAGACGGTGAGACGGAGCGCGCGCCTGGACATGAAAACCCCCTAAGGCCGGTCGAACCACGCCAAAAAGACGCGCGGTTTCATTGTCGTTGAGCGCTGGAATCGCATGGAAGCGCTCACGGGTCAATGAACTCGTGCAAGAAGTTGAGCTAATTTGAGCAATACTGAACAAATGTTCAGTGCAAGCGCTCGCTCAGGCTAGCCCGCCCGCCGGAAGAAGCGCGCTTCCAGCCAACCATCGGTCATCTTCGTGGGGCTTGTCAGCGTCCAACCCGGCGCCGCAACGACGCTGATGCTGGCCGTGTCCAGCGCGCGGTATCGGGCGACGAAACCGCCCTCCGCTCGCTCGAGCCTGGCCTCCACATCGCCCCGCGGCGTCGGCACGATCCCCTCGGCATGATCAAGGTCGGCCAGATCGGGCGCGGCTTCGATCGTCGCAAAGCCTGGAGCAGCCGGTGCGATCCCCAGCACCCGGCGTGACAGCTGATAGGTGGGCGAGGCGGAAAAGCCGTGGCAGAGACTGGCGGTGGGCGCGAAACTTTCCCACAGCGTGGTCGCCCCCTGCGCCAACATCGGTCCGAACCGCTCGCGCATCAGCCGCAGCGCGTCGTCGACGCGGCCGTGGCGGGCGAGCGCCTCATAGACGAAGTGGCTGTAGAAGGTGTTGGCCAACACCACCCCTTCTTCCGGCTCCAAGGGATCGCCGCCGGGCGCGATCGGCGGGCCGGGTGTGAAGGTGAGGCGATTGCTGTTGCTGATCCGGTCCAGCGCCCGGCGGGTGCGCGCCGGCGAAGACTCGCCCCAGAGCGCGATGGCGGCGTTGGCGTGCTGGGAGACGCGCAGGTCCTGCGCGCTGCTCACCGGGTCAACCACGTCGACATAGGCGCCGCGCCGCTCGTCCCAGTGCCGGGCCTCCAGCGCCTGCGAAAGCTCGGACGCCCGCGCCGCCAACCGCGCGGCCTCGCTCGGCCAGCCCAGGGCCTGCGCCAGCTCGGCGGCGACGCGGAAGGCGCCGGCCAGTTGCGCGTTGAGCGTCGCCGCCTCGCCATGCCGTCCCACCCCCGACCAGTCCATGAAATGCCAGTAGGGCATGTCCGCCACCAGGCCAGAGGGTCCCATCAGCCGCTCGAACCAGGCCAGCGATTTGAGGATGGAGGGAAAGATCGTCGCCACCGTTTCCCTGTCGGCCGTGAAGCGCCAGTGATCGCCCGCGGCCAGCACCCACTGCAGGGTCCAGTCGGGGATCAGCATGCCGTCGGTGCGGTGATCGCCCGGCGCGAACATCTGGGTGAGGCCATCCGGCCGCTGGCTTTCGGCCGCCTGGGCCAGATACTTGGCGGTGAGCGGCGCCACTGAGGGGCCGAACGCCGCCCACCCGACCAGGTTCTCCACCGTCACGTCGCCCAGCCACTGGCGCTGCTCGCGGCTGGGGCAATCCTCCCACGCGTCGTGCATGCACTGGCGCAGCGTGTAGGCGCCGGTGGCCCACAGCTTGTCCAGCACCGGGTCGGAGGAGGCGAAGCGGCCGCGCTCCTCCACCGGATAGTTGGTCAGGTTCGCGCCAAGGCCGCGCACCATCAGCCCATCCGGGGCATTGCGCACGGTGAGCTGCATCCAGCGGATGGCGCACCACTCGAACCGCTCGAAGCGCTGCACGCCGGCCTTGGCGCGGAAGCGGCAGAGGTGCGCGTCGGCGCCCAGCCAGGGCTTGGGCGTCGGGCGAGAGTCGGGGCCTGGGCCGCCCGGCTTCCACTCGTCCGGCAGCCCCTCGGCGCAGGCGATCTCGATCTCCTCGCCGCCCCGCGCCTCGATCTCGATGACGGGCCGGCCGGTCATGATCTTGCCGAAGTCCAGCAGGATCGAGACGTCGCGACCGGGCTCGGTGCGGATCACCGCGCGGCCGCCGGCCAGCCGCGTGAGATCGTCCTCGGCGGTCACGGCGCCGGCGGGCAGATCGGTCAGCGCTTCCTCGTAAATGCGACGATGGAAAGGGAGGGAGGGGTCGGGCAGAAGGCCGCGCATCCAGACGATCCGCGCCGCGCCGACCGGCCGTTCCTCCAGCATCGGGATCCCGCGCGGCAGCAGCGTCGGGAAAGGCCGCGTCTCCATGCCGCCATAGGGCGCCTCCGGCCCGCCGCCGCCGGCGATCAGCGGCCGCGCCTCGTCCCAGTCGGCGTCGTCGAAGGCGGCCTCGGTCCAGCCCTCCGGCAGGCGCGCGGCGTCGAAATCCTCGATGAAGCCCAGCGAATGGTTCGACTGCGGCGTATCCTGGGCCCAGGCGTGCGACTGAACGCAACGCCAGCCGCTCTCGGTGGAGAGCGAAACCGCGCCGGCCGCCGTCTCGGCCGCCCCTTCGGTCCACAAACCGCCGTCGCCGAAGGTGGGCTGCCACATGCCCTTGGTGGTCTCGTAGAAGGCGGTGTCGCGGCCGTAGGTGTGGACCAGCACGGCCAGCACATTGGCCCCGCCCTTCAGCAGGCTGGCCAGATCGTAGTCGTCATAGCGCTGGAAGAGCGGGCTGCACCGCACGGGCCCGCGGCCGATCTGCGCTCCGTTGACGTAGAGCAGATAGCGCCCGTCGACGGTGATCGAAAGCGGGGCGGCCGTGGGCGCGGCGGCCAGCTCGACGCGCTTGCGAAACAGGAACCAGCGGTTCTTCTCGTTCGGCCGCGCCTCGGCGCCCAGATAGTGCCGGCGATGACCGGTCGGATCGATGGGCTGGGTGGGCGTCCAGACGAACGGCGCGCGGAGCTTTTGGGTCACGTCGCCTCCCAGCGAATGAGGATCGCCAGCCTTTTTAAGCCTTCGGCGCGTGACCGACCGTGACGGGAATTGAGCGAAATTGTCAACGCGCCGGATCGGCCGCGCCAGCGTGGCTCAGGCCGGCTTGCGATAGACGAAGAGGCCATAGCGCAGCGAGCCGGTGCGGAAGGCGATCATCATCCGGAAGAGGGTGAGCGCGAAGACCCGGTTCTTCGCGCCGCCGTCCAGCACGAACCGGCGGTAGACGGGATCGGCGGCGAGCTTGGCCAGGCCCCGCTGGATGCAGATCGACCAGGTCCGCCGCACGCGCCGGCTGATGTCCTCGAACGAGACGAGACTGAACCCCGATTGCTCGGCCATGGCGCGATACTCGGCGACATCGCCCAGCCCAGGCAGCCGTCCCTCGCGGCAGATGGGCTCCAGCAGGTGCGCTGCCTCCCACGGTTTGGGATCATCGCGCGCCAGCCAGGCGTAGACGGCGAGCAGGCCGCCGGGCTTCAGCGTGCGGAAGGCTTCGTCGAAGAACCGCTGCTTGTCCGGCATGTGCTCGGAGCTTTCGACCGAATAGGCGCGGTCGAAGGCGGCGTCCGCAAAGCCGTTGGCGAGCCAATCCTGCTCGAGAATGGTGATGCGGCCGCTCGCCGGCCGGCGGGCGCGAGCGCGCTCGGCCTGCACCGGCGAGACGGTGAGGCCGGTGACGCCGACGTCCCACCGCTCGGCCAGACGTTGCGCCGTCGCGCCATAGCCGCAGCCGATGTCGCAAACCTCGAGCCCGGGCGCGAGCTGCAGCCGCTCGGCCATCAGGTCGACCAGCGCCTCGACCGCCTCCTCCACGGTCTCGCGGCCGGTGGTCCAGTAGCCATGGTGGAGGTGCTCGCCCCAGATCTCTCGATAGAACCGGTCGAGATCATCGTAGTGGGCGGCGACGGCGGCGGTTGTCTGCGCCACTCTCGGAACGATCAAACCGCAACTCCCGGGCCAGCCCAACGCTGGCGGCCGACTACTACATCACCGCGCCGATTTGCCAGGGGACGAACTCGGCGCCGCCGTAGCCGAGTTCCTCGCTCTTGCTGCGCCGGCCGGAGGCGACGTCCAGGAGATAGTCGAGGATTTCCGCACCCTTGGCTTCGATCGTGGCCTCGCCGGTGGCGATTCCGCCGCAGTCGATGTCGATGTCTTCCTCCATCCGCCGGTAGATCTCCGAGTTGGAGGACAGCTTGATCGAGGGCGAGGGCTTGCAGCCGAACGCCGAGCCGCGGCCGGTGGTGAAGGCGATCATCGTCGCGCCGGACGCCACCTGGCCGGTGGCCGAGCAGGGATCGAACCCGGGGCTGTCCATGAAGACGAGGCCGCGCGAGGCGATCGGTTCGGCGTACTCCACCACGTCGACCAGGGGGGAGGCGCCGGCTTTGGCCACCGCGCCCAGGGACTTCTCCAGGATGGTGGTGAGGCCGCCGGCCTTGTTGCCGGGCGCCGGGTTGTTGTCCATCTCCGCGCCGTTGCGGGCCGTGTAGTCCTCCCACCAGGCCAGCCGCGCGCGCAGCTTGTCGGAGACGCTGGGTGACACCGAGCGGGCGATCAGCAGGTGCTCGGCGCCATAGATCTCCGGGGTTTCGGAGAGGATCACCGTGCCGCCCAGCCCCACCAGGCGGTCGGAAGCGACGCCAAGCGCCGGGTTCGAGGTCACCCCCGACCAGGCGTCCGAGCCGCCGCATTGCAGACCGAGCACGAGTTCGCTGGCCGGCGTCGTCGTGCGGCCGACCGCGTTCATGCGCGGGAGCATCTCGCTGAGCCGCGCCAAGCCAGATTCGATCGCCCGCCGCGTGCCGCCGCTATCCTGGATGGTGAAGGACTGGAACTCCTCGCCCTCGGCGATGCCGTAGTCGCTCTTCAGCTTGCCGATCTGCACGACCTCGCAGCCCAGACCGACCAGGAGCACGGCGCCGAAGTTGGGATTGGCCGCCGTGCCCCAAAGCGTGCGGCGCAGCACCTCGAACCCCTCGCCGGACCCGGCCATGCCGCAGCCGCTGGCGTGGGTGATCGGGACGATCCCGTCCACGTTGGGAAAGTCGTCCAGCAGTCCGCTCCGCTCGGCCGCTTCGGCGATGTGCCGCGCCACCGTCGCCGAGCAGTTCACCGATGTGAGCACGCCAACGTAGTTGCGCACGCCGACCTTGCCGTCGGCGCGGCGAAAGCCTTCGAAGGTGCGGGGCGGTTCCAGGCGCTGCGCGGCGATCTCGCCGCCGGCGCCTTCGCGCAGCGCCGACATGGCGAGGTTGTGGGTGTGGACGTGGGCGCCGGGCGCGATCTCGGCCGTCGCCGCGCCGATCACCTGGCCGTACTTGCGCACGGTCTCGCCCGCGCGGATCGGCCGGACCGAGACCTTGTGACCGCTGACGATGGCTTCCCTGGCCGCCAGGCCCTCGCCGTCCAGCGCTTCGCCGGAGGCGATCCTGCGCATAGCGATGACCACATTGTCCGCGCCGTTCAGGCGCAGGACGTTGGGTGGGCCGGCTTGATGCGTCATTGGAATATCAGCATAGACGCAAGCGGCTGGGCTTTCTAGGATGACCCCAGCGAGCTTCCTTCACTAGCATGTCAGCGAGCACGATGGACCCTGCCGGCGGAGCACGAAGGACGTTCGTGACGCCGCGCGGCCGTTCCTTGGCCTTCACCCGCCTTGGTTTCGGCGGCGCGCCGCTTGGCAACATGAATCGCGCCCTTTCGGAAGCTGACGCAGAGGCCACCGTCGAAGCGGCGTGGGATGCGGGGCTGCGCTATTTCGACACCGCGCCGCTCTACGGCCACGGCCTCTCGGAGACACGGATCGGGCGGGTGCTTCGAGGCCGGCCGCGGGGCGAGTTCCTGATTTCCACCAAGGTGGGACGCGTGCTGGAACCCTGTGCGCCTGGTGAGGAGGGGAGCGGGATTTTTCACGACACGCCGCCGCTGAAGGTGCGCTTCGACTATACGCGCGATGGCGTGATGCGCTCGTTCGAGGCCAGCCTGGATCGGCTGGGCCTGCCTGAAGTCGACATCCTCTACGTCCACGACCTCGAACTTCCTACGCACGCAACCGCCGAGGTCTACGAGACGCGAATCCGCGAGCTGACCGACGGCGGCGGATGGCGAGCGTTGGATGAGCTGAGCTCGTCCGGCGCGGTCACTGCCATCGGGCTGGGGGTCAACGATGCGGCGGCGTGCGAGCGGCTGCTGGGGCTCTACGATCCGGACCTTTTCCTGCTCGCCGGCCGCTATACGCTGCTGGAACAGGCGCCCCTGCACGGCCTCTTCCCGGCGTGCGAGGCGCGGGGAGTCGGCGTCATTGGCGGTGGACCTTTCAACTCCGGCGTCCTGGTGCGGTCGGCGGGAAGCTACAACTACGCCGCCGCCCCGCCCCAGATTCTGGCGCGGGTGGAGCGGCTGGCGGCGGTCTGCCGGCGCTTCAGCGTCCCGCTGGCGACCGCGGCGCTGCAGTTCGCCGGCGCCCATCCGGTGGTGGTCAGCGTCATTCCGGGCGGCCAGAGCGCGGCGGAGGTGACGGCCAATGTCGCCATGCTGGATGCGCCCGTTCCCGCAGCCCTCTGGGCGGCGCTGAAGGATGAGGGGCTGATCGATCCGGCCGCGCCCACCCCGCGCCAAGGCGCCATGGCGCCATGCTGAAGGGCCTCGACCCGATCCTGGGACCGGAACTCCTGGCGACGCTGCGGGGCATGGGCCACGGCGACGACATCGCCATCGTCGACGCCAACTTCCCGGCCGAAGCCAACGCCCAGCGCCTGATCCGCGCTGACGGGGTCTCGGCCACCGACATGGTCCGCGCGGTGGTGAGCCTCCTGCCGCTGGACGATTTCGTCGAAACCGCGGCCTTTCGCATGGGCGTGGTCGGCGCGCCGGACGAGGTCCCGCCGGTGATCGGCGAATTCGCCGCGATCCTAAAGGCGGCCGGCTATGAGCGGCCGATCGGCGTCGTCGAGCGGTTCGCCTTCTATGAGCAGGCCGCCCAGTCCTACGCCATCGTCGCCACCGGCGAGCGGCGCTACTGGGGCAATCTGATCCTGAAGAAGGGCGCCTTGCCGCCGCCCGCCGCCTGATGCGCATCGACGCTCACCAGCATTTCTGGCGGGTCGACCGCGGCGACTACGGCTGGCTCAATCCCGCTGACCACCCGGCGATCTGCCGCGACTTCGGGCCGGAGGATCTGGCGCCCCTGATAGCGGACGCCGGCGTCGAGCGCACGATCCTGGTTCAGGCCGCGCCGACGCTGGAGGAGACGCGCTTCCTGCTGGATCTGGCCAGGCGCACGGACTTCGTCGCCGGCGTGGTCGGCTGGGTGGATCTGGCGGCGCCCGACGCGGCCGTGGTGATCGCCAATCTGGCGCGGGACCCGAAACTCGTGGGGCTGCGCCCGATGCTGCAGGATCTTCCCGACGACGGATGGATCCTAGGCGCCGACCTCGCCCTGCCGCTGAAGACCCTGCAGACGACCGGCCTTCGCTTCGACGCCCTGGTCAAGCCGCGCCACCTGCCATACCTGGCCGCCTTCCTCGCCGCTCACCGCGACCTGCCAGTGGTGATCGACCATGGCGCCAAGCCCGATATCGCCCGCGGCGAGCGTGGCGGCTGGGCGGACGCCATCGCCGCCATCGGCCGGGACACCCACGCCTATTGCAAACTCTCCGGCCTGGTCAGCGAGGCGGCGGCTGACTGGAAGGAAGCAGACCTGCGGCCCTATTTCGACGTCCTGCTGCAGGCTTTCGGGCCCGGGCGGCTGATGTGGGGCAGCGACTGGCCGGTGGTGAACGAGGCCGGCGGCTACGCCGCCTGGCGCGCGGCCGCCGAAGCCCTCACCGAAGTCTGCTCGGCGGCTGACCGCGAATGGATCTTCGGCCGCTCGGCCCAGACTTTCTACGGGATCGGCGCATGAAGCTTTCGGCCGCTGAAATCCTGCCGCAGGACGGCTGCGCGGGGGTGCTGGTCGGGCGTGTCTGGGCGGACGGCCCGCGCGTGGTGGCGGTGCGCGAGGCGGGTCTGTTCGACCTCTCGCGCCTCGCGCCGACCATGAGCGACCTCATCGAGCTCGCCGATCCGGCCGGCGCCGTGAGCGCCCATGCGGGCGAGCGGCTCTTCAGCCTGGACGAGGCGCTGGCACGCGAGGCGCTGCTGGCGCCCTGCGATCTGGCGGCGATCAAGGCCGCGGGCGTCACCTTCGCCGACAGCCTGATCGAGCGGGTGATCGAGGAGCGGGCCAAGGGCGACGCGGGCGCGGCCGAGGCCCTCCGCGCCGAGCTGAGCGACCTGCTGGGCGGCAGCCTCGCGGGCCTCAAGCCCGGCTCGGCGGCGGCGATGACGCTGAAGGCCGCGCTGGTGGAGCGCGGGCTCTGGTCGCAGTACCTGGAAGTGGGGATCGGTCCGGACGCGGAGATTTTCACCAAGGCACAGCCGATGTCGGCGGTGGGTTGCGGCGCGCAGATCGGCCTGCACCCTAAGTCGGCGTGGAACAATCCCGAGCCGGAAGTGGTGCTGGCCTGCTCCTCGAAGGGTCAGGTGGCCGGGGCGACACTGGGCAACGACGTCAACCTGCGGGACTTCGAGGGGCGCAGCGCGCTCTTGCTTTCCAAGGCCAAGGACAACAACGCCTCCTGCGCCATCGGCCCGTTCATCCGCCTGTTCGACGCCACCTTCGGTTTGGGCGATGTGCGCCGCGCCAAGGTGCGGCTGACGGTGGTCGGCCCCGAGGACTTCGCGGTCGAAGGCGAGAACGCCCTGGATCGGATCAGCCGCGATCCGCTGGAGCTGGTGGCGGCGACCTACGGCGCAGAACATCAGTATCCAGACGGCTTCATGCTCTACCTGGGCACGATGTACGTGCCCACGGCCGATCGACGCGGCCCGGGCCAGGGGTTCACCCACGAGGAGGGCGACATCGTCCGTATCGCCTCCGAGAAGCTGGGCGCGCTCGTCAACACCATCACCACCTCCGACCGGGCCCCGCCCTGGACCTTCGGCGCCCGCGCGCTGATGCGGTCCTTGGCGCAGCGCGGCCTGCTTTCACCGGGAGAGCCTTCGAGATGACTGAGTTCAATGGCCTCGGCATGGACATGGGCAACCTGGCGCGGCTGTCGCGCGCCAAGTCCCGCTCCATCTCGCCCGAGAACTTCACCGGCGAGAAGGGCAAGGGCGGCATGTCGACCGACGGCCCGGCGGCGAACATGGCGCGGGGTCTTGGCCAGGGATGGAAGGTTTCGCCCTTCATCATCATCGAGGCCGGCAAGACCGCCACCCTGGCCGATATCGAGGGCGCCGGCGCCATTCAGCAGATCTGGATGACGCTGGCGCGGGGCAAGTGGCGCCACACCATCCTGCGCGCCTGGTGGGACGACCAGGAGCAGCCGTCGATTGAGTGTCCGGCCGGCGATTTCTTCGCCTGTGGCTGGGAGAAGTACGCCCAAGTGACCTCGTTGGCGGTGTGCGTGAATCCGGCGCGGGCGTTCAACTGCTACTGGGAGATGCCGTTCCGCAAGCATGCGCGGATGACGCTGACCAACCTCTCGGACGAGGCGATTTACGTCTACTACCAGATCAACTATGCGCTCACGGACGTGCCCGAAGACGTCGCCTATTTTCATGCTCAGTTCCGGCGGGTGAATCCTCTTCCGTACAAGGACGTCTTCACCATTCTTGATGGCGTGAAAGGCCGCGGCCAGTACGTCGGAACCTACATGGCCTGGGGGGTCAACAACACCGGCTGGTGGGGCGAAGGCGAGATCAAGTTCTTCCTCGACGGCGACGGCGAATTCCCGACCATCTGCGGAACCGGGACGGAGGACTATTTCTGCGGGGCCTACAACTTCGATCCGGGCGGCTTCGAGCGACCGCGAAACAGCGCCTACGCCGAATTCACGACGCCCTACGCCGGCTTGCCGCAGGTGATCCGGCCAGACGGGGTCTATAGCTCGCAGCAACGGTTCGGCATGTACCGCTGGCACATCACCGACCCGATCCGCTTCGAGGACGACCTGCGCGTGACCATCCAGGCGCTCGGCTGGCGCACGCAGACGGATCGACGCTACCTGCCACTTCAGGACGATATCGCCTCGGTCGCCTTCTGGTACCAGACCCTGCCCACCGCGCCTTTTCCCGCGCTGCCCGACAAGGACTATCTGGAGGTGATCTGAGCATGGTCCGCTCCGCGCGCGATTGGCCCTCGCCATCGCTGCGAACCGTCTGCTAACATGTCAGTGATGCCGCTCGCCGCCGTCGCCGATCCTCGCGAAGTGACCAAGACCGATCGCGTCTACGCGCACCTGCGCCGGCGGATTCGCGAACTGGCGCTGCCGCCGGGCGCGCCGCTGCGCAAGGAGGAGATCGCCGCTGAGCTGGGGGTCTCCCGCGCGCCGGTGAGCGAGGCCATCGCCCGGCTGGCCGAGGAAGGGCTGGCGGAGGTGTTCCCGCAGCACGGCAGCTTCGTGGCGCCGATCCGCGCCGCGGATGTGCGCGAGAGCCTCTTCATCCGCACCGCGCTGGAGACCGAGGCCATGCGGCGCCTGGCGCCGATCGCCGATGCGGCGCTGATGGCGCGGCTGGACGACAACCTGGAGGCCCAGGCGGCGGCGCTGGCTGACGGGGATCTGCCGCAGTTCTATGACCTCGACGAGAGTCTGCACGGTCTGTTGTTCGCAGCGGTCGAGAGTCCGCGCGCCTCGCGCCTGCTGGACGCCGCCCGCGCGCCGCTGGATCGCGTCCGGCGCCTGGCCCTGCCCGAACCTGGCCGCCCCGAAGCGACGCTGGCCGAGCACCGCCGGCTGGTCGACGCCGTCCGCTCCGGCGATCCGGAACTCGCCGGCGCGGCCATGCGCGTGCACCTGACCACGGTCGGCCGAGCGGTCGAACTCGAACTTTCCAAGTCAGAAGGAGCGCTGCTGAAGCGCGCATGACCATGCACTATCCCGACGCTTCCCCCGATCAGATCGCCTTCTTCCGCGAGCACGGCTGGCTGGTGGTCGAGGACGCCATTCCCCAGGCTGACCTCGACGAACTGGAGGAGCATTGCGAGATCCTGATCCGCGAGAAGGACAGGCTCGCCAACGACTGGGCCTGGTCGGACAAGGAGGATCTGAAGGACCGTTCGTTCCGGATCATCCAGTCCTCGCCCTCCTTTGTCTGGAAGGAGATCCGCGAGCAGCCGTACCGCAAGTGGTTGATCCGCTTCGGCGATGCGCTGATGGGGATGGAGCTTTCCTACTGGTACGACCAGTTCCTGGCCAAGCCGCCCGGCAAGAGCGTGCCGACCTACTGGCACCAGGACGAGGCCTACTGGGGCCGAAACCTGGACGACAAGGGCGTCACCGGCTGGATCCCGTTGCAGGACGTGGACGCGGTGAACGGCTGCATGCAGTTCATCGACCGAGGGCATCTGGAGGGCGTGCTGCCCCACCACATGGTCGAGGGGATGCAGAGCGACCTGATCACCTGCGACGTCGACGAGAGCCGCAGGGTGATCTGCCCGATCAAGCGCGGCGATGTGACCTTCCATCACTCCAAGACACCGCATATGACCAACGCCAACACCTCGACGGGATGGCGCAAGGCGGTCACCAATCACATGCAGAAGATCGGCGCCGGCGGGGAGGGCGATCACTATCCCTGGAAAGTCCTGGTCAACCAGCGCACCGGCGAACGCGTTGTCCCAGCCAGCCGTTGAACCGGCGGGTGTGAGCGGAGGGAACGGCGGCCACCAGGAGCGGGCGAGGCCGCTCGGCTTCGCCATGCTCGGCATCTATTCCAGCGGGGCGATGGTCGACGTGGTCATCACCTTCGCGCTCAACAACCTGCTGTTCTTCTACCTGACCATCATCTGCGGCATGTCAGGGACGGCCGCCGGCGTCGTCACCTTTCTGTCGCTGGTGGTGGATGCGGCGGTCGATCCGCTGCTGGGATCGTTCTCGGACAACACCCGTTCGCGGTTCGGCCGCCGCCACCCCTTCCTGATCGGCTCGGTGATTCCGACGACGGTGGCGTTCCTGCTGCTGTTCTCGATCCCGGCGGCGCTTCATGGCCTGACGCTCTTCGCCTACGCCATGGTCATGTCGCTGGCCTTCCGGTTCGGCTACTCGGCGTTCCAGGTGCCGTACCTCGCGCTCGGGGCGGAACTCTCGGACGACTACCACGAGCGCTCGACCATCGTCGGCTACCGCGTCTTCATGGCCATCATCGCCACCATCGCCGCGACCATCCTCGCCTACAACGTCTTCCTGCCCGGCCCGCACATCTATCAGCGCGCGGCCTATACGCCGCTGGCGGCGAGTTTCGGGGCGATCTTGATCGCCACCGGCCTGCTGGCGGGCTTCGGCACGCTCTCGACGCGCAAGCGCCTGCATCAGGCCGGCGAGACCGAGGGCGGTGGGGTCGCGCGCCTGGTGAGCGAGATGGTGGAGATCTTCCGCAACGGCTCGTTCCGCACCCTGTTCGCCAGCGCCCTGGTGTTCTTCGTCTCCCAGGGCGTGGCGGTCTCGCTGACCCAGGACGCCAACCTCTACTTCTGGCAGCTGTCCACCGACGACCTCAGGAACCTGAGTTTCGCCTACACAGGGGGTCTCACCCTCGGCATCTTCATCGCCGCGGGCCTGGCCAGCCGGCTGGAAAAGCGGGTGGCGGCGCAGGTTGGTCTGTTGATCTTCGCCGCGGCCCAGTTCGCGCCCGTGACCCTGCGCGTTCTGGGCGTGCTGCCGCCAGGCGCGCCCAGCCTGATCATGCTGATGCTGGCCTACGCCGCGCTGGGCGTTGCGGTGACCATCGCGGTGATCGGCTACCAGTCGATGATGGCCGACGCGGCCGACGAGCACGAGCACCTGTTCGGCGCGCGCCGCGAAGGCCTCTACTTCGCCGGCATCAGCTTTTCGGTGAAAGCCTCCAGCGGTCTTGGCACCCTGATCGCGGGCGTGGCCATCGACCTGATCGGCTTTCCGCACGACATCGCGGCCAAGGGGGCCTCGGCGGTGATCGCGCCGGGCATTCTGCGCGAACTGGCGCTGATCTACGGGCCGGGCGCGGCGATCGCCACGGTGATTTCCACGGCCATGCTGCTGGGCTACCGATTGAACCGCAAGGCGCACGCCAAGATCCTTGAAACCCTCACCGAGCGCCGACAGATCACCGGCGTCGACCCGATCATTTCCTAGTGGCCCGTCCCATCCTGGAGACGATCATGGCTGACCCGCTCGAACCCTCGCGCCTGTGGAATCCGGGAAGGGCTGGCGCCCGCCACGCATGCGGGGCAAGGTCGTTGGCAGGATAGCGACCCAGGAATTGTCCATGTCAATCAGCGCACCGGCGAAGTCATCGTCCCCGAACGTCGTTGACGCCGCCGTCGAAGCGCCCGCGAAGGCCGCCAACCACGCCGCGCGTTCCCGCCGATTGGGGTTCGGCGCGCTCTCGGTCTACGGGTCCGGGGCCCTGGTCGAGAACATCACCACCCTGACCGTCGGCCAGCTGCTGCTCTTCTACCTCACCGTCGTATGCGGCCTGTCGGGGACGGCGGCAGGCCTGGTGCTGGGCCCGACGCTCTTCGTCGACGCCTTCGTCGATCCGGTGGTGGGGTCGCTGTCGGACAACAGCCGATCGCCGCACGGGCGCCGACACCCGTTCATGCTCGCCAGCATCGTCCCGCTGGTGGCCGCGTTCGGACTGCTGTTCTCGATCCCCCCTGGCCTGCACGGGGGCATGCTCTTCGCCTACGCCCTCACCGCGCTACTCGTGTTGCGGATCGGCAATTCCTTCTTCCAGGTGCCCTACTTTGCGCTGGGCGCGGAGCTGTCGGACGACTACGCAGAGCGCTCGACCATCGTCGCGGCCCGGGTGCTCTACACGGTCGTGGGAGGTCTGCTCTTTCCCTACCTGGCGTTCGGCGTATTCCTGAAAGGCGCCCAAGGTCGGTACGACCACGCTGCGTACGTCCCGCTCGCCTGGAGTTGCGCTGCGATCGTGGCCTTTGGCGCCCTGGTCAGCACGTTCGGCACGCTGCGCGCCCGCGGTCGGCTGCACGCTGCGGCCGCGGACGCGAGGTTCAGCCCCCTGAGCTTCCTAGGGGAGGGGATCGAGGTGCTGCGGAACCGCTCGTTCCTGCACCTCTTCCTCTGCTGTCTCATCCTTTTCGCCGCGCTGGGCGCCGCGAGCGCCCTGACGCTTCACGCCTACACCTTCTTCTGGAAGCTGACGTCGGGCGAGTTGCTGACCCTAGGGCTGGTCGCTCCGATTGGAGGGTTGAGCGGCGTCTTCGTTGCGGCGCTGCTCGCCCGAATGATGGAAAAGCGCAGCATCGCGATGCTCGGTTTGAGTCTCCTTGGCGCCGCCCAGATCGCGCCGGTCACGCTCAACCTGACCCACGTGATCGGCCCGAGCCTGTACGTGGCGACCCTCATGGGCGCGGTGATCCTGCTCACGTTCGGCGGCAGCCTTTCGACGATCTCGTTCCAGTCGATGATGGCCGACGCCGCCGACGAGCACGAGCATATGTTCGGCGCGCGGCGCGAGGGCCCTTTCTTCGCCGGCATCACCTTTTCCGCCAAGGCCGCGAGCGGTCTGGGCCTGATCGTCGGCGGCGTCGCCCTCGACCTCATCGGCTTCCCGCATGGCCCGGCCGCGACGCCCGGCCATCTGGCGGCGATTCCGATCGCCACGATCCACCGCCTCGGCATCGCCTACGGTCCCGGCGCCGGCCTCTTCACCGCGGTCGCGGTCGCGGTTCTGCTCGGCTTCAGGCTGACCCGGCGCGACCATGCCCGCATCATGAGCGAACTCAGTCGCCGGCGCGACGAGCTGACGCCGTCCCAATGATGCGCCCCGTCCGGATCGCCTGCGCGCCGGCTTGAGAGGATTGGCCATGCTCGCCCTGAAGGAATCCGTGCTTCTGCGCCAGGACGCCTACGTCGATGGCGCCTGGACAACTGCGGGCAACGGACAGCGCTTCAAGGTCACCAATCCCGCCAGCGGGGCGGTGTTGGCGCAGGTCGCCAACCTCGACGCCGCCGACGCCCGCGCCGCCATTGAGGCGGCGGCCGGCGCCTTTCCGGCCTGGGCCGGCAAGACGGCCAAGGAGCGCGCCGCGATCTTGCGCAAATGGTTCGAGCTGATCATGGCCGCCCAGGAGGACCTGGCCCAGCTGATGACCGCCGAACAGGGCAAGCCCCTGGCCGAAACCCGCGGCGAAGTGGCCTACGGCGCGAGCTTCATCGAGTGGTTCGCCGAGGAGGGCAAACGCCTCTACGGCGACGTCATTCCCACCCACGCCCACGGCAAGCGGATCATCACCTTCAAGCAGCCGATCGGGGTGGTGACGGCGATCACCCCCTGGAACTTTCCCAACGCCATGATCACCCGCAAGTGCGCCCCGGCGCTGGCCGCCGGCTGCACGGTGGTGATCAAGCCGCCGCAGGAGACGCCGCTCTCGGCGCTGGCGCTGGCGGAGCTGGCGAGCCGCGCCGGCTTGCCACGGGGCGTCTTCAACGTCGTTCCCACCACCCATTCGCGCGAGGTGGGGCTGGAGCTCACCCAGAACCCCCTGGTGCGCAAGTTCTCGTTCACCGGCTCGACAGAGGTGGGCAAGCTCCTCATGGCGCAATGCTCGACGACGGTGAAGAAGGTGTCGCTCGAACTGGGCGGCAATGCGCCCTTCATCGTCTTCGACGACGCGGACCTGGACCAGGCGGTCGAGGGCGCGCTGGCCTCGAAATATCGCAACATGGGCCAGACCTGCGTCTGCGCGAACCGGTTCCTGGTCCAGGCCAGCGTCTATGACGCCTTCGAGGCCAAGCTGGCCGAGCGCGTGAAGGCGATGAAGGTGGGCGACGGCGCCGAGGCCGGCGTCGTCCAGGGCCCGCTGATCAACATGGACGCGGTGGAGAAGGTCGAGCGCCTCTTGGCCGACGCCGTCGCCGGCGGCGCGCAGGTGCCGGTTGGCGGTCACCGCCATGCGCTGGGCGGCACCTATTTCGAGCCGACCGTAGTCACCGAGGTGAAGCCCTCGATGGCCATCTCCCGCGAGGAGATCTTCGGGCCGGTCGCCACGCTGACCCGCTTCGCCGACGAGGCCGAGGCCATCGCCCTGGCCAACGACACCATCTACGGCCTGGCCGCCTATTTCTACGCCCGCGACCTTGGCCGGGTGATCCGCGTCGCCGAGGCGCTGGAGTACGGCATGGTGGCGGTGAACGACGGCATCCTCTCCACCGAGGTCGCCCCGTTCGGCGGGGTCAAGCAGTCCGGCATCGGCCGCGAGGGCTCCAAGTACGGGATCGAGGAGTACCTGGAGATCAAGTACGTGCTGCTGGGCGGGCTCTAGCGCCCAATCCTCCCCGGCAGGGGGAGGGGGACCGCGAAGCGGTGGAGGGGGTCAGTGGCCGGACACCGTAGATGAGGTTCGCGGGCGCCCTGCCAATCGCCCTGGCGCTCGCCTCAGTCGCCGCGCCCGCCCCGCCGGACGACACCGCCTTCCATGACCCGCGGCCGGTGACCATCCGCGGCTACGACGGCGACGCCATGGAGCCCTTCATCACCAAGGACGGGCGCTATCTGCTGTTCAACAACCGCAACGATCCGCCGGAGAAGACCGATCTCTTCTACGCCCGGCGGATCGATGACCGCGCCTTCCAGTTCAAGGGCGAGATCAAGGGCGCGAATTCGCCGGCTCTGGACGGGGTCGCCAGCCTGGACAGCGCGGGGACGCTCTATTTCGTCTCGACCCGCAGCTACGCACAAAGCTTTTCGACCCTCTATCGCGCCGGTTTCAAGGATGGCGTGGCGAGCGGCGTCGAAATCGTCCCAGGCGTCTCGCCGCAGGTCCCGGGCATGGTCAATTTCGACGCCGAGATCAGCGGCGACGGCCAGACGCTCTACTTCGTCGACGGCGACTTTCGCGGCGCCGGACCCAAGCCTGCCGCGGCGCGCATCGTCGTCGCGCGGCGCGATGGCGATCGTTTCGACCGCGTGGCTGGCGGCGAGCGACTGCTGGCCGCGGTCAACTCCGATGGGCTCGACTATGCGCCGTCGATCTCCGAGGACGGGCTGGAACTCTTCTTCACCCGGTTGGACCGCGATGCGTCATCGAGGCCAAGGGTGGCGATCCTGCGCGCGGCGCGACTGGACACCAGCGCACCCTTCGGCCCGCCACAGCGGGTCGCCGCGGCTGACGGTTTCGTCGAGGCGCCCTCGCTCAGCGCCGACGCCCGGCGGCTCTATTTCCACAAGCGCGTTGGGGACCGGTTCGTGATCTTCGAAGCCGAGCGCTAGGCGTTCAGCGCCGCATAGGTCGCCGCCACGAGCGGAGCGTTGCGGGGGTCGCCGAAGGGAGCCCCAACGAGCTTGTTCATGGCGTAGGCGAAGGTCATCCGCCTTGGCATGTCGACGATGATCAGCGAGCCGCCCGATCCGCCCCAGAAGCAGGTCCGCGGGCCGAAGGTCATCTCGCCCAGTTGCAACGAAAAGCCCATCGCCCACCGGCAGGGCGTCAGGAACGCCAGGTCGACGCCATCCGACTGCTGGCGCAGCACAGCCTCGCAGCCCTCTGGCGACATCAGCCGCCGCCCGCGCACTTCGCCGCCGCAGGCAAGCACCGATTGGATCAGCGCGATCGAGCGGGCGTTGCCGACACCGTTGCCGGCCGGAATCTCGGCGCGCAGCCAGCGCGAGTCGATCTCGCTAAGCTTCGGCGTCACCGGGTTGAAGGCGATCCGGCCCCAGATGCTCGTTGCGTCGCCGACAGGCGCCGGCGGTTCCGGGTTGGGGATCGAGGGCGACAGGCGATGGTCGTGCTTGGGATCGAGGCCGATGTGGAAGTCGCCGCCAAGCGGCCCCGCGACTTCGTGGGCGAAGAAAGTCCCCAGCGATTGCCCGGTGATCCGCCGCACCACCTCGCCCACCAGGAACCCTTGCGTCGAAGCGTGGTAGGCCGAGGCGGTTCCTGGCGCCCACCAGGGCGCCTGGGCGGCGAGCAGCGAGGTGACTTTCTCCCAGTCGTAGTAGTCCTCGAAGGCGATCTTCTGCGTCCAGCCCGGAAGCCCGGAGGTGTGGCCAAGGCAGTGGCGCACCAGCACGCCCTCCTTCCCGGCGGCGGCGAACTGCGGCCAATAGCGCGCCACCGGCGCATCCAGGTCCAGCTCGCCCCGGTCCGCCAGCAGCAGCGCGCAAAGCGCGGTCATGGTCTTGGTCGTCGAAGCGACCCCGACGATCGTGTCTTTTTCCCACGGGCGGTGTCCTGCCTCATCGAGGCTCCCGCCCCAGAGGTCGACCGCCAGGTCGCCGTCGATGGTGATCGCCACCGACGCGCCGACGTCCGCGCCGCTGGCGAAATTGGCCTCGAACGCCCGGCGCACGCCCTCGAACTGGGGCGGGCAGAGGCCCTGGACAGGGGGAAAGACCGCGGGCGCGCTCATGGCGCCTAGGCTCACAATCGCTCAGATCAAGTCAAGAGCGCCCGCGCCGGCCTATTCGGCGATCACGACCTCGATGCCGTGGTCCTGCAGCATCTCCACTTCGGCCGCCCGCACGCCGGTGTCGGTGACCACCATGTCGATGGCGTCCAAGTCGCAGACGAGGAAACTGGCGGAGGTGCGGAACTTGGTGGAGTCCGCCAGCACGATCAGCTGGTCGGCCTTGTCCATCAGCTTCTGTTCGGCCTGGATCAGCACCACGTCGGCCTGCATCAGCCCGCGCGCGCCCACCGCTGCGGCGCCCATGAACAGCTTGGAGGCGTGGTAGCGGGCCAGGCCGTCGTCCTCGAACGGTGAGAGGATGATGTTCTGCTCGCGGAAGATGGCGCCGCCGGGCACCGACACGCGGGTGCCGGACTGCGGCAGAAGTTCTGCGACGATGTGCAGGGAATTGGTCAGCACCTGCAGCTCCAGCCCCGCCAGGTGCGAGCACATCTGGAAGGTGGTGGTGCCGCCGTCGATGATCAGCGCCTCGCCCCGCCGGCAAAGGGCGGCGGCGGCGCGGCCGATGGCGGCTTTCTCGATGGCCTGGCGGGTGCGGTTGATCTCGAAGGGCGCGCCCGCCAGCCGCTCGGCCGCCGCCGCCGCTTCGCCGGTCAGCCGCGCGCCGCCGCGCACGCGGGCGATCCGGCCCTCGCTCTCCAGGCGCTCCAGGTCGCGGCGGATGGTGGCGGAGGAGGCGTCCAGCCGATGGCTGAGCTGCTTGAACGAGACGAACCCCTGGCTCTGCAGCAGCCTCAGAATCTCGACGTCGCGTTGACTGGCGTGCATTCAGCGGTCCTGGGCGAAGTTGGCCATTGCTAGCATAGGCCAGCGCGCACGCCATGGGTGCTTGACGCAGGCTTCGGGTCGCTGGCGTGTTGTAGGGCGGCTTTGTCGGAGAAATGTCCATGAAGACCTACGCCCTGATCATCGCCCTTGCGCTTACGAGCGCGGCCGGGGCGGCCGACGCGCGCGGTTGCCTCAAGGGCGCGGTGGTCGGCGGGGTGGTCGGGCACTTCGCCCATCATCACGCGGTGCTGGGCGCGGTCGCCGGCTGCGCCATCGGCCATCACCTGGCGCACGAACATGACAAGCAGCGCCGGAAGGCGGCCAGGCAGAAGCACGCCGCGAGCTACTAGACGATTCCCGCCGACCCTGACGCGCGGCCGCGCTCCTGCGCCTTTCTCGGGCGCCATTGGGAGCGGCGGTAGGTCTCGACCGGCTCGATGGCGCCGTCCAGTTCGTATCTCGCCATGGCCAGGATGGGGGCGACGTCGGTCTCGTAGGCGCGGCGCAGGTCCGAGAAGGCCAGGACCACGTCGTTGGCGTCCTGGTGCTCAGCTAGCGCCTCGCGGTCGACGATCAGGGCCCTGGCGTAGCTGCCGGCGATGGCGGCGGCGGAAAGCAGCAGGCTCTCGATCGGGTCGGTGACGTTGTGCGACTGGTCGATCATGTAGGCGGGGCTGAACTCGCCGTTGGCGCGGCTGGCCGCCTCCACCAGTTCGTTGAAGATCAGGAACAGCTGGTGCGGATTGATCGAGCCGGTGTCCAGGTCGTCGTCGCCGTACTTGCTGTCGTTGAAGTGGAAGCCGCCGAGCTTCCCGAACCGCGCCAGGCGGGCGACGATCTGCTCGATATTGACGTTAGGCGCATGGTGGCCAAGGTCGACCAGACACCGGGCCTTCTCGCCCAGCTGCTGGGCGGCCAAGAGGTTGGTGCCCCAGTCGGAGATCACCGTCGAGTAGAACGCCGGCTCATAGAGCTTGTGCTCCATGAACATCCGCCAGTCGGCCGGCAGGGCGGCGTAGATCTGGCTCATCGAGTCGAGATAGCGGTCGAAGGCGGCGGTCTGGTTCTGCTGGCCGGGAAAATTGGCGCCGTCGCCGATCCAGACGGTGATGGCTTTGGAGCCCAGCGCGACGCCGAGGTCGATGCAGTCGATGTTGTGGGCGATGGCCTGATCGCGCACGGCCTTGTCGGTGTGGGTGAGCGATCCGTACTTGTAGGAGCGCGCCTGGCCAGGCTGGTCCTGGAAGGTGTTGGAGTTCACCGCGTCGAAGCGGAGGCCCAGTTCGGACGCTTCCTCGCGCAGCGCCTTGGGATCTTCGACCTTGTCCCAGGGAAAATGCGGCGAGGCGGTGGGAGTCATGCGGCAGAGCTGGTTGACCACCGCCGCGTCTTCCAGCTTCTCGTGGATGGTGATCGGCTCGCCTGGGATCGGGAACTTGGCGAAGCGCGTGCCGCCGACGCCTAGGCCCCAGGTCGGCACGGCGACGGCGAAATCCTTCACCGCATCCTTGACCTTGTCGATGTTGCGCCCGCGGCGGGAAAGCGCGCGCCCGAGGCTGGCGTATTCGTCTTCCAGGGCGGCCAGACGCGCCGCGTTCTCGCGCTCGACGAGGTCGGGGGGCAGGGGCGGGCGGTTCATGATCGAGCCTCCTTCAGCGGCTGAAGGGTCTAACGGGTGAAAGCCTGGGCGTTGCCGGCGTCCACGTTCAGGATGTTGCCGGTGGATTTTGAGGCAAGATCGGAGGCCAGGAAAGCCACCGCCTCGGCCACGTCCTCAGGCAACACCTCGCGTTTCAAGAGGCTCCGCTCGCGATAGTGCGCCTCCAGCGCTTCGCCCGGATCGACGCCATAGGCGCTGGCCCGCTCCTTGCGCCAGTCGCCGTCCCAGATGTGCGAGCCGCGGATCACCGCGTCGGGGTTGACCACATTGACCCGGATGCCGTGAGGCGCCCCCTCCAGGGCCAGACACCTCGCCAGATGCAGCGCCGCAGCCTTGGCAGAGGCGTAGGCGGAGGCGTTGACGCTGGCCGCCAGCGCGTTCTTCGAACCCACGAAGACGATCGAGCCGCCGAAGGCTCTGAGCAGCGGGAAAGCCTCGCGGGCGGAAAGGAAATACCCCTGCGCCAGCACGTCGTGATTGCGCCGCCAGAGCTCCAGGCTGGTCTCCTCGATCGGCGCGGCCGAGGCGATGCCGGCGTTGGCGATGAGGATGTCGAGACCCCCGAACTCAAGGGTGGCGAAGGCGACGGCGGCGGTGACAGCGGCTTCGTCGGTGACGTCCATCGGGGTCCGACGCACGCGGTCGGGGCCGAACGCGCCGACCAGGGCCGTGAACGCCTCGTCCATGGCCCCTTCGTCCAGGTCCGCCAGCACTACGCAGGCGCCGTCGCGGAGCAACCGTTCGGCGATCGCGCGGCCGATCCCGCCCCCGCCGCCGGTGATCAGCGCGATCCGGCCCTCCAGCGGGGCGGGCGGCGGCGCGCGGCGGAGCTTCGCCTCCTCCAGCGCCCAATATTCGATGTCGAAGGCTTCCTGTTCGGCCAGGCCCAGGTAGTCGCCCACCGCGCTCGCGCCGCGCATCACGTTGATGGCGTTGCGATAGAACTCGCTGGCGATACGGGCGGTGGATTTGTCCTTGGCGAGCGTGAACATGCCGACGCCCGGATGCAGCACCACCACCGGGTTGGCGTCGCGCATCGCCGGGCTCGCCGGCCGCCGGCGGCGCTCGTAGTAGGCGCCATAGTCGGCGCGGTAAGCGGCGAAGGCGTCGGCCAGATAGCCGTCTGTGCCCAGGCGATCGGGGTCCAGCAGCAGCGGTTTGATCTTCGTGCGCAGGAAGTGATCCGGGCAGGACGTGCCGAGCGACGCCAGCGCGCCGGCCCCCGCCGCGCCGACGAACTCCAGTGTCTCGGGCGCATCATCGAAGTGGACGATCTTGCGCGGCGCATCGCCGGCCAGGCTGCGCAGGCGCGGCGCCAACGCGGCGGCCGCGGCGGCGCGTTCGCCCGCCGCCAGGGGCTTGGTCTTCTGACCGCCGAACGCCGGCAGGCGCTCCAGCCGCTCGTTCAGGTAGTCGGCGGCCCTGGCGATCAGGTCCAGGGTGTTCTCGTAGCAGGCCTCTGAGGTCTCGCCCCAGGCGATCACCCCATGGCCGGCCATGACCACCCCGCGCAGGTTCGGGCGGGCGCGGACGAGTTCGCGCAGGCGCAGCGCCAGCTCGAAGCCGGGCCGCAGCCAAGGCGTCCAGCCGACGTTCCCGCCATAGATCTCCACCGCCGCCGCCTGGCCGCCGCTGGAAGCGGCCAGCGCGATCAGGGCGTCCGGGTGCACGTGGTCGACGTGCGCGTACGGGAGGAGGGCATGCAGCGGCGTATCGATCGAGGGCGCGCGGGTTCCGGGCTCGAAGGCGGCGTAGGGGTAGAGCCCCGCCATCCTGTCCTCGTCCGTCGGGCCGCCGTACCGGGCTTCCATGGCGGTGAGCTTGTCGAGGTAAAGCCTGGAAAATCCTGAGCGATCGATCGATCCGAGATCGCCGCCGGATCCCTTCACCCAGAGCACGGTTTGCGCTTCGCCAGTGATCGGATCGGACTCGGTGAGCTTGGCCGAGGTGTTGCCGCCGGCGAAGTTGGTCACCGCCAGATCGGCGCCCAACAGATTGGAGCGATAGATCAAAAGCTCAGCTGGCGACTTGCCATCCGCCGCCGCTTGCGACCATTTGGACGCGGGCCGGACGAGCGGCAGGGCGGTGGTGATACGGTCTGCGCCGTCCATAAACTCACTCCGGGCCGATGCCGGGCGTCCTAACACCGGGCGTAGTTCGAAACAATCACGTCACGTAAGTTTCGCTCACTTTCACTCATCGGGACCCGTTTTTTGGACCACGCGATCGCGGTCATCGACATCGGCAAGACCCGGAGCAAACTCACCCTGTGGTCGAACGAGGGTGTCCTGCTCCGTCAACTGGATCGCGTCAACGCCCGACCCGTCGATGATGAGCTGCCGCAGCTGGATCTGGCCGGGATCGGCGCATGGCTGATGGCAGGGCTCGACAATTTCGCCAGCGGCGCGGACATCGCCGCCTTGGTTCCGGTCGGCCATGGCGCCGCCGCGGTGCTGATGGACGGCGAGACGCCGATCGCCGCGCTGGACTACGAGGCGCCGATCCCTGAGGCAGTGGCGGCCGCCTACGATTTCGAGCGTGATCCGTTCGAAGCAACACTCTCGCCGCGGCTGGAAGGCGGGCTCAACCTCGGCGCCCAACTCTTCTGGCTGGAACAGCTCTATCCGGAATTCTGGCCGGGGGAGGGGCGCGTTCTGCTCTGGCCGCAATACTGGGCCTGGGTCCTCAGCGGCCGGATCGCCTGCGAGGTCACCAGCCTGGGCTGCCACAGCGACCTCTGGCGGCCGTTGGAGCGCCGGTTCTCGGATCTGGCGCAGCGGCGCGGGTGGGCTGGTCGGCTGGGGCCGCTCATGGGCGCGGGCGAGGTCCTGGGCCCGGTCCGGCGCGCGGTGAGCGAGGCGACCGGGATTTCCGCGGACTGCCGGGTCTATTGCGGTCTGCACGACAGCAACGCCGCCCTTCACGCGGCGCGCGGCCTTGGCGAGCTTGGCGGCCGAGCGTTCAGCGTCGTCTCGACCGGCACCTGGTTCATCTGCATGGGCGCCGGCGGATCTGGCCCGGCGGCCTACAATCCAGGCGAAGACATGCTGGCCAATATCGATATCGCCGGGACGCCGACGCCGACCGCCCGGTTCATGGGCGGCCGCGACTACGAGACCTGGATGGGCAGGGCGCTGGGCGCGACCTCAAAGGTCGAGTTGCTGGAGCAAGCCGCGGGTCTGGCGGACTGGACGGGGGCGACGCCGGCGCTGCGCGCCACGCGCGCGGCGCTGGAGCTAGCCCGCCGCGCCGACCATGCCCTGACGCTCATCGCCGCGCAGGGCCCGATCCTCATCGAGGGCCGGTTCGCCGCAGACGAGGCGTTCAGCGCGGCGCTGGCGGCGCTGCGGCCCAGGCAAAGCCTCTACCGCTCGCCCCTCGCCGACGGCGTCGCCCTGGGCGCGCTACGGCTGGCGGCCGGGGACGCGGTCGCCTTGCCGCCGCTCGAGCGGATCACGCGCGCCGGCTGACCGCCCAACCGGGCGTGGTCGCAGACGCTCATCCTAGCTAGCCGTTACGCGCTCGCCCCGCATTTTCAAGGGTTTGCCAAAGCCCAGCTTGAGCGTAATTCCAGTGACCGGCGTTTTCCGACCACCCCGATTCCAGAAGGACTGACGAGCCCATGGCGACCCAGCACATACCTCATCCGATCATCGAAAAGCGCACCAAGGCCGGGCCTCATCTCACGGAGCATGAGCACGAAGGCTTCAACGGGCGGCTGGCGATCATCATCACCAACGCCGTCGGCACCATGTGGTGCGCCTACATCTTCACCGTCCTGGCGCTGATAAGCCTCCCGGACGCCATCAAGGGAGGAACGGCGCCGCTGGTGGCGTGGATCGCTCAGACCTTCCTGCAGCTGGTTTTGCTGTCGGTCATCATGGTGGGTCAGAAAGTTGCGGCGCAGGCGTCCGACAAGCAGGCGCTGCAGACCTATCAGGATGCGGAGGCGCTCTTGAAGATCCAGGACGAACTCCATCAATTGATGAAAATAAACAATGAGATGACCGCAGAAATTCACAAGTTGGTCACGACGGAAAGCAAGACTTAGGGCGCGTCGGTTCGCTCGGCAGCCGTTAGGCTCACCAGCCGCGCGTCGGCGCGGGTGAGCGGGCTCGCCGCGTGAGCCGATTCGCCGTTAGGATGTCGCCAGGGAGGGTGCCGCCGATGCTCCGTCGACTGCTCGCGCCGCTGAGCGCGCTGAGTCTCGTGTGGGCCACGCCCGCGCTCGCTGACGACGCGCCCGCGCCGCCGCCGCCTGACAAGAGCGGCTTCACCCTCTTCAATCCCACCCCGGAGGCTGATCTGCGCAGCCTCTGCACGGACCGACCGACCAAGTCGACCGGGCCTTGCAGCGTGGACGCCGGCCGCTGGCAGTTCGAGTCCGATATCTACAACGTCACGATCGCCAGCGTTGACGGCGTGACCACCCGGACCGAACTCTTCACCAACCCGACCCTGAAGCTGGGCGTCACCAACACCCTCGACCTGGAGATCAACATCGCGCCCTATGAGCAGGTGACGGTCCACGACCGGGCCAGCGGGGAGAGCGTCACGGCCGGCGGCGTCGGCGATCTCTTCCTCAAGGCCAAGCTGAACCTGATGGGCGACGATGGCGGCGACATCGGCCTGGCGCTGGCCCCATGGGTGAAGGTTCCCACCGCGCCCACCGTCATCGGCAACGGCGCGGTCGAGGAGGGCCTGATCGTGCCCGTCCAGTTCAACCTGCCCAAGGGCGCGCAGCTGCTGTTCGATCCGGAGATCGATGTCCTGGCCAACGCCATCGGCGCCGGCCGGCACGCGAACGCGGCGGGCCTGATCAGCTTCAGCTTTCCGGCGCCCAAGACCATCACCCTCTCGGCCGAACTCTGGGGCGACGCCAACTTCGACCCCACCGGGACGGTCACCCAGGCCTCGTTCGATCTGGGCGCGGCGTGGATTCCGGCCAGCCTGCCGACCTTCCAGCTCGACGGCGGGGTGAACCTCGGCCTCAACAGGGCGACGCCCGGCGTCCAGACCTACATGGGCGTCTCCAAGCGTTTCTGAGGTGGCCCGCCACCTTGCGCCCGGCTAAGAGGCGCGCATGAACTTCTGGACCACCGCCGCGCCCGCCGTGGCCGCGGCCTTCACCGCCTCATCGGTGGAGGTCGTCGAGGCCTTCACCATCGTCCTGGCGGTGGCCACCCTGCGCGGCTGGCGTCCGGCGCTGAGCGGCGCCGGCGCGGCGCTGGCGGTGCTGGCGCTGGTGGTGCTGGCGCTGGGCCCGCTGCTGGACCAGGTCCCGTTGAAGGCGCTTCAGCTGACCATTGGCGTGCTGCTGCTGCTGTTCGGCCTCGGCTGGCTGCGCAAGGCGGTGCTGCGCGCCGCCGGCCTGATGGCGCTGCACGACGAGGCGGCGATCTTCGAGCGGGAGAAGGCCAAACTCGAGGGGGACACCGGCGCCGCGCGCAGCGGCGACTGGCTGGCGGGCCTGGCCGCGTTCAAGGCGGTGCTGCTCGAGGGCCTGGAAGTGGTGTTCATCGTCCTGGCCGTGGGCGCCGGGCGCGGCCTCCTGATCCCCGCCTCGCTGGGCGCCGTGGCCGCGTTCCTGGCGGTGATGACGGCGGGCCTGGTGATCCACCGGCCCCTCGCCAAAGTGCCGGAGAACACGCTGAAATTCGGCGTCGGCGTGATGCTCTCATCTTTCGGGGTCTTCTGGACCGGCGAGGGCCTCGGCGTCGCCTGGCCAGGCGATGACCTGGCGCTGCTGGTCCTGGTGGCGGTGTTCCTCGCCGCCGGCCTTGGGCTTTCGCGGCTGGTGCGGCCGGCCCTGGCGGAGGCGCGTCCGTGAGCGTGCTTGTCGAGGTTCTGCAAGAGCTTTGGAGCATGTTCGTCGGCGACCGCCGCCTGACCCTGCTGGCGCTCGCCGTCGTGGGTCTGGCCGCCGTGGGAGCGCGCGTCCTCGCCGCGCCGCCGCTGGCGTCGGCGGCGCTGCTGATCGTGGGCGCCCTCGCGGTCCTGGCCGACAGCGTCTTCCAGGCCGCGCGGAAAGCCAGGCGCTAGTCGCTAAGGCCTGAACTTGGGCGGTATCGCCGCGACTTCTTCGGGCGTCAGCTTGGTGATGCTGCGGACGATCAGCGGGACCCTCATCCCGTGCCCATCCGAGATCGAGAGGTCCAAGTCGAGGGGCGAGCAGATGCTGTCGCCGCCCCGTACGATCGAGACCAGATGCATGTCCGGCCAATCCAGCTGCGACGCATCGCCGTTGACCTCCAGGCGGTAGACGTCACGGAGGTTGACGCGGATCAGGATCTCATGCTCGCCGGACGCCTTCGAGCCTTGCCACTGGCTGACGAAGAAGCAGCTGTTGGTGTTCGCGCGGGATGCGGGCTGGGTGTCCGCAAGCGCGGCGGTGGCGCTCAGAGCCAGCGCGCCGACGGCGACCAGGCTGGCGCGTAAGGATTTCGAGTGCATAGACGGCCTCCTAACAGGCGTCCCCCGGCCTTCAGATTGGGCGCGCCGGGCCATTTGTCCAGTCTGTTGAACGGCAAGACTACGCTGTTGATCCACATCCCGCCCCGGCGCACGTTGATCGGCGTCAATGCGGCCGCTCGATCTGGCGGGCAGGTTGTCAACCTTCGTGACTTTGGGGGCTGTTCGATGAAGACGCTACAAGGCACTCTCAGCGTGCGTCGCCGGATCGCGGTCGTAGCGGCCTTGGCGGCGGTGTGCGCCGCCTCGCCGGTGTTCGCCGACTGCTACGACCTGGTGGGGTGCAGCGACAAGAACCTGTTCTCGCGCCACTACGACTACCTGTCGGCGCCGCGGCCCGACGGACCCAACTGCGACTTCCTCTGGATGATGCGCAACCGCATCTACCAGGAGCATGGCTACTGCTTCGCCACCGCTCGCGGCATCTCCGAAATGGGTAACGAGGGCTGCCACATCTCCAACCAGGCGGCGGTCCCGCTCAGCAACATCGAGCGCGCCAACATCGCCACCATCCAGCGCGCCGAGCGGGCGAAGAACTGTCCGGCCTAGGTCACTGGATCCCTCGACCCTGAGCGGCGCTATGGGTCCGGAAAGATGGTGGGTGCAGTAGGGATCGAACCTACGACCCGCTGATTAAGAGTCAGCTGCTCTACCAACTGAGCTATGCACCCGTCGCGCCGGCCCGGCCCGCGAGGGCGCGGACCATACTTAATTATCGCCGCGAGGCAAGGCGCGCGTCAGCCAGCCAGGATCGCCGCGCCGGGGCCAGGCGCCAGCGCGGCCTCGACCCGCGCCTTGGCGTCGGCGCCGAGGGCGGCGAACGCACCCTTCAGGACGCCAAGGCACTTGGCCTGATAGCCGAACGGCGCCTGGGCGTAGGGACGGCCCATCAGGGTGAGGCGGAATTCGCTGAGCCCCTCGACCAGGGCGCGGGCGTTCTCGGCCAGGAACGGCAGGTAGAGCTCGCTGGCGAGGGTGAGGAACCCGGCGAGCGCCGCCGACGGCGGGGCGCTCGGATCGCGCCAGGCGCCGGGCTCCAGTCCCGAGGCGTCGTCCAGGGTCTCCACCCAGGTGAAAGCGGCCGGATACTCGCAGCGCATCAGGTTGCGGGGCGTCGGGTCGCGCGCCAGCTGGGAAAGCTGGCCGTACCAGCCGAAGTCGGCCAGCGACGGGCGCTCGCCGAAGAGCCAGAGTCCGTGCGGCACGTGGGCGTCGATCAGCCCCAGCACCCGATTCGCGGTCTCCTCGATCAGCGGCGTGTTCTCTGGCGTGCATCCCACCAGCGACATGCGGCCCACCTGGCGGTCGCGCATGGTTGCGCCGGCCCGATCCACCATCGCCCGCGGCTGGCCGAGCAGCGCCTGCTGGGCGAGGGTGAAGGCGTTGAGGTCGCGATCCTCTTCGGGCGCCCAACGGTAGTGGAACATCATCTTCGTGCCCCATTCGTCGGCCATGTCCTCGATCAAGAGCGCGAGGAAGGCGTCCGCCGGATCGTCGGGAATCACCCGGCGCTCGGCGTGCAGGTTTTCCAGCGCCCGGATCATCGGCGTGGAATCGTTGCGCCAGTCGTCATGTGGGAACCGCACGATGGGAATAACCGGCGCTTTGACCTTCGATCGCACGGCCGAATTGAGGCCGATCGCCTGCCATGTGTGCGCCAGGCGTCGATACCGAAATATTGCCCGCATTTTGAGTGAATACGGTGAGCCGAGTGCGCCGTAGACCTCGTAATGATCATCGCCCATGCAACCACCTCGCGTCCCCATTTGCCTTGGTCTAATCAGTTGGACTTCAGGTCAAGGCAAGGAATCAGGGTGGCCAGGCGGGACATCAGAGGCGCGGTCGATTTCGCCTATCTCGAGGACTTCGCCGCCGGCGAGGCCGAGGTGATCGACGAGGTGCTGGCGCTGTTTCGCGAACAGGCTGCGATCTGGGGGACCATGCTGACGCCCGACCATGAAGGCTGGCGAGACGCCGTACACACCATCAAGGGTGCGGCGCGCGGCGTCGGCGCTTTCGGCCTTGGCGACGTCTGCGCCGCCTGTGAAGCCAGCGACGGCGCGGGGCTCGCCCAGGTGCGCGACGCCCTCGACGAGGCCCTGGCCGACATCGCCGCCTACGCCCACGAGCGCGCCCTGCGCTCGCTCAAGACGCCGGGGCCTGGTCGGTGACACGCGTCCTGCTTGTAAAAACGTCGTCGCTGGGTGACGTAATTCATTGCCTGCCGGCGGTGTCCGACATGGCCAGACGGGTTCCTGACCTGCAGCTCGACTGGGTGGTGGAAGAGAGCCTGGCTGAGATCCCGCAGCTGCATCCGGCGGTGAGGCGGACGATTCCGATCGGCATGCGGCGCTGGCGCCGCCAACCGCTGGCCGCCGAGACCTGGCGCGAGTTCAGCGCCTTGCGCCGCACATTGCGCGAAACCCCGTACGACCTGGTGATCGACGCGCAGGGCCTGATGCGGATCGCCTGGCTGGGCCGGCTGGCGGAAGGGCCGCTCTGCGGCTTCGACCACAAGAGCGTCCGCGAACCCCTGGCCAGCCTCGTCTACCAGCGCCGGTTCCCGGTCAGCGTCACGCTGCATGCGGTCGAGCGGACCCGTCGGCTCGTCGGCCAGGCGCTGGGCTATGAGCTCCCGAGCGCGCTCGACTACGGCCTCCACATCGAGGGCGCGCGGCCGACCTGGCTGGCGCCTGGACGCTACATGGTCGCGCTGCACTCCACTGCCCGGGCCGACAAGGCCTGGGACGAGGCCAACTGGATCGAGCTTGGCCGCCGCGCCGAGGCCCTGGATCTGGCGGTGGTGCTGCCGTGGGGCTCGCCGGACGATCTGGAGCGGGCGAAGCGGATCGCCAGGACGATGCAGCGCGCGATCATTCCGCCACGGCTCAGCTACACCGAGGCGGCCGAGTTGATGGCCGGCGCGGCCGTCGTCGCGGGGCTGGATACTGGGCTGACGCACCTGGCCTCCGCCGTCGGCGCGCCGGTGGTGGCGCTCTACCTGGCCAGTTGGTTGGAGTTCAACGGCGTCGTCGGCGCGGGCTTCGTGGCCAATCTCGGCGGACCGGAAGAGCCGCCGAGGGTTGATCAGGTGTGGTCGACGGTGAAGGCGGCGCTGGCCGAGGGCCGGCGCGCGCCCGGGCCCTGGACGCCGGCGACGGCGCCACCAGCGCCGGAGCTGGCCAAGCGGCGGCGGTTCAGACCGTCAAATGCCCGCGCCGTTGTCCATCGCCGCTAGCGCCGCTTCGTGCGCCGCCGCCTCGGCGATGATCCAGGCGACGAAGTGCTTCACCTGCGGCAGCCGCCCCTTGGCCTTCGGGTGGACGACGTAGTAGGCGAAGTCGACGGCGGTGGTGATCTGCAGCGGTGTGACCAGCCGGCCCGCGTCCAGGTCGTCCTGCGCCAGGGTCCGTTTGGCCAGAGCCACGCCCCGGCCGCCGACGGCCGCTTCGATAACCAGGCTCGATTGGTTGAACCGCGGACCGCGGGTGCCGTCGACGCCCTTAACCCCGCGCGCCGCCAGCCACATCGACCAGTCGGGGCAGGAGTCGTCGGCGTCGGGCGAGCCGTCGTGCAGCAGGGTCTGGTGGACGAGGTCGGCCGGCGATTCCAGCGGGTTGGCCGCGACCAGTTCTGGACTGGCCACAGGGATCACCGTCTCGCTCATCAGCCGGGTAAGCTCGAGGCCCGGGTAGCGGCCGGTCCCGTAGCGGATCGCCAGGTCGATCTCGCCAGAGGCGAAATCGACGATGTCGAGGTCGGCCGAGAGCCAGACGTCGATGTGCGGATAGGCCTCCTCGAAGCCCTTCAGCCGTGGCACCAGCCACTTGGCGGCGAAGGACGGGGCGGCGGTGAGGGTCAGGCGCCGGCCGTCGACGGCGGCGGTGAGCAGGGAGGCGGCCTCGGCCAGCCGGTCGAAGGCCTCGCGCAGGGCAGGAAGGGCCGTCTGGGCGGCGTCGGTGAGCAGGAGGCCCTTGGGCGTGCGCTTGAAGAGCGCGGCGCCGACGTAGTCTTCCAGGTTCTGGATCTGCTGGGAGACCGCGCCCGGCGTCACCGACAGCTCGTCCGCCGCCCGGCTGAAGTTCAGGTGCCGGGCGGCCGCCTCGAAGGCTCGCAGCGCGTTTAGCGGTGGAAGGCGCCGCCGAGTTTCCATGAGATTTCCTGATCGCCCCGGCAGAAGTCCTTGGTTGCGAAATGGGCGCCGCGGACCCACTTTGCAATCACCCGAAGGCGCATCGGCCCTTTTCGCTGACGGGTGTCAGCGGGGCGGATCGCAAGATCCGCCCCGTTATGCCTTGGTCGATCGCTATTAGAACAACTAAACGAGTTGCCGTGTAAGATGGCCGCCATGCCAACCAAGAAAGCGCCAAAGCGACTGGTCGTCCTGAAGGGCGGAGACACGCCTGCGCGGCTGGGCGAGGTGTGGCTGGTCGGCGCCGGCCCCGGCGATCCGGAACTGCTGACGATCAAGGCCCTGAAGGTTCTGCAGACCGCCGACGTGGTCGTCCACGACGGCCTGGTCAGCGAGGCGATCCTCGACCTGGCCCCAGCCCAGGCCCAGCGGATTTCGGTGGCCAAGCGCAAGTCGCGGCATTCCTACGCTCAGGACGAGATCAACCGGATGCTGGTCGCCTTCGCCCGCGACGGGCTGAAGGTGGCGCGGCTGAAGGGCGGCGATCCCTTCATCTTCGGCCGCGGGGGCGAGGAGCTGGAAGCCTGCCGCGCCGCAGGGGTTCCTTGCCACATCGTTCCGGGTGTCACCGCCGCCCTGGCCGCGGGCGCCTCGGCCGGCGCGCCGCTCACCCATCGCGGCGCAGCCCAGGCCGTCACCTTCGTCACCGGCCACGCCATGAGCGGCGGCGAGCCGGACCTGGACTGGGCGAGCCTGGCCAGGACCAACCAGACGGTGGTGATCTACATGGGCGTCTCCACCGCCCCCGCCCTGGCCGCGCGCCTGATCGGCGCCGGCAGGGCGGCGACGACGCCGGCGCTGATCGTCGAGAACGCCAGCCTGCCGGACGAACGCAGCATCGCCACCACGCTGGCGGACCTGGCGAGCGCCGCCGAAACGGTCACCGGCCCAGCCCTGCTGATCGTCGGCGAAGCGATGGCGCTGGCTGAGGCTCTGCGCGTGGCAGACCCCCACCCCCAACCCCTCCCCTCAAGGGGGAGGGGCGCCAGAGCGCGGGGTCGGTCATGAAAGCCCTGACCGGCAA
>JBIOEF010000004.1:0-80880 GCA_044445785.1 Caulobacterales bacterium
CCCCGCGACCGTCGTCCGCGTCAGGGCCAGCGACGGCTGGTCGGGGCTGCGGTAGCGGATGTCCGCATAGGTGGGCGCGTCTGGTCGGCGCTGGAAGGCTGGACCACGAACCTCACGAACCACACCAACAAACGCCCCCCGATGTCTGTCATCCCGGAAGCCGCGCAGCGGCTATCCGGGACCTCCTTCAACACCGGCGCAAGGAGATCCCGGCTGTCCAGCCCGCTCACGCGGACTCGCGGCCGGGATGACAGGCGAAGAGTAGAGCGTGTTCGTGTGGTTCGTGTGGTTCGTGGTCAATTCTTGGGGCCGGTCGGGGTCGACGCGACGGTCTTAAGCGCCGGCCCACTCGGCGTAGAACTGGCGGTAGTATTGGCGGAAGCGCAGGATCGGGCCGTCGCCGTCGCAGACCACCGGCTTTGGCAGATAGCGCTGGCGGTCCCAGATCACCTTGTCCTGATCGAGCTGGCGGCAGACCTCGTGGACGAAGCCGTGCGCCGCCATCGCCGCCAGGCCCTCGGTCTGGCTCTTCGGCTGGGTGAAGCAGAAACGCACCCGCACCTCGTCCTTCTCCACCGGCGTCACGGCGGCGATCAGCAGGGTCTCGGCGATGCCGGTGAAGCGGGTGGCGCTCTGGCCAGGCCCGATCATCTTCGAGACGATGCGCGAGTCCACCCGGCCCTGGGGCGTATCCAGCCCAGCCTCGATGATCGAGGTGCGCCGCACCCCGTCCCAGATCATCTCCGAAGTGGGGAAGGTCGCGGTGCCGTGCACGTAGCGGAAGTGGGCCACGTCGACGGCGTTCTCAGCCATGTTCTGCAGGCTGCCGAACACGCGCCATTCGTGGATCTCATAGTCCGTCCACGCCGGGTCGGCCGCCTCGGGGAAGGATTCCACCTCCCACAGCGGGGCGATGGCGTCGGGGTGATACCAGAACCAGACCATCCGGTTGGCCTCGGTGAGCGGCCATTGGCGCTCGCACGGCTTGCGCAGGGAGGGCGGGATCCGCTCGGCGTAGGGAATGTCCCGAACGACGCCCTCGCCGTCGTAGCGCCAGGCGTGGAACGGGCACTCGAGGTCCGAGCCGGTGACCCGCCCGCCGTGACCCATATGCGCGCCCAGATGCCGGCAATGGGCGTCGAGCATCCGCGCCGCGCCGTCCTCGCCGCGCCAGATCACCAGGTCATGGCCGAAATAGCGCAGGGGCCTGACCTCGCCCGCCGCCAGCTCGTGCGACAAGAGGGCCGGGAACCAGCCGTACGGGAACGGGATGTCGAGGTTGCGCTCGGCGAGCGACGGGCGGCCCGGCACGTCGGCGGTGCGCCAGCGCGCCCGCTCCTCGGGGCTCATGCCGGCCAGCGCCGCGGCGACCGCGACGGGAGAACTCAGGATGACGGCGCCGTCGTCGGCCATGGCGGTTTCCTTCAATGGACTAAAGACCCGCGACGGGGCCCCAATTCGCGCGCCATGGCAAGGGCGAAGGCGCCCCTTGAGCGCCGAGGTGGCGGCCTTGCCTGCAAGTCACTATCGTCGGGGCGCTGGAGGAACGACGGGGCATGACCGGACCCAAGATCGGCCGCACGATCGCGGAGTCCGAGCCCTGGTGGCCGGCCAGGGCGCGGCCGCGCGCCGGCAGCCCCAACGTCCTCATCGTGCTCTTCGACGACGTCGGGTTCTCCGACTTCGGCTGCTACGGCTCGCCGATCGAAACGCCGACCATCGACGCCTTGGCGGGGGGCGGGCTGCGCTACACCGGCTTCCACACCACCGCCATGTGCTCGACGACGCGCGCGGCCCTGCTGACCGGGCGCAACCATCACTCGGTGGGCGTCGGGTGCCTGGCCAACTTCGATTCCGGCTATCCGGGCTACCGCGGCAAGATCGCCAAGGAGGCCGGGACGCTGGCGGAGATGCTGCGCGCCGACGGCTACCGCAACTACATGATCGGCAAGTGGCACGTGACCTCGCTGACCGAGACCGGCCCCTCCGGGCCTTTCGACGGCTGGCCGCTGGGGCGCGGGTTCGACCGTTTCTATGGCTTCATGGACGCCGAGACCGACCAGTACGCGCCAGAGCTGGTGCGCGACAACACGCCCATCGACGCGCCGGGCGGCTATGGCGACGGCTACCATCTCACGCAAGACCTCACCGACCAGGCGATCCGCTTCATCGCCGACCATGCGGCGGACGCGCCTGACCGGCCATGGCTGACCTGGCTGGCCTACGGGGCCTGCCATGCGCCCCACCAGGCGCCGCGCGAGCTGATCCTGAAGTACGACGCGCTCTTCCAGGACGGCTGGGACGCGGAGCGCGAACGGCGACTGGCCCGGCAGAAGGCCCTGGGGATCGTCCCCGCCTCGACGCGCCTGCCGCCGCGCAACGCCATGGTCCGCCCCTGGAGCGAGCATTCGCCGGACGAACAGCGGCTCTTCGCGCGGCTGCAGGGCGCGTTCGCCGCCATGCTCGACCACGCCGACCAGAACCTGGCGCGGCTGATCGGTTTCCTCAGCGATGCGGGCCTTCGCGACGACACCCTGATCCTGGTGATGAGCGACAATGGCGCCAGCCAGGAGGGCGGGCCGCTGGGCATGGTCAACGCCATGGGCCCCTTCAACGGCAAGCCCGAACCGATCGCCCAGAAGATCGCCCGCATCGACGACATCGGGGGACCCGACACTCATTCGAACTTCCCCTGGGGCTGGGCGATGGCGTCGAACACCCCGCTCAAGCGCTACAAGCAGAACACCCATGGCGGGGGCATCCGCGATCCGTTGGTGATCGCCTGGCCGCGGGGGATCAAGGCGCGGGGCGAGCTGCGCCACGGCTTCCGCCACGCCAGCGATGTAACGCCGACGCTGCTGGAGGTGCTGGGCGTGACGGCGCCGGACGCCGTCGCCGGCGTCGTCCAGCAGCCGATCGAGGGCGTCTCCTTCGCCGCCAGCTTCGGCGAGGCCGACCCGCCCCGCGGCGGGGCGCAATACTTCGAGATGTTCGGCCACCGGGGGCTCTGGAAGGACTGCTGGAAGGCGGTCGCCTACCATGCGCCCGGCACGCCCTTCGACGCCGACCCCTGGGAGCTCTATCACCTGGACGGGGACTTCTCGGAGACGCAGGACTTGGCCGCGGAGCATCCCGAAAAGCTCTCGGCGCTGGTCCAGTCCTGGTGGGCCGAGGCCGAGCGTTGCCAGGTGTTGCCGCTGGACGACCGCTTCGGCCCCCGCTTCGCCGAGAACGCGGCGCGGTTCCATGGCGCGCGCAAGGCCTTCACCTTCCACGCCGGCATGGGGCATCTGCCCACCGACGTCGCGCCGGACGTGCGCTCGCGGACGTTCGTCATCGAGGCGCATGTGACGATGGCGGGCGCCGACGAGGGCGTGCTGATCGCCCATGGCGACGCCACCTGCGGCTACTCGCTCTTCGTGCGCGGCGGGCGGCTCATCTACGACATGAACGTCGGCGGCCAGCATGCGATCACGACCAGCGATCGCGCGAGCGCCGCCGGCCGCCGTCGGCTAGGCGTGGCGGTCCGGCACGAGCCCGGTCGGCGGCTGATCACCCTCCTCATCGACGGCGAGGCGGCCGGGCCCGGCGAGACCGAGCTTGGCTTCCACAACTTCATCTCCTGGAGCGGCCTCGACATCGGCCGCGATCGCGGAAGCCCCGTCGCCGACTATGAGGCGCCGTTCTCCTTCACCGGCCGGCTGACGAAGGTGACGGTGACCATGGACGCCCAGCAGCCGCTGGACGGCGAGGCGATCGGACAGGCGGAAATGGCGCGGCAGTAGGCTAGCGCGATGTAGCGAAAGTCGCGCGCGACCGGCGAGCGCTGGGGGCTTTTGCAGGCGTCGCTAGGAGGTGACACGAAGGACACCAAGAAGCGCCAAGGACACGAAGGCGCGCCCTTCAGGCGCGCGGCTATTTCCGCAGGACCGTTGATGATTTGCCGGCGCGCGCAGCGCGCCCTTGGTGTTCTTCGCGCTTCTTGTTGTCCTTGGTGTCGAGAAAGGACCTCGACACTCCAGCGCTCCACCCAGCCTGGGCTTAGCCCTACGAGAGCGCGGCGACGCCCGCGCGCAGGTGGGCGATGTCGTTCAGGCTGACAAGGTTCCGCTCGCCGGTGCGCGCGCACATGTAGCGATGGACGCTGGCGTAGGCCGGCTCGAAGAAGAGCCGTGGCGCCATGCCCAGCACATGCGCGGTCCAGATATTGATCACCCCGCCGTGGCAGAAGACCGCGACGGTCTTGCCCGAGTGGCTGACGACGATGTCCTCCAAGGTGGCGACGACGGTCTTCTGGAAGTCGGCGATCTCCATGCCGTAGCCGCCTTCCACGAACCGCTTCCACGCCGGATAGTCGTCGCGCTTCAGCTGCTCCATGGGGATGTAGGCGCCAGAGCCGCGGTCGAACTCGACGATCCCGTCGCTGAGCGCGAGATCGTGGCCGCCCTGACGGACCAGAGGCTCGGCGGTCTGGACGGCGCGGACCATGGTGCTGGCGAAGATCGCGTCGATCCGCTCGTCCGCGAGCGCCGCGGCGACGCGGCGCGCCTGGTCGTGGCCCTCATCGGTCAGCGGCGGGTCGGAAGTGTCCTGCCGACGCTCGGGGAGGCCATGACGGATCAGCACCAGCTCCACCGCCCTACCCCATCGCCGCTTGCAGGAGTTCCAGCGCCGCCTTGGCGAAGGCCTCCATGTTGGCCGCGCGGTCGGGGCTGGCGGTCTCCAGCGTGACCGCCATCTCCACCGGTCCGGAGACCGCCACGCAGGTGTGGCCGGCCGCGTCGCCATAGGGATTGCCGGTAGGTCCGGCCGCGCCGGTCTCCGAGAGCCCCCAGGTGGCGCCGTGGTTTTCGCGCACCGTGCGGGCCAGAAGCTGGGCGTAGGGCTCGCTGGAGGAGCGCAGGCCGGCGACGGACTCGCGGGTGAGCCCCAGCAGGCTCATCCGCGCCTTGCCGGTGTAGACTACGGCGCCGCCCAGGAAGTATGCCGAGGCGCCCGGCACGGCCAGCAACGCCGCCGAGATCAGGCCGCCGGACGAGGATTCGGCGACGGCGACGGTCTCGCCCTTGGCCTTCAGACGCTCGGCCAGCGCGTGGGCCAGCGCATCCAGGGCGGCGGTCATGCGGAAAACCTCACGCTGGCGTTGGTCACACTCGGACGGTAGTCAGGACGCGACATGAGATTCCCTTTCGTCGTCGCCGCAGCGGCGATCCTTGGCCTTAGCCTTGCGGCCTGCCAGCCGCAATCGATCGGGCGCCCGCCCTGCCCAGCCGGCAAGCGCTGTCTGGAGTACGGCAACGGCGGCGATCCACAAACCCTCGATCCGCAGCGGGCCTCGCTGACCAACGACTATGCGATCATCGCCGAACTGATCCAGGGGCTGACCGAGAACGGCCCGAACGGCGAGCCGGTCCCTGGCATGGCCGAGCGCTGGGAGACCAGCGCCGACGGCCTGGTCTGGACCTTCCACCTGCGCAAGGCCCTGTGGTCGGACGGCGTGCCGGTGACCGCGCATGACTTCGTCTTCGCCTACCGCCGCATGCTCGATCCGCACTTCGCCTCCAACTATTCCTACATGCTCTACTTCCTGAAGAACGGTGAGCAGGTCGAGGCGGGAACCAAGTCGGCCGACGAGTTGGGCGTCAAGGCGATCGACGACCTGACGCTGCAACTGACGCTGGAGCACCCGGCGCCCTACATGCTGCAGCTTGCCAAGCACCAGACGTTCTACCCGGTGCCGGCGCACACCATCCAGCGGTGGGGCGACGCCTGGACCCTGCCCAGCCACTACGTCTCCAACGGTCCCTATATGCTGACGGCCTCGAAGCTCGGCGACTATGTGCGGATCGAGAAGAACCCGCGCTTCTGGGACGCGAAGGACGTCTGCATCGATCGCATCGACTTCTATCCCACCACCGACACCACTTCAGCCGAGCGGCGGGTCAAGCGCGGCGAACTGGACGTCAACAACGGCTTCCAGTCCAACCGGATCGACTTCCTGCGCCACGAAGGCAAGATGGCGGACTATGTGCGGGTCAATCCGTATCTCCTGACCGCGTACATCACGTTCAACACCAAGGACGTGAAGGCATTCCGGGACGTCCGGGTGCGCCAGGCGCTCTCCATGGATGTGGACCGCGACTTCCTCACCACCAAGCTGCTTCGCGCCGGCCAGGTGCCGACGACCGCCTTCGTACCGGGGAACATCGCCGGATATGTGCCGCCGGCGGAGCGCCCCCGCGCGCGCTGGGCTGACTGGCCGTTCGAGCGGCGCCAGGCCGAGGCGCGCCGGCTGCTGGCGGAGGCGGGCTATGGTCCGGGCCATCCGCTGAAGTTCAAGCTGCTCACCAGCACCGGCAGCGACTCCCTGCTCGTGCCGCAGGCCCTGCAGGCCGAGTGGCGGCTGATCGGCGTCGACGTGACGATCACCCAGCAGGAAGGTCAGATCGTCTATCAGTCCCTCAATACGCGCGATTTCGAGATGTCCATCCCGGGCTGGGTCGCCGACTACAACGATCCGAAGACCTACCTCGATCTGATGAAGAGCGGCACCGGCCAACAGAACTACGGCGACTATTCCGATCCCAAGTACGACGCGCTGTTGAACGCCGCAGATCTGGAGCCCGACATCAACAAGCGGGCGAAGCTGCTGGCGCAGGCCGAGCAGATCATGCTGGACGATGCTAATGTGGCGCCGCTCTACAACTCGGTGAACCGCAATCTCGTCAGTCCGCGGGTCACCGGCTGGACCAACAACGCCCTCGACGTCCACCGCGCGCTTTACCTGTGCCTAAAAGACGCAGCCCCAGGTGGGACGAAAGCAATACCTTGAGCGCATAACGAACACGGTTCAGTCACCGTAGCGTTGTCTAAGGCCAAGCTTCCAGCGAGCACAGTCCCCATGGCGTCCACCGCCGAGGATATCAGTCGCGACTTGGTGACGTCCCCGCCCAGCGAGCGGGGGCGCGACGAGACCATGCGCCTGGCCGATCCGACCCCGTCGCCGCGCGGCGAGATGGCGTTCCTGCCGGAGGTGTTCTTCCTTGGCCACACCCAGGGCGCCGGGGTGGTGCGCGACCCTTTCGGCCGCGTCGTCCGCCGTTGCCAGGTCAGCACGGAGGGCGTCTTCAGCCCCACCTACGGCGCGATCCATTTCGACGAGACCTTCGTCTATGACGACGGCGAAGTGGATGTCTGGCGCTGGGCCATGACCGCCGGGCGCGACGGCCGCTACGTGGCGGCCGAGGTTCTGGCGGGCGCCGGCATCACCGGCGAGCGTCGCGGCGGCGACTATCTGATCTCGTTCCGGCGGCCGGTTGGGAAGGCCACGGGCCCGCTCGCCCCCCGTTTCGCCACCCGGTTCACGTTGCTGGCGGAAGACCTGGCGCTGAAGACCGCCAAGGTCAGCCTCTTCGGCCTGCCGCTCGGCGTTCTGACGGCCGTGCACCGGCGGTTAAAGGCTTAAAATACTTAGTCAAATTAACCTCTTTTCGAAGCCGGCGCTTAACCTTTATTTCCCAATCATGACCGCGTTCCGACGGGTAAGGAGGCGCGCATGGGCGTCTTCGGCGAATTCCTCAGCTTCGATGGCCGGGTTGGCCGATTAGGCTATCTGTGGCGCTCGGTGGTCATGCTGCTGGCGCTGATGGGGGTGGCTGGGCTGGCGACGGCGGCGCTGGCCACGGTGTTCCATCCCGACGGCGTGCAGGGCGCGCTCGACATGGCCCGCGACGTGATCACCGGCGCCTTCCTCATGGGCCTCTGGTCCAGCTTCGCGCTCGCCACCCGGCGACTGCGCGACATGGGGCTGGAGCCGGCGCACGTCGTGCCGCTCTACGCCGCGTTCTGGGTGATCAACGCGGTGCTGCTGGAGCCGATGAGTCGGCTCGATCCCGGCCACTATCAGCGGATGGAGTCGGCCTGGACCGTGCTGCAATGGCTGGCGGCGGTCCCGCTGATCTTCTGGCCATCGCAGGCCCAGGCGCCGGCGCCCCTCAGCCGCTATACCGAGACGCCGCAGCCCACCGCCTACCTCAACTGGCGTGAGAGCGCCTGATCGGCGAGCCTTGCGGCACTATCGCCTTGACCTTGCCCCCGATCCTTGGGCAACAGGCGCGATGGACGACACCCCGCCCGAACTCCAGGAACTGCGCCACTCCATCGACAACATCGATGCGGCGCTGATCCACCTCCTGGCCGAGCGCTTCAAACAGACCCGCAAGGTCGGCGAGTTGAAGGCGCGCGAGGGGCTGCCGCCGGCCGATCCGGTCCGCGAGGCGCAACAGATCGCCCGGCTCCGCTCGCTGGCGGTGACCGCAGACCTCGATCCAGAATTCGCCGAGAAATTCCTGAATTTCCTGGTGAAAGAAGTCATCCGCCACCACGAAATCATCCGCAACGGCCGAGCCGGCGCTTAGCCAGCGCTGTCGGCCGGCGTTTGGGCTTCGGCACGAACCTTCATTTGACCACGAACCTCACGAACGACACGAACAAGAAGGGTTGAGTCAGAGGATGAGACGTTCGATGCGCGCCTTTGGCGCGCATCCGAAGTTGACCAGCAGACCCAAGCGCATCCCGGTCGCCCGGAGGTAGTTTAGAACCTGGGCCCGATGCTCGGGCACAATCTCACGCACGGCCTTGAGCTCCAGAATGATTGACCCAAAGCACACGAAGTCAGGGATGTAGGTCTGCTTGAGCGCTACTCCCTTGTACGAAATCGCCAGCGGCCTGCCCGCCATAAAGGGTATTTCGCGTTCCTCAAGCTCGATGGCTAGGCACTCCTGATAGACCGCTTCCAGGAACCCCGCCCCCATCTGGCGATTTACTTCGAATATCGCGCCTTGAATTCGAAACACCTCGTCCGCGTACAAGGGCCGTTCGTGTAGTTCGTGAGGTTCGTGGTTCATTTCTTCATTCCACACCCAACGATTGCAGCTGATCTAGCCCTGCGCCTCGAAGAAGTCGTCGGGATCTTCCACCTCGACGAGCTTGCCTCGGCGGATCTCCAGGAAGCGGGTCGCCGCGGTGCGGGTGAAGTAGCGGTCGTGGGAGACGAAGAGGCAGGAGACGTCGGCCTCGGAGAGCTGGCTCTCCAGGTCCTCCTGGCCCTCGATGTCCAGGTGGTTGGTGGGTTCGTCCAGCAGGTAGAAGTTGGGCCGCTCGGCCTTCAGCCGCAGGAACTTCAGCCGCGCCCGCTCGCCGTAGCTGAGGAGCGCGATCGGCTGGTCGAGGCGCTTGAAGGGAAAGCCGGCCTTGATCAGCGACTGGATCGCCTCGCGCTGGGTCATCCCGTTCAGCTGGCCCAGGTACTCCAGCAGGGTGGCGGTGAGCGGCACGTCGGCCATCGCCTGGTCGAACACCGCCAGACGGCAGGCCGGATTGAAGCGCACCTTGGCCTTGCCGTCGTAGTGGCTTTCCCTGGCGGCGAAGGCGGCGGCGAGCGCCGCCAGCATGGTCGTTTTGCCCGCGCCATTGACGCCCAGGAGGGCGACGCGGTCCCCGGTCTTCACCAGTAGCCGGTCGATCCTGATCAGCGGGCGGCCGTCCGGCGTCGCCACGACGAAATCCTCGACCCGCAGCGCCGCCTTGGCCTCGATCTCGCCCTCGGCCAGCTCCAGGCGCCGTTCGCGGGCCACGTAGGCGGCCGTCTTGGCTGTTTCGATCCGCTTGATCCGGCCTTCGACGATCTTGCGCTTCTTGTCGAAGATGTCGTTCTTCTGGGCCCAGACCTTGTAGCGGGCGCAGACCTCCTCCAGGCGGCGAATCTCCTTTTCCTCCAGCGAGCGGCGGCGGGCGTCGGCGGCGTCGCGCTCCAGCAGCGCCTCGCGGGCGGCCACGAACGGGTTCTTGAACGTGTGGGCGCCGTCGCTGCGCAGGAAGATGGTGCGGCTGGTGACGCGGTTGAGGAACTCGCGGTCGTGGGAGACGATCAGCATCGGCAGCTTGATCACCTCGGTCAGCCACCGCTCGAGCGTGGCGATGTTCTCCAGGTCCAGGTGGTTGGTTGGCTCGTCCAGCACCAGCAGGTCGGGATTTTCCAGGAGCGCCGCGGTCGCCACCAGCACCAGCCGCTGCCAGCCGCCGGAGAGCGCGGCGTAGTCGCCCTCGGCCGTCTCCGCGCTCATGCCGATCTCGTCCAGCATCACGTCGATGCGCCAGCTGTCGGTGGCCGGATCGCCGCCGCCGGCCTTGAGCGCCCGCTCCATCACTTGGCGCACGGTGAGTTCCAGGAACTGCGGCGGGATCTCCTGGGGCACGTAGCCGACCTTCGACGAACGCGAGCGGACGATGTGGCCGTCGTCCAGCTCCAACTCGCCGGTGAGGCATTTCAGCAGCGTCGACTTGCCGGCCCCGTTCTCGCCCACCAGGGCCGTGCGGGCGTCGTCCAGCATGAAGGAGACGCCCTTGAAGACGTTTCCCCCACTGTCGTAGGCGAAGCGGGCGTTCTCCACGCCCATGACGGCGGCGCCTCTGGCCATGGCTGGCAATGCCGAATGGGCGGGCCGGGCGTCAAGCCTCCAAGGCGTCAGGCCTCGAAGCTGGCGCTCATCGCTTCGGCCCCATCGCAGCGGACCGCGACCACCGTGTTCGCCGCCTCGCCCGCGCGCAGGCGCACCGGCTGATCCACGAAGAGCGGGGCCATGGCGCGGAAGCTGAAGGTCTTGAGCGGCGCGCCAGCCAGCCGGCTCGCCAGGTCGAACAGCCGCGAGGCGGTGAACGGGCCGTGGACCACCAGGTCCGGGTAGCCCTCGACGCCGCGCACATAGTCGCTGTCGTAGTGGATGCGGTGGGAATTGAAGGTGGCGGCGGAGAAGCGGAAGAGGTCGACGCTGGTTGGCCGCCAGACCTCGCCGTCGCCGGCCGCGGCGCTCTGGGCGACCGCCGCCGTCGGCTCGCCTGCCTCGCGGTAGACGATCGTCTGGCGCTCGATGATCCGCGCCACGCCGCGCTGGGCGAGGCGTCGCACCACCTCGACCAGGGTGAGCCGCCCCGAGCGGCCGTCGCGATGGCGGATGTCGGTGATGGTCGTGTCGAGCTCGGCGCCCTGGCCCAACGTCAGCGGCCGCTCGAACTGGAACTCGGCCGAGGCGAACATGCGCCTGGGCAGCTCCACCGGCGGCATGAAGAGGCCGCGATGGGGATGGCCGTCGGGGCCAAGCTCCGAGGGCCCAACGACATCGGTGAAATAGGCCCAGTGGCCCAGCGGCGGGAACGTCGCCTCGACCTCCAGCGGCGCGCCCACGGCGGCGGCGAAACGGCGCGCGAGACCCACCTCCAGCACCGCGGTCTGGTTGCGCGTGCGACCGATCCAGTCTTCCAGGGCTTGGCTCATGAGGGTCCCGCCACCACGCCGGCGTCGTGCAGGGCGCCGATTTCGCTCGCCGAGAGCCCTAACACATCGGCGAGCACTTCGTCGGTGTCAGCGCCCAGATGCGGCGCGGGCGTCACCGGCCGCCGCGCCTCGCCGGCCAGGGTCGCGGCGGCGCCCGGCGCCGGATAGGCAAGTCCGCTGGGGTGGGCGGCCAGGCCGAAGATCGGGTTGGCATCGAAGAGCGCGGCGTCGTGCGACGCCTGGTGAAGGGTGCGGTAGGTCGACCAGCAGACGCCCTCCGCCTCGAACGCCGGCGCGAGGTCGGCCGAGGATCGGACGACGAAGGCGGCCTCGAACAGCGGAAAGAGCCGCTGACGGTGCTGATAGCGCATGCCCTCGTCGGCGGCGAAGGAGACGCCGAGCTTCGCCTCCAGCGCGGCCACGGCGGCCGAAAGGTCCAGCGTCTTCAAGAGGCCCCGCCATTGCCTGGGGGTGATCGCCGCGATCATCAGGCGCTGCTTGTCGGCGGTGACGAAGTCGCGCCCGAACGCGCCAAAGAGGTCGTTGCCCTGGCGCGGGCGATCGGCGCTGGCGCTGCGCACTTCCGCCAGCTGGCCCAGATTGGCGAGGGTGGCAGCGGCGATGTCCGAAAGGGGGATGCGCACCTCGCGACCGCCCTCGCCTTGGCGGCGCGCGCGCTCGGCCGAGACCAGGGCGAAGGCCGCGTAGGCGCCGGTGATCAGGTCCCAGGCCGGCAGCACTTGATTGACCGGCCGCGGATCGTCGGCGAACCCGGTCATCGATGGCACGCCCACCGCGGCGTTGACGGTGTAGTCGACCGCCGGCCGACCGTCGGCCCAGCCCATCACCCGTACGCTGATGATGTCGTCCCTGGCCGCCCTCAGCCGCTCATAGGAGAGGAACCCTTCGACCGGAAAGTTGGTGACGAAGAGCCCGGCGTTCTCGCCCGGCGCGGCGGCGAGGCGCACCGCCAGCTCGCGGCCCTCGGGGCGGGAAAGGTCGATCATCACCGACTTCTTGGCCTTGTTCAGACCTTCCCAATAGAGGCTGTCGCCGGCCGGGCTCAGCGGCCAGCGCCTGAAGTCAGGGCCGCCGCCGATCGTGTCGATACGGATCACCTCCGCCCCGAACTGGGCGAGATAGAGCCCGCAACTCGGCCCGGCGATGAACGCCGCCGCCTCCACCACGCGAAGGCCTTTGAGGAGATCGTACATGCCGGTGATCTGGACCGTTTGACGCCGTGTCGCAAGCGGCCCGCCCCTGGCCTAGCCCGCGTCCCGTCCCTTCTCGCGCCGGGGCAATTTGAAGACACCCGCGGCCCGGGCGAGGTCTCGGGCGCCGACGAACGCCCGCGCCTCGACGAAGGCGATGTCGCCGGCGGTGCGCAACAATCTGGCCTCGCCGATCACCCACTGCCCCGCCCGACCCATATCCAGGAAGTCGACCGACATGTGCACGGTGATGGCGGTGGCCCCCAGACCGCGGGCCGCGATGTTCGCCAGCACCCCGTCCAGAAACCCCGCCAGCATGCCGCCATGGATCAGGCCCAGGTCATTGCAATGCCGTGGCAGGGCGAAGAAGGCCTGCCGGCCGTCCGGGCTGCGGAAATAGGGACCGTTGTGATTGTTGAAGGCCCCGCGTCGATCGGTCAGCACGAAACCGGCCGGCGGTTGCGGGTCTGCTGGCTCGACGGTCATGCGCTCACCCCGGGGCCAAGGCGCGGCGGCGCGTCCAAGACTTGACCGACCCTTTCGACGACGCCCGTCCAGTCGCCAGGCGTCGGCTGCCGAAACAAGCGCGCGCTGGGATACCAGGCGCTGTCGGCGCGCTCCGGGCCCCAGCGCCAGTCCGGGCTGAACGGCAGCAGAACCCAGACGGGCTTGCCCATCGCGCCGGCCAGATGGGCGACGGCGGTGTCGACCGAGATCACCAGATCCACCGCCTCGATCAACGCCGCGGTGTCGTCGAAATCGGTAAGCAGCTCGCCGAAGAAGGCGAGATTGTCGGCCCCGCGCAACCGCTCGGCGTCGCCTGACCGCGCCTCGGTCTGCAGGCAGATCCAGTCGACGTCTCGCGACAGCAACGGCGCCAGCGCCTGAAGCCCGATGGAGCGGTTGCGATCGTCCTGGTGATGGGCCGCCCCGCTCCAGACCAGGCCGATCCGAGGCCGTGTCCTGGCGGCCAGCCTGCTCTCCCAAAGCGCAACCCGCTGCTGGTCTGCGCGCAGGTAACCTCGCGCCGAAGCCAGCGCTTCGCCGCCGAGGCCCAGCGCGAGCGGCAGGCTCATCAGGGCGCATTGGAAATCGAACGCAGGCAGCGCTTCTTCCGGCGTCAGAACGACGGCAGACTTGATGTTCCGGCCCAGCATCGCGGCGAGCTCCGGCTGGACCAGGAAGAAGACCTTCCCGCACCGGGCGGCCAGGGGTTCGATGAACCTGGCGAACTGGATCGTGTCGCCGAACCCCTGCTCGAAGTAGACCAGGAGCGACGAGCCCGAGAGGTCACGCTCGCCCAGCCAAGCGTTGGTCTCGCCGAACGGTTTGTAGAACGACGGGTGGACCAGCTTGCGGTCCTCGAAACGCCGCCACCCGGCATCGAAGTCGCCGGTCAGCAGCGTCGCCAGGGCCAGCTCGTGACGGGCTTCGGCGAAGTTCTGGTCCAGCGCGATGGCCTGCCGGTAGCTCTGGATAGCCTCATGCGGCCGGTTCAGGCGATAGAGCGCGGCCGCCCGGTTCCGGTGCGCCGCCGGGGCGGCCGGGCTCAGCGCGATGCAGCGGTCAAAACTCTCCAGGGCCTCCGCCGGGCGGTTCAGGCCGCCTAGCGCGGCGCCCCTGCCGCCGTGCGCCGGCGCAAAGTCCGGCTGCAGGGCGATCGCCCGGTCGTAGCTCGCCAACGCGGCCTCCAGGCGTCCGAGCGCGTTGAGGGCGTCGGCAAGGTTGTTGTGCGCCTGGGCGTAGTCGGTCTGCAGGCGCAGGGCGGTCTCAAGGCTGGCGAGGGCCTCGGCTGGCCGCCCCAGGCGCATGAGCGTGTTGCCCCGGTTATTGTGCGCCGGCGCAAAGTCGGGCTTGAGGGCGATGAACTGGTCGTAGGACGTCAGAGCCTCGTCGAACCGCCCCAGCTCGTAGAGCTGATTTCCCCGGGCCAGGTGCGCGGCGGCGAAGCCCTGCCTGAGCGCGATGGCGGCGGCGTAGCTCGCCAGCGCGGCCTCGCCGCGCTCCAGCGCGCCAAGGGTCAGGCCCAGGCTGTAGTGGGCCACCTCGTCGTTCGGGTTCAGCCGGACCGCCTCGGCGAGACGGTCCAGGGCGGCGTCGAAGCGACCGGTCAGAAAGTGCTGCTGGCCCTCTTGCAGGGCCCGGGGCGGGGCGGCGCTCACTCGTGGTGCTGCGAAGGCTCGGCCATGAAGGCGCCCTCGTGCAGCTGTTGCGCCAGGGCGATGCGCCTGACTTTGCCGGTTCCCGTGCGCGGCAGGCTCTCGACCAAATGGGCCTGGTATTTGGCGAAGCCCGACAAGCTCGTGCGCAGCGCCTCGTCGATTGCCTCCCGGGGGAGCGGTCGGCGCGTCTCGATGAAGACATGCAGTTGTTCGACGCCGGTCCGCCAATTGCCCGAGAGCACGCACACCGCCTCGCACTCCAGCTTGTCCCGGATCGCCCGCTCCCAGGGCTCGGCGGGATATTTCACCCCGTCGACGTGGACGATGTCCGAGGTGCGTCCATAGAGCGCCAGGCGGCCCGCGCCATCGAGCACGCCCAGGTCCCCCGGATAGAACCAGCCGTCGGCGAAGAAGGCGGCGGTGCTCTCGGGATCGTTCAGATAGCTGGTGGGACTGTCCTCGCGCAGGGCCACGCGGACCCGGCCGAGTTCGCCGAATGCAAGGGGCTTGTCGGCTTCGTCGACCACCTCGACCCGGCGGTTGGGGTCCAGACGGTACCAGCGCAGATCGTCGTCCGACTGAATGAGAGTGCGGGCCCAGCCGCCGGTTTCGGTGGAGGACAGGTTGACGAGAATCCGGGGCGTCAGCCGCCGCATGGTCTCACGCGCCAGGGCCGGGCTGACCGCGCCGGAGACGACGATCAGCTGCATCTGCGGCCGGAAGGGAAACGCCCCCTCCGGCAGGGCCATCAGCTGCGAGAGATAGAGGGGCGTGGCCAGGGTGTGGGTGATCCCGTCCCAGTCGAAGACGCGCTCGAAATCGGCGGTCTGCTGGATGGCCACGCCGCCGCCCAGCGACCAGACGAAGACCGGCCAGGAATAGCCGCCCGCGCTCCACATCCCCATGTTGAAGATGTTGACGACGGTGCGCTCGTCCGGCGCCGCAAAGCCCTCGCCCAACTCCACATAGCGCAGGCGCCGCTGCTCGATGGGGCCCTGGCTGTCGCCAGCGGTGTTCCGCACCTTCTTATAGCGGCCCGTGGTGCCGGAGGTGAGGCTGACGTGGCCGCCGAGCTCATCCGCCACGGGGAGCGGCGGCAGCGGCCCGTCGATGGCGACGGGCTGGCTGGAGGGATTGCTGAGGACCAGCCGCTTCAGCGCGGGACCGGTCGCCACGTCCTTCCCGGGCTCCGAGCCGAGGGTTATCAGGCACGCGACTTCGTCGCTGGTGAAAAGACCGATCTGGTCGGCGCTGCGGATGCTGGCGGTGTCCACGCCAAGGCCTCTCACCGCCAGGTCGACGATCCATGACTCCAGCAGGCTATCGATCCAGATCAGCGCGACGCCATCGCCCGACAGGTGCGGTTCGAGGGATCGCCGGCAGCCGTCGATGAACCGCCAGAACGTGCCGTAGCTGAGGGGCGAGCCGTTGAAGACGAGGGCGATCTTTCGCGGAGTCGCGCTCGCCGTCTTGTGGATCTGTTGCAGAAGAAACAAACCAGACGCTCCACCCGCCAGCACTGTAGGGGCTGATCGCCGACGGACTCAACAGCCGTTCTAGCGGCGCCCTTGCAGGCGGACACCGCCTTGAACGCGCTCGCCGATTGCGGCCCCGAGCCGTCGGACATTGACCGCGCCGCCACGGCGCGCGCGACTGGCGGGTTTGGCCGTCGGCGGCTAAGCCAGTATCCCTGCGCTGGCGCCTTGGTCGGCGCGAACGCGCGCAAACGTAGGTGAGGCGTGACCATTCCGGGACTTGAGCCTGCCTCTCGATCCAGCGGCCTCGCCGATCGATGAGAATCTCGCTCCTCGATCCGGGCCTGGCGCAGTTGCGAGGGCACCATTTCGACATCGACCGGCGCGTCGCGAGGGCGCTCGCCGGCAGGGGTCATCAGGTGGAGGTTCATGGCCACGCCAGCGCCACATCGGAGCTGACGACACACGCCGCCCAGTCCGGCCTGACGTTCCACCCGACGTTCCGGGCCTACACCTACGGCGGTCTGCCCAAGGCGGAGACCGCGATCGAGGGCTATGGCCTGCTCGCCGACATCACCGCCCAGGACCTGGCGGGCGTTCCGCAGACCGACCTCTGGCTCTGGCCGACGCTGACGGCGTTCCAGCTCCTCGCCGCCGCCTCAACGGCGTTTCCTGTCCGCCAGATCGGCGGGGTCTGGTTCACCCCCCGGTGGCCGCTCACCGTTGGCGCTCGCGGATGGGCCCGCGCCGCGCGGCGGGTGGCGCAGGGGACCAACCAAATCATCGTCGCCGCCTACGACGAGCCATTGCGTCAACTCTACAGGAGTTTCTCGCCGGACCTGGACATCGGCGTCATGCCCTGCCCGTTCGATGGCGCTGCGAATGACCGACAGCCCTCGACGCTGCGGCGCATCGGCTTCTTCGGCCACCAGCGCGGCGAACGCGGACTGGACCTGATGCCGGAATTGGTCGCGGCCCTGCTTGGGCGAAACTATGAAGTGGTCGTCCACGACAGCGGCGGCGCGCTGACGCGGAAAGAAAGTTTGCCGGGGTTGGAAATGCTCGCCTTCGTGGACGACTTCGCCGCCGAGATTGCGCGCTGCGATCTGGTGATCTGGCCGTCACGGTGGGAATCGTATGCGGGCGCCACCTCGGGTGTCGTGAGCGAGTGCATCGCCACCGGCGTCCCCGTCATCCTTCCCTCCGGCTGCCTACCGGCGGACCTGGCGGTTCGCTTTGGGTGTGGGACCTTCTTCCACGAGTTCTCGTGCGAAGCGATCCTCGAGGCGGTTGACGAGGCGGCGGCGCGATTCCCCACCCTCGTCGCCCAGGCCCGCGCGGCGGTCACGGCTTGGCGGGCAAAGAATGGGACCGAGCGCCTGGTCGACTGGATCGTAGCCCGCGCGAGCGAAGAGCCGAGCGCTGATCGTTGAAGCGTATCGACAAGCGCGCCGCGCTTGACCATGAAGGACCGGCATTCAGCTCACAGGGATATTTCCAAACCAATGGATCGCGCACTTCCTCAACCCACGCCGGAGACCCAGCATTTCTGGGACGGCTGCAAGGCCGGCGAGCTTCGCCTTCAACGATGCGCCGACTGTTCGAAGACCTACTTCCCGCCCCGCCCGTTCTGCCCCGTCTGCGGCTCGCGGTCGGTGGAGGTGTTCCGCGCCAGCGGCAAGGCCAGGCTCTACAGCTACGTCATCAACCATCGCCCCCGCCCGGACATGGGCAAGGAGCCGCATTCGATCGCCGTGGTCGAACTGGAAGAGGGCCCGCGGATGATGACCAACATCGTCGGCTGCCCCCAGACGCCCGAGGCCCTGGTGCTGGACATGCCGGTGGAGGTTGCGTTCCAGACCTTCGGCGAGATCGCGCTCCCCCTCTTCCAACCGGCGAAGGGGTAGGAGCTATGAAACAGAAATCAGTCGCCGTCGTCGGCGCCGCCGAAACGACGAAGATGGGCCGCATCCCCGACGTGTCGGTGATCGGCCTGCACGCAGATGCGGCCTTGAACGCCTTGGCCGACTGCGGCCTCAAGCCGTCTGACATCGACGGCGTCGCCACCGCCGGCGAGGCGCCGACCTCGATCGCCCACTATCTTGGCATCACCCCGACCTGGGTCGACGGCACATCCGTCGGCGGCTGCTCGTTCATGCTCCACGTCCGCCACGCGGCGGCGGCGATCAACGAGGGGCTCTGCAAGACCGTGCTGATCACCCACGGCGAGAGCGGGCGCTCTCGCGTCGGCGGCGGCGGGCGGTTCGGCGGCGGCGGGGGCGCGAGCCTGGCCGGCCAGTTCGAGGCCCCTTATGGCCCGGCGGGCCCGCCGACCATGTTCACCATTCCCGTGCTCCGATACCTCAAGACCTACGGCCTCACCGAGGAGGACCTGGCCTGGGTGGCGGTGATCCAGCGCGAATGGGCGGCGAAGAACCCGCGCGCCAGCTTCAAAGACCCGATCACCGTCGACGATGTGCTCAATTCGCCGATGATCGCCTGGCCCTTCCGGATGCTGATGTGCTGCCTGGTCACCGACGGCGGCGGCGCGCTCGTCCTCACCAGCGCCGAGCGGGCCAAGGATTTCCCGACCAAGCCGGTCTACGTGCTGGGAACCGGCGAGAGCGTCGAGACGCCGATGGTCAGCCAGATGGAAGACTTCACCTCGTCGAAAGCCTTCCGCGTTTCCGGCAAGAAGGCGTTCGAGGAAGCCGGCATCAAACACGCCGACGTCGACCATCTGATGATCTACGACGCCTTCGCCCACCTGCCGCTCTATGGCCTTGAGGACCTGGGCTTCTGCAAGCCGGGCGAAGCGGCGGCGTTCACCCGCGAGCGCAACACCGCCATCGGCGGCAAGCTGCCGCTGAACACCAACGGCGGCGGCCTCTCCTACATGCACTCTGGCATGTACGGCATGTACGCTATGCAGGAGAGCATCCGGCAGCTGCGCGGGATCGCGCCGGCGCAGGTGCCGGGGGCGAAGATCTCCATCTCGCACGGGGTCGGAGGGATGTTCGCGGCCTCCGGGACCATCGTCTGGTCCAACGAGGCGCCATGAGGGCGGCGACTCGCCCTAAGGGTTGGGGCTGAAAGGACGTCCTCTGGCCCTCCACACGCCACCGGCCGGCGCCGCGAATCTTAAATGAGCGGTGAGTACCGGTTCGTCGTCAGCGACGCCCAAGGCGGCCCGCCGCGGGAGCTGACGCTCGTCTGCGCCAGCGATGGCGACGCGCTGACCGTCGGCGCGCGTCTGGCTCGGGGCGAACGGGTCGAGGTGTGGGAAGACGCGCGCCGTGTCGGCCTGGCGGCGGAGGGCGATCCGGCGGCGGCGAGCGAGGCGTTAGCGCCTGTGGCGGCGCCGGAGGCGGCTCAGGCTCAGGCGCCGGCGCAGCCGACAGCGCCTGCGCCCGCCATGGCAGCGGTCCCCGAGCCGGATTGGCCCGAACCCGATCCGAACCGCCCGTTCAACCCGTTCCGTCCCGGCGACTGGCGGCGCTTGCGGCGGCCGAGCTAGAGCGCGATAGCCGAAAGTGGGAACTACTTTCGGCGCCCATCGCGCTCTAAGACTCTTGAGTTTAGAGCCTTTTGGCCGCCTCAAGTGATTCCACTTGAGGCTAAAAGGCTCTAGCCCGCCTGGCCAGTGGCGATCAGGCTTCTGGCGCAATCGAGCACGGTTTCCTCCATCGGCCGCGGCTTCCAGCCGAGCAGGGTCTGGGCTTTGGCGTTGGTGTAGTCGTGCTTGCGGCCAAGGCCCGGAACCACCGAGGCCAGCTCCTTGTCGAAGATGCCGGCCAGGCGCAGGACGAAGTCGGGGATCTTGCGGGTCGGAACCTTCGCCCCGCCCTCGCCAAGGCGCGCGCGGAGCAGCGCCGCCAGGTCGGCCATCCAGGCGAACTCGCCGCAGGCGATGAAGCGCTGGCCGGCGGCCGCGGGCGCGGTCATGGCGCGGATGTGCAGGTCGGCGACGTCGCGCACGTCGACGATGTTGAAGCCGAGCCGCGGCAGGCCTGGCACGCGGCCGGAGACCAGCCGCTCCACCACCTGCACCGAGCCGGAATAGTCGCCGCTCATCACCGGGCCCAGCACCAGGGCCGGGTTGACGGTGGCCAGCGTGGTCGAGCCGCCGGACGCGCCGATGAGATCCCAGGCGGCGCGCTCCGCCAGGGTCTTGGACTGGGCGTAGGCGCTGACCCCGGGCGCATTCGGATCAGTCCAGACGGTCTCGTCGCTGACGCTCTCGCGCAAGTCTTCACTCTTGCTGGTGGCCGCCACCGAGGAGGTCAGCACCACGCGTTTGGCCCCAGCCTTGATCGCCGCGTTGATGACGCGCCGGGCGCCTTCGCGGGCGGGAACGATCAGCTCGCTGGGATCCTTCGGCTCGACGATGCCGAGGGGCGAAGCGACATGCAGCACGTAGTCGCAGCCGGCGGCGGCGGCGTCCCAGCCATCGTCGCTGGTGAGCTCGGCGGCGTGAAAGGTCAGGCGGCCAAGATCGGCGACGACCCCGGAGAGCGAGGCGCGGACGTCCGCCTCGCGCCCGAGGCTGCGGACCGTGGTCTTCACCGCATAGCCGCGCTCCAGCAGGCTCGCCACGCACCAGCCGCCGATGTAGCCAGATCCCCCGGTGACCAGCACCGTCCCCTGCTCGCTCATGTCCGCTCCCCGCGATGTTTACACCGCTAAGATAGCGCGGAATGCGCCGCGCGGAAGGCCGCATGGCTCGATCTTCCGCCGCGCCCCGCGCCGATACGCCGATTGGGGTCCGCGGCGAAGCGGCGCCCCTGCCCTCGCGACAGTCTTGCCACCGGCCCAGCGCGGCGCTCACTATTGTTCGACGGAGGAACCGCGATGACCGAAGCCGCCCCCAAACTCACCACTCGCCTGGCGCCCGAGGACGAGTACACCCACACGCCGGACGCCGCCTCGAACTACAATGAAAGCATGTACTTCAACGTCTTCGATCCGAAGACCCAGGTCGGCGGCTGGTTCCGGCTGGGCAATCGGCCCAACGAGGGCGCCGCGGAGATGAGCGTCTGCCTCTACCTGCCGGGCGGGCGGGTGGCCTTCATGTTCGGCCGGCCTAAGATCGCCGACAATTCGCAGATGAACGCCGGCGGGCTGAAGATCGACGTGGTCGAGCCCTTCAAGCGGCTGAAGCTGACCTATGAAGGCAAGCTCTGCGTGCTGCCCCGCCCCTTCGAAATGGCCAATCCGTCCAAGGCGTTCCGCGAAAATCCACATGTGCCGGTGAAGGTCGAGCTGGACTACGAGGGTGTGAGCCCGATGTACGGCGGCGAAACCGTCCGCGAGGACGGCAAGCCGATGGAGATCGATCCGGAGAAGTCCTTCGCCAAGGCCCACTACGAGCAGCACATGGCCGCCAAGGGCTCGTTCACCGTCGGCGAGGACCGCTTTGAGATCGCCGGCTTTGGCCTGCGCGACAAATCATGGGGTCCCCGGCACTGGTCGGTGATCGACTGGTACCGCTGGTGCCCGATGAATTTCGGTCGCGACTTCGGGATGATGCTCTCCATCGTCACCGGCGCCGACGGCAAGCCGCGCGAGGGCGGCATGGTGTTCCGCGACGGGGTCTATGACCTCATCTCCGAGTGCGCGATGGACACCGACTGGGACGAGAACGGCTATCAGACCGCCCTGCGCGCCAAGGTGAAGACCCGCGCCGGCAAGTCCTATGCGGTGGAGGGCAAGGTGCTCTCGCTGATCCCCCTGCGCCACCGCCGCACCGACGCGGACGGGACCGAGCACAACACCCGGATCACCGAGGGCATGACCGAGTACCGCTGCGAGGGTCTGGTAGGTTACGGCCTTTCCGAATATCTCGACCAGATCGTGGGTGGCCGACCGAGCGGCATGGACGGCTGATGGAGACCGCTCCCTACAAGACCTATCAGTGCGGGACCTGCGGCTTCATCTATGACGAGGCCGATGGCCTGCCGGAGGAAGGCTTTCCCCCCGGCACGCGCTGGTCCGATATCCCCAACACCTGGGTCTGCCCCGACTGCGGCATGGCCAAGGCGCAATTCGAGATGGTGGAGCTAGAGCCATGAACGACCGGATTTCCGTTTCCATCGAGGACGGCGTCGCCGACGTGCGCATGGTGCGGGTCGACAAGATGAACGCCCTCGACGACGCCATGTTCTCCGCCCTGGTGGAGACCGGCGAGCGAATGAAGACCGAGAAGGGCGTGCGCGCGGTGGTGCTCTCCGGCGAGGGCCGCGCCTTCTGCGCCGGGCTCGACATGGGCAATTTCGGGCGCATGGCCGAGGGGCCGCGGGGCCGCTCGACGGTGGCCAGGTCCGAGGATGGCCTTGGCGCCCGCACCCACGGCGTCGCCAACCGCGCGCAGTATGCCTGCTGGGTCTGGCGCGAGGTGCCCGTGCCGGTGATCGCGGCGGTGCACGGCGTCGCCTTCGGCGGCGGCTTCCAGGTCGCGCTCGGCTGCGACATGCGCTACGTGGCCCCCGACACGCGTCTGGCGGTCATGGAGATCAAGTGGGGCCTGGTGCCCGACATGGCCGGCACCCAGCTGATGCGCCACCTGGCCCGCGAGGACATCGTCCGCGAGCTCACCTACACCGGCCGGATCTTCTCCGGGGAAGAGGCCTACGCCTATGGCTTCGCGACCCGCGTCTGCGCCGACCCCAGGGCCGAAGCGCTGGCCACCGCCCGCGAGATCGCCAGCAAGAGTCCGGACGCCATCCGCGCCTCCAAGCGCCTCTTGAACGCGGCGGTGCTGGTCGAGCCCAAGGCGGGGCTCACCCAGGAGTCGGTCGAGCAGGGCCATCTGATCGGCGGGCCGAACCAGGTCGAAGCGGTGATGTCGAACCTGCAGAAGCGCGCGCCGGCGTTCGTCGATCCCGCCTGAGCGGGGCTGGCCAGGGTCTTGCACTTCGTGGTTGCGCGTGTTCCATCATGGGACAGCAACCAGGAGGCGATTTTGGAGCCGGTTCACGGCAGCCACGCCAACGACAACAAGCCCCCTGCGGGCGAGCGTCGCACGCACCGCCGCCGGCGGGTGCTGCTGAGCGGCAAGGTCGCCTACGCCGACAACAGCTTCACCGCCGACTGCACCATCCGCAACCTCTCCGAAGGCGGCGCCCTGATCGTCACCGGCGGGACGCCGCTGCCGAAGGATCCGTTCCTGATCGTGATCAAGCACGATGGTCTGCACGAGGCGCGCACCGCCTGGCAGTACGGGTCGACCCAGGGGCTGGAGTTCCTGCGCAGCTGGAGCCTGGCCAGCGGCGCGCCAGCCAAGCTGGCGCCGCTGCGCCATCTCTGGCTGGAGCTGCAGCCTCGCTGAGGGCGCGTGTCGAGCGACGTTCGACAACGTAGTTGAGTTCTTCGCCGCGCCGGTCTGTTATCATCGCTGAAACAGAACTGCGGAGGCCGCTGATGCCTTACGTCGAAGGCCGGATCGTTCACGACGCCGACTCCCACCTGATGGAGTTGCCGGACTGCCTCGATCCCTGGTTCGACCCCAAGCTCAAGGGTCGCTACCACGCGCTGCCGATCTTCAAGCACAAGCTGGGCAAGGACGGCTGGGCCGAGGCCGCGCGCCGCCAGCACGACGATCCGGAGTTCCGCGCCGGCGAGGAGGCCAACATCCTCCTGCGCAAGAACTACCAGGCGCTGGGCGCCTTCCGCCGTGACGACCGGCCGAGGACCATCGACTACCTGGGGTTCGCCAGCCAGCTGGTCTTCACCACCTTTTGCCTGGGCAACTTCCAGCTGGACTACGGCGATGACGCCCCTCTCGCCTACGCCGCGGCCACCGCCCACAACCGGATGATGACCGACTTCTGCCAGGTCGACCGGCGGCTGCTGGCCACCGGCTACGTGCCGCTGATGGATTTCGACCGCGCTGCGGCGGCGACCAAGGAAGCCATCGAGCTCGGCGCCAAGGCGATCCTGATCGCCTCGCGCTGCCCCAGGGGCCATTCGCCCAGCCACATCGCCTTCGACAGGGTCTGGGCGCAGGCGCAGGAGGCCGGCCTGCCGATCCTCTTCCACGTGGGCGGCGAGGAGAAGCTGAACCCCGACTATTTCGAGAACGGCCTGCCGCGGGTGAAGGACTTCCACGGCGGCGAGGAGAATTTCACCTCGGTGAGCTTCATGCCCATACCCAATTCGGTGATGCAGACGCTGGCGTCACTGATCATAGACGGGGTGATGGACCGCTTCCCGCGGCTGAAGTTCGGGGCCATCGAGCTGGGCGCTTCCTGGGTTCCAAGCTGGATGCGGTTCATGGATTCCGCCGCCGCCGCCTTCATCAAGAACGAGGAGCGGCTGACCAAGCTCTCGGCCAAGCCCAGCGAGATCGCCCAGCGGCAGGTGCGCGTGACCCCCTACCCGCACGAGGACGCGGGTTGGATCATCCGGAACAGCGGCGAGGAGATGATGCTCTTCTCCTCCGACTTCCCGCACGTGGAAGGCGGGCGCAATCCGCTGAAGCGCTTCAATGACTCGCTGACCGGCCTTGCGCCCCACGCCATCGACCGCTTCTTCACCAACAACTTCATCGACCTGATGGGCGAGGGACTGGCGGCGGACCTGCGCCGGCCGGCGCATCTGATCGCCGCGTGAGAGCGCCCAGGCTGCCGGGCTCGAGGCCCACGCTGACCGGCGTGGCCGGTCTGGCGGCGGTGCGTGCGGCGGTGATCTTCCTGGCCGTGGTGGTGGCCGGCGCCCTGGTGCGGGTGTTCCACGAATTCCTGGCGCCCCTGGTGGTGGCGACCTTCCTCCTTCTGCTGACCGACGCCCTGGCGCGCACCCTGGAGCGCCGGTTTCCCAGGTTCCCGGGCTGGGCGCGCGGCGCAGTGGCCTGGGGGCTGATCCTGGCTGGGTTCGGGGCCGTCGTCGGGCTCTTCGTGGTCGAGGGGCCGCCGTTCGCCCGGCAACTCGCCGGCATCGGGCCGAGGCTCGACGAAGTCGTCGGCGACGTCATGACCTTGCTGGGCCAGCCGGCCATGAGCCTGCAGGACCTCTTCGCCGGCGGCGATCCCTCGCACACCCTGACGCAGATCGCCGCCGCAGCCAGGACGACGCTGACCTCGCCCGTCCTGGTAATGGTCTATCTCGGCTTCCTGGTGGCCTCGCGCTCCGCGTTCTCGGCCAAGGTCGACAAGCTCTACGACACCGACCACCACCGCGATCAGGCGCGCCGGGTGCTGCGCTCGATCCGCAACGCGGTGGAGCAATACGTGCGCCTGCAGACCTTCAAGGCGCTCCTGATCGCCATCGTCGCCTTCGGGGTGATGGAACTGATGGGGGTGAAGGACGGGCTCTTCATCGCCTTCCTGGTGTTCCTGGCCGCGTTCGTGCCGATCGTCGGCGCCTTCGCCGGCGCGCTCTTTCCGGCGCTGATGACACTGGCCCAGTTCGGCGACCTGCAACGGCCGCTGCTGATCCTGCTGATCCTGGGAGTCGGGGTCTTCCTGATCGACAATGTGCTGATGCCCAAGCTGCAGGGGGACGAGCTCAACATCGACCCGCTGCTGGTGCTGATCTCCATCGGCTTCTGGGGCTTCATCCTGGGCGCGCCAGGCGTGCTCCTCTCCACGCCGCTCACCGTGACGGTGATGGCGGTCACCGCCGAGTTCGATGGCGCCCGGTGGCTGGCGATCCTGATCTCCAAGGACGGCGAGCCGATCAAGGACGCGCGCTAGAGCCCCTCCATCGCCTGTTCGAGGTCGGCGATCAGGTCGTCCGGCGCCTCCAGGCCCACCGAGATGCGGATCATGCCCTCGTCGATGCCGAGGGCCTGCTTTTCGTTGGCCCCGACTCCGGAGTGGGTGGTGGTGCCGGGATGACAGGCCAGCGACTCGGTGCCGCCAAGGCTCACCGCCAGCTTGAATACCTGCAGGCGATCGAGGATCCGGAAGGCTGCGGCGCGGTCCTTGACCACGAACGAAAAGGTCGCGCCCATGGCCCCGCACTGACGGGCGATCACCTCGGCGGCGCGCGAACCGGCCGGATAGCCGCCCAGCCACGCGACCCGCTGCACCGCCGGGTGCTTGGTCAGCCAGGCGGCGACCTTGGCCGCGTTGGCGAACGACTGGTCCATTCGGAGGCGCAGGGTCTCCAGCGAGCGGGTGAGCATCCAGGCGCTGTGGGCGTCGGCCTGGTTGCCGCAGAGGCCGCGCATGGACCGCACCGCGGTGATCAGCGCGCGCGATCCCAGCGTCGCCCCGCCGATCAGGTCGGAATGGCCGCCGACGTATTTGGTCAGCGAGTAGAGGACCAGGTCCGCGCCGTGGTCGAGCGGCGACTGGTAGAGGGGCCCCAGCAGCGTGTTGTCCACCAGCACCTTCGGCCGGCGCCCGTCCTGCCGCGCGGCGATCTCATCGGCGACCGTGGCGATGAGATCGAGGTCGACGACGGTGTTGGTGGGGTTGGCGGGAGTCTCGACATAGATCGCCGCCATCGGCCCCTTGGCCAGCGCCCGCTCCGCGCCGGCGCGCACCGCCTCGCCGTCCAGACCGTCGATGAAGCCGTCGCTGCGCACGCCAAGGCGCTGGAGCAAGGTGTCGAACAGGGTCTCGGTGCCGCCGTAGAGCGGGCGGCTGCGCAGCACGCTCTCGCCCGGCCCCGCCACCGTCAAGAGCGCGGTGAAGATCGCCGCCATGCCGCTGGAGAAGATCGCGCCGGCCTCGGCCCGCTCCAGCACCGCCAGCCGCTCCTCGACGATCTGCAGATTGGGATTGTTGAAGCGCGAATAAATGAGGCCAGCGTCCGCCCCTTCGGGCGAAGGCGCGCGGCCGCTCATGTAGTCGAAGAGCAGCCGCCCCTCCTCGCAGGTCTCGTAGGCGAAGGTGGAGGTGAGGAAGAGCGGCGTCTTCACCGCCCCCTCCGAGAGCCGGGGGTCGAAGCCGAAGCTGAGCATCAGCGTCTCTGGCTGCAGGCGCCGTCCGGCGAGGTGAGACTTGCGATATCCGTCCTTGGTCATCGGCCCCGTTTGCCTCCGGCGCCGCCCGCGACGCGCGAACGACGCTGGACACCATAGCCCCGGCGCGGCAGCAGTGTTGCATGCGCATTCTGGTCACCGGCGCGGCCGGGTTCATCGGCTTCCACCTCGCCCGCCGGCTGCTGGACGACGGGCACGAGGTGAGCGGCGTCGACGGCCTGACCCGCTACTACGACCCGGCGCTGAAAGCGGCGCGGCTGGCGCTGCTGAAGGCTCGCAACGGCTTCGCCTTCGATGAGGTGATGCTGGAAGACATGGAGGGCCTCTCGCGGGCGGTGCAGGGCGCCAATCCGGAGGTGATCGTACACTTGGCCGCCCAGGCCGGGGTCCGCTACAGCCTGGAGAACCCCCGGGCCTACGTCGACGCCAACCTGGTGGGCGCCTTCAACGTGCTGGAGCTGGCCAGGACGCTGAAGGTGAGGCACCTGCTCTTCGCCTCCACCAGCTCGATCTACGGCGCCAGCGATGCGCGGCCGTTTTCCGAGCTGCAGCGCGCCGACCATCCGCTCACCCTCTATGCCGCGAGCAAGAAGGCCGGTGAGCTGATGAGTCACTCCTACAGCCACCTCTGGGATATTCCGACCACGGCGTTTCGCTTCTTCACCGTCTACGGACCCTGGGGCCGGCCGGACATGGCGCCCTGGCGCTTCACCGAGGCGATCCTCGCCGGGCGGCCGATCGAGATCTATGGCGATGGCGAGATCTGGCGCGACTTCACCTATGTGGACGACCTCATCGAAGCCATCGTGCGCCTGATCCCGCTGGCGCCGCGCAAAGGGGAGCCGGTCGGCGCCGGCGATTCCCTGAGCCCCGTCGCGCCCTGGCGGGTGGTCAACATCGGCGCCGGCGCCCCGGCCAAGCTCACCGACCTGATCGAAGCCATCGAGGCCGCGCTCGGGCGCAAGGCCGAGCGGCGCATCCTGCCGCCGCAAGCGGGCGACGTCCCCTTCACCTTCGCCAGCGCCGAGTTGTTGCAGGCGCTGACCGGCTACACGCCGGCGACGCGGCTGACGGACGGCGTCGCCGCCTTCTGCGCCTGGTTCCGGCAGTATCACCGGCTCTAGGTGCGGCTCGGGCCTGCTTGCGCCACCGGCGCGTCAGCTCGCTGGCCTAGGAATTGACCACAAACGACACGAACCACACGAACCCGCCGCCCGCCTACCCCCTTGCCTGTCATCCCGGCCGCAAGTCCGCGTGAGCGGGCTGGAGAGCCGGGATCTCACGTCCGTGAGCACTGATAGGAGGTCCCGGATAGCCGCTGCGCGGCTTCCGGGATGACAGACATAGGGGGAATTTGTTCGTGTGGTTCGTGTGGTTCGTGGTTCGACCTTTCGGCGCCGGCCAGGCGCGCGATTGCCTAGGCCGCGGCTGTCTCGCTCCGCCACTGGCTTTCGGGGTTGCGCCAATAGACGCCGGCTTCGCGGCCGAGCATCTCGTAGCCGATCATTTCGCGGCGCAAGGTGGCGCAGTCCCAGTGTCGGCGCTGGAGGATCTCGTTGACCTCGGATTCCTTGTAGCGGCGGCCTTGGTCGAAGCCCTCGGCCAGCCACTTGAGGATGATCCAGCGCTTGCGCCGGCTGGCGGGGATCAGGGTCAGCTTGCCGTCGGCGTCCAGGAAGGTCGCCAGCACCTTGCTCTCCCAAGGCTCGGCGGAGACCTGACGGGTGAGCGCGGCGACGCCCTTGGGATCGAGCAGGGAGCGGTTCATCTGCGTCAGGGCGCCCAGCTTCAGCGCATGCCAGCGCGTGACGCCCTCCGCGCGCACCGACACCAGGCCCAGCGCCTTCAGCGCCGCCAGGTGGTGGGAGACGGTGGGCTCCTTGAGGCCCAGCAGCTCGGCCAGCTCCTGGCCGCTGCGCTCACGTTCGGCCAAGAGGCCAACGATGCGCAGCCGGCTCTCGTTGGCCATGGCTTTGAAGAAGGCGAGCAGGGTGGCGAGGTCGGTCTCGGACATATCATTCGATATACATCTAATTAGATGACTATCGCAATACGACGTGAAAACCGATGACGGAAAGCCGACGCTCCGGCACGATCAAGCCCCAGGCTCTGAAATCAGTCGGCGCTCCAGCGTCTCGGTAGAGGTCCGTATCTCTGGTCGGCCCATGAAGCCCCTCATGTTGTTGAGTGTCGTGACTTTCGTTTGCCTCAACACATGTCCTGCTGGGTCTGTCTCGAAGGTGATGTCGATCGTCCCGGAAATGTCCTCATTGGAGCGAGCGCGAAGCGCTTCCTCATACGTCACCGGTCTTCGGGAAATCTCGCCGACTGCCACGTCGCTCTGGGCAAGGTCCCGGCGCACCGCATCCGGGTCAACGGCCAGTGCGACGTGGAAGACCTCACCGCCCGGCGACACAGCCGTTCGCTTCACTGGCGCCGAACCCAGCGCCTCGGGATCACGGTAGAGAACGCCCTCAGCCATGTCGTCCGGGCCGAGGTCGAATCCCTCGAGCGTCTTGATCACGGAGTTCGGATCGCACTCGATGCGGAACGCATTCCACGTGAAATACCAATGCCCACAAGCCGCCTCGGTCAACCCGGCTGCCTTCAGCCACGCCGCTACTCGCCCGGCCAGTTCAGCACCATCGAGCAATTGCAGAGGTCCGTTAGGTAGCTTCAGGACACTGGCCGGCAACTGCCATTGGCGAGCGCGATCTTCAGCCGTTGTGCCTTTCGGCAGGTCGTACTGCAGCTCCAAACCCGCTTGGCTAGTTGCGATGACGCGCTCCTCGATCGTGTCGCGGTCGGTTGAGCTTCCGGTGGACTCACCGCCGGTCGTCTTTGATGAGGATTCTATATCGCGGCTGATCTCGAACACATCGCCAGCCCGAAGCTCATGCCCCGCCGGCGTGGCGCAGACGGCAGACGCCTTCAGAAGCAAGGTGGCGATAGCCAAAATTCGCATGCTGAGAGTCCGCTCGCGTGAGGTTGTGCCGTCGCAATGTCAAGCGAGCAGGGTACCGGATGCAAGGCCGATCGCGAGGGCCGCTCGAGACCGCGAGTCACGAGATGTCAGAGGTCCGCTTTGGGGTCGGAAACGGTCATCGGGTCCGAGGCGGGAAGGTGCCCTTCAAGACGGGCGAGAAGAATAGGTCAGCCGCGGCGGTCGAAAATTGCCAACCAACCCCACCTTCGGGCGGATTGACGCCGGGTGATCTCGGCCCTAGGTTTCTTTGCAGGCAGCAATACGTTCCGATCCGGGAGAGTCCGTGAAGCCGATGCCGACCTCGCAGCGCCAACGCGGGTCTCAAGTTCCGTTCGGATATCGCCACCGCGGAACGCAAATGAGGCGGTGTGGTCACCGTAGTTATCGGTTGATTATCGGTGGGAGTGTCCGGCCGGACATCTGGAGCGAAGGCGAGGCTGGAAGCTGGCGAGACGACGGCGCATTCCCATATGGGGGAGCCGGGTGGGTTCCGGTGGGTTGAGCGGCCGGATAAGAAGCGAGGCGATGGCGAACGATCCTCACGACTGGATGTGGTCGGAAGCGCTGCAGGTGCTGGCCAGGGCCGAGCGACTGCACCAGCAGATGTTCCAGCCCAACACGTCGCGGGCGGCGTCGGTCAGCTGGGAGCCGCCGGTGGACGTGCTGGAGACCGAGCGCGAGGTGCTGGTGCTGGCCGCCCTCCCCGGCGTCGACATCGACCAGGTGCAGGCGGCGATCGACGGCGCCTGCCTGGTGATCGCCGGCCAGCGGATCCTGCCGCGCGAACTGCGCACCGCCATCATCCATCGCCTGGAGCTGCCGCAGGGCCGGTTCGAGCGCCGCGTCACCCTGCCCGCCGGCCACTACGGCTCCGTCCGCCGCGCCAGCGTCAACGGCTGCCTGGTGGTGAGCCTTTCCAAGGCGGCCAAGCCATGACTCCCGACGACACCACGCCCACGGCCCCGGCGCTCGAGGCCAAGCCGCCAGCTTCGCCGCCCAGCGACTCCTTCATCGTCGTGCCGGTGCGCAACACGGTGCTCTTTCCCGAGATCGTCTTTCCGATCACCGTCGGTCGGCCGATCTCCGTGCAGGCGGCGCAGGCGGCGATCCGCGAGCAGCGGCAGATCCTGATCGTGCTGCAGAAGGACCCGTCGGTCGACGAGCCGGGACCGGACGACCTCTATTCGATCGGCACCGTGGCCAACGTCCTGCGCTACCTCACCGCGCCCGACGGCTCCAACCACGTGGTCTGCCAGGGCGTGCAGCGGTTCGCGATCACCGAGTTCGTCGCCGGCTTCCCCTACCTCGCCGCGCGCGGACTGCACCTGCCCGAGCCCACGGCGAACGGCTCGGAGATCGAGGCGCGGGCGATGCTGCTGCGCCAGCAGGCGCTGGAGGTGCTGCAGTTGCTGCCACAGGCGCCGCAGGAGTTGCGCGGCGCCTTCGAGACCGTCCAGTCCCCCGCGGCGCTGGCCGACCTCGCCGCCGCCTACATGGACATCACCCCGGCGGAGAAACAGGCGATCCTGGAGAGCGTCGATCTGAAGGCGCGCCTGGACAAGGTCTCGGGGCTGCTCGCCCACCGCCTGGAAGTGCTGAAGCTCTCCGCCGAGATCGGCCAGCAGACCAAGGCCTCGCTGGATTCACGCCAACGCGAGGTGCTGCTGCGCGAACAGATGGCGGCGATCCAGAAGGAGCTGGGCGAGGACGGCGGCAACGCCGCCGAGATCGCCGAGTTGGAAAAGGCCATCGACGCGGCCGGCATGCCCGCCGAGGTGGACACCCAGGCGAAGAAGGAGCTGCGCCGGCTGCAGCGGATGAACGACGCCTCGGCCGAATACGGGATGATCCGCACCTACCTCGATTGGATGATCGAGCTGCCGTGGAAACTGCCCGACAGCCCGCCGATCGACATCGCCGAGGCCCGCAAGATCCTCGACGCCGACCACTTCGGCCTGGAGAAGATCAAGACCCGCATCATCGAGTACCTGGCGGTGCGCAAGCTGGCGCCCGAGGGCAAGGCGCCGATCCTCTGCTTCGTCGGCCCGCCCGGCGTCGGCAAGACCTCGCTTGGCCAGTCGATCGCCAGGGCCATGGGCCGCCCGTTCGTGCGCACGAGCCTGGGTGGCGTGCACGACGAGGCGGAGATCCGCGGGCACCGGCGCACCTACATCGGCGCCCTCCCCGGCAACATCATCCAGGCGATCCGCAAGGCTGGCGCGCGCAACTGCGTGATGATGCTGGACGAGATCGACAAGATGGGCGCCGGCATCCAGGGCGACCCGGCCTCGGCCATGCTGGAAGTGCTGGACCCCGAGCAGAACAACAGTTTCCGCGACAATTACCTGGCCGTGCCGTTCGATCTCAGCCGGGTGGTGTTCATCGCCACGGCCAATATGCTGGACAGCATCCCCGGGCCCCTGCGCGACCGGATGGAGATCATCAGCCTGGCCGGCTACACCGCCGGGGAGAAGCTTGAGATCGCCCAGCGCTACCTCGTCCGCCGCCAGCTGGAGGCCAACGGCCTCAGCGACAAGCAGGCGAAGGTCGATCCGGCGGCGATCAGCCTGATCATCCAGGGCTACACCCGGGAAGCGGGCGTGCGCAGCCTGGAGCGCGAGATCGGCCGGGTGCTGCGCCACGCGGCGGTGCAGATCGCCGATGGCAGCGCCAAGTCCGTGAAGATCGGCCCGGCGCAGGTCAGCGAGATCCTGGGCGGGGTGCGGTTCGAGAACGAAGTGGCGATGCGCGTCGCCTCAGCGGGCGTGGCCACGGGCCTGGCCTGGACACCGGTGGGCGGCGACATCCTCTTCATCGAGGCCACGCGCACGCCTGGCGGCGGTCGGCTGATCCTCACCGGTCAGCTGGGCGATGTGATGAAGGAAAGCGCCCAGGCCGCGCTCAGCCTGGTGAAGAGCAACGCCGCGCAGCTCGGGGTCGACGCGGCCCTCTTCGAGAAGAACGACATCCACGTCCACGTCCCCGCCGGCGCGACGCCAAAGGACGGACCCTCGGCGGGGGTGGCCATGTATATCGCGCTGACCTCGCTGATGACCGGCCGCACCGTGCGCGCCGACACCGCCATGACCGGCGAGATTTCCCTGCGCGGCCTGGTGCTGCCGGTGGGCGGGATCAAGGAGAAGGTGGTCGCCGCCGCGGCGGCCGGCGTCACCCGGGTGATGCTGCCGGCCCGCAACCGCCGCGACTACGACGAGATCCCCGAGGAAGCCCGGCGCAAGCTGGAGTTCGTCTGGCTGGAAAAGGTCGAGGACGCAGTGGCCGCGGCGCTGGACACCGCCAAGAAGCCCGAACCCGCGACCGCCTGAGGCGGCGGCGCTTCAGCTTGCATCAAGGTTGGCGTGGCCCGACCGGCCTAAGAACTGACCACGAACCGCAAGAACCACACGATCACATCAACACTCTCTGCCTGTCATCCCGGCCGCAAGTCCGCGCTAGCGGGCTGGAGAGCCGGGATCTCGCTCCGGAACGGCCCAAGGAGGTCCCGGATAGCCGCCGCGCGGCTTCCGGGATGACAGACAAAGGAGGGCTTCGTTCGTTCGTGGGGTTCGTGTGGTTCAGCCTTCCAACACCGCCTGGATGCGCCAACCTGAGCCGGCTTTGGTGTTGGGATCGCCGGTGCGCGCGAAGTTGGTCCAGACGCTCGAGGCCAGGCTCGCCTGGACGCCCACTACGCCCGGCGGACTTGCGGGCGGAGGGGCAAGTCCGTAGGCAGGCCCGATGCTGGAAGAGCTGAAAGACGGCAATCGGCGCTGGGCGGCCGCCCGGCTGGCGAACGACCCGCAGTTCTTCAAGCGGCTCGAGGCGCAGCAGGCGCCGGAGTATCTGTGGATCGGCTGCTCGGATAGCCGCGTGCCGGCCAATGAGATCGTCGGCCTGGATCCCGGCGAGCTCTTCGTGCACCGCAACGTCGCCAATCTCGCCCCGCCCCAGGACGCCAACTACTTGTCCGTCCTGCAGTTCGCCGTGGAGGTGCTGCGGGTGAAACACATCATGGTGGTCGGCCACTACGGCTGCGGCGGCGTGGCGGCGGCGGTGGACGGCAAGCGGCGCGGCCTGGTGGACCACTGGCTGCACCCGATCCGCGAGGTCTGTGAGGACCACCGGGACGAGTTGGCGGCGATCGGCGATGAGAAGGCGCGCCTGGACCGGCTGTGCGAACTCAACGTCATCCGCCAGGTGCGCAATGTGGCGTCGGACGTCTTCGTGCAGGAAGCCTGGGCGCGCGGCCAGGAGGTGTTCGTGCACGGGTGGGTCTATTCCCTGGCCACCGGCCTGATCACCGACCTGGAGGTCACCCGCGGGCGGAAATAGCCACGGCCGGCCTAGCGCATGGCTGGCATGGGCATCGGCGCCTTCGCCGGCGCGGCCATCGACCCCGGCGCGAACGTCGGCAGCGTGCGCGGCGAGACGATCACCAGCGAGCCGTAGGCGAGGAGCGCCGCCGCCGTCGCCCGCACCGCCAGCCGTCCCCAGGGAAACGCCTTCTCGGCGAAGACCGCCACGGTGATCACGGCCATGGCGGCGATGTTCATGATCCCCAGCGGGAAGAGGACGACGAACAGCAGCCAGCAGCACCCCAGGCAGTAGACGCCATGCTCGATCCCCATGCGCAAGGCGCCGCCGACGCCGTCGCGCCACGAGGTCATGACAAAGCCCATCGGCGTGCGGCACTTGGCCAGGCACGCGTCCTTCAGCGGCGTCAACTGATAGAGGCCGGCGACAATCAGCACCGCTCCGCCGATCCGCGCGGCGGTTGTCGGCGGCAAGGCGAAGCGGCGGGCGACGGCTTCAGCGCCCAAGGCTCCGGCGTAGGCGACGACGCCGGCCAGGGTCCAGACCACCATATAGGCGGCCACGAACACCCAGGTGGAGACGAATGCCTCGCCGCGCCGGCGCTTGCCAGCCTGAACCTGGTGGAAGGTGAGGATCATCGGCGCGGCGGTGGGGAACATCATCGCCACCATCATCACCACCCAGATCAGCAGGAAGAGCGGCGCGGCCATGCCCATGGTGGGCGAGGCCATCGCCATGCCCGGCCCCGATCCCTGCCGGATCAGGACCGCCCAGGCGGCTGCGGCCAGCACAAGCAGCAGCGCGAGAATGACGTTGCGCTGCAGCGGCAGCGGGTCGGGCGCGGCGGTCTCCAGGGCGGCCTCTTCCGTTGCGATCGCTTTGCCGGTCGGCGGACTAGTTGGACCAGTTGATCGGCGCGTAGTGGCCGTTCTTGCCGGAATTGTCCCAGCGCATGCCGTGGTCGGCGAATGTGCTTGCCTCAACGCCAACGCCAAGAGCGATCTTGTCCGGCGCGACGGGATGGCCAAGGGCCGTCCAGATCTCGCCTGACGGATGCATGCTGCCGAGCGGGCGCACGCCCATGTGCAGGATCCCTGGGATCTCCGCCGACCGGGTCTTGCCGTCGATGGCGTATCGGATCGGCGCCTTCTTCGCCCCCAGGTGCGTGCTGATCAGCGGCGCGAACGCCGCCATCGGGCCGCCCTCGCCGCCGCCGAAGATGGCGCCCAGCGCCGCGGTCTGCGCGTCATCAGCGCGCTCGTCGACATAGGCGGCCAGCGTCCAGTTGCCTGCGCCCATGGCGCCTGGCGTATGGGCGATGACGACGACGTTCATCCCGTCGAGCTGCGTCTCGTCATAGCGCCCCTGGTCGATATGGAAGGCCAGGGCGACATCGCAGACGCCCTGGGTCGGCCGCGCGGTCAGCGGCGGCGCCGGCGAGACCAGGCACGGGCAGACGACGTCGCAGTTGCAGTTCTCGAAGTAGTCGCCGGTGAGCCGCCACGTCGCCATGTCGCTCTCCCTCCAAGCCTGATGCAGGCGGCGAAGCTACGCCGGGACGGCGCGGCGCGCCAGAGCTTGGGCCACCGGCGCCAAAGGCGCTATAGAAACTCCGCCATGCCCCAGTCCGCCGCCCTGCCAAGCGCCGCCGCTCGAGGCCTCGTCGACGTCGCGGACGCTTATCGCCGCGACGGCTATGTCGCCTGCGAGGGCTTGCTGACGATGGACGAGGTCGAGGCGTTGCGGCGCGAGACCGTGGCCATCGCCCGCGGCGAGCGCGGCGAGATGGTGGGCGCCGAACCCAGCGATGGCCGCAGCGACGAGGCGATCCTGGGCGGGATCATCGCCATCCACATGCCGCACAAGATCTCGCCCCTGATGCGCCAGATGATGTTCCACCCCAAGGTGGTGGCGGTGCTGAAGGCCCTGATCGGCCCGAACCTGAAGTCCATGCAGACGATGCTGTTCGTCAAGAAGTCGGGCAAGCCCGGCCAGGCCTGGCACCAGGACGAGCACTTCATCCCCACCCGTGACCGCTCGCTCTGCGGCGCCTGGATCGCGCTGGACGACGCGACGATCGAGAACGGCTGTCTGTGGATGCAGCCCGGCTCCCAGGCGCCCGGCGTCCTCTATCCGATGCGGCCGCACGGCGAGGAGCGGTTCGACTCCGCCGACGAGGTCTTCGGCCATCCCTACGAGCGCGAGGGCGGCGTACCGGTGGAGATCAAGGCCGGCGGCGTCGCCTTCTTCAACGGCTATGTGCTGCACCGCTCGCTCCCCAACCGCGCCCCGAGCGGCTTCCGCCGGGCGCTGGTGACCCACTACATGTCGGCGGAAAGTCTGCTCCCCTGGCGGATCGGCCGGGCCAAAGACCCGGCCGACGTGCGCGACATCGTCATGATCGCGGGCGACGACCCCTACGCCTGGCGCGGGCATGACGAACTCACCATGCCCTACATCCGCCCGGAGAACCCCGAGCGCGCGGCGCAGGTGTACGCGGAAATGGCGGCCCGCCAGAGGGCGCGGACGGCTTAGGCGCGACCCGATCTACAGGGTCAGGGCCTTCGCCGCGGAGTTGGCGGGATCGAGCATGCGCGCATAGTTCACCGGCGAGTGGTTGTTCTGCACTGTCGGCGGCATGGCGGCGCCTGGAGTGAGCGGTGGGATCGTGTGGACGTCGTGGGACGGGCCCCCGCCGTTCAGCGAGCAGAATCCCAGCAGGTCCGGCGGCACGGCCGGCACCATGTCGATCGCATAGTTCACCAGCGTATAGGTGGCGACCTTGGCCTGATAGTCGTCCACGAAATCCTGGGTGCCGGGCTTGGGCGAGGCGAAGAAATAGGGGTTGAAGGCGACGTTCGGCGCCGCCGCCGCCAGCGCATCCTGCAGGTCGGCCGCCAGATAGGTCGCCAGCGCCGCGCCCAGGCTGTGGCCGGTGACGAACACCCGACCGGGCGCCGCCTGCACGATCGCGGCGATCGCCGCGCTTGGCGTGGCTCGCCCGTTCCCGCCGTCCAGGTCGTTGAGCGTCATCGTCTGGTAGACGCGCCAGAATCCCTCGCCCACCTGGCCAGTCCAGGGCGGGGCCGGCATCTTCACCACCGCCCAGGCGTCGTTGACCCATTCCTGTTGGCTCATGGTGCCGCGGACGGCCACCAGGTAGTCGCCGACCTGGAACTGAGCGAACGCCGTGTGGCATCGGAGCAGCAGGCCGTAGTAGCAATTCTCGCCCTTGACGAAGAACTGGTCGTCGCAGCGCAGCTGCGCCAGGGCGGTCCAGTAGGCGGTGGTGACATAGGCGTATTTGGCGCCGTTGGGGGCCGGCAGCGCCACCTGGGCGACCGTCGGCGGGTTCAGGTCGTGCCAGATCGCGTCCACGTCGCCGGCGCACAGCACCAGGACGGCATAGTCTGGATAAGTCGACATCGTTGGGCTCCCTCGAAGCTGCAAGGCTGCAATTGCATCATAGGCGTGCAAGACTCGAAAGCTGCGACCGCACGATGTCTGCAGTGTGACGCTTGGTCGGCGGCCGGCGCGGGCGCGCTCGCCTCGCCCGTCCGCCATGCCGCCCACGATCCGGCTGGCCCTCGCCGCCGCGATGCTCTATATGCCTTTAACGACTTATGCTCACTTTTAGCATAAGAGGACGCGGTGACCTTCCACTCTCTCTACGCACACGAGTTCATGCGCCTGGCCGCCGCCGTGCCGGTGGCGAGCGTCGGCGATCCCGCGGCCAACGCCCAGGCGATCCTGGCGCTGGCCCGCCGCGCCGACGAAGCCAGGGCCGCGCTGGTGGTGTTCCCCGAGCTTTGCCTTTCGGCCTACGCGATAGACGACCTCCTGCAACAGGACGCGCTGCTGAGGGCCGTTGAGACCCAGATCGGGGTCATCGCCGAGGCGTCCCGGACGCTTTTCCCGGTGCTGATTATCGGCGCGCCGCTCCGGCACGGGAGCCGGCTCTACAACACCGCGGTGGTGATCCATCGCGGCGAGGTCCTGGGCGTCGTCCCCAAGTCGTATCTGCCGAACTACCGCGAGTTCTACGAGAAGCGGCACTTCACGCCGGGTGTCGGCGTGCGGGGCCAGACCATCGCGGTCGCCGGCCGCGCCGCGCCGTTCGGGGTCGATCTGCTGTTCGCCTCGGCAGGCGACATCCGCGCGACCTTCCACGTGGAGATCTGCGAGGACATCTGGCTCCCCATCCCGCCCTCCAGCGCCGCGGCGCTCGCCGGCGCGGAGGTGCTGGTGAACCTCTCGGCCAGCAACATCACCATCGGCAAGGCCGAGACCCGGCGCCTGCTCTGCGCCAGCCAGTCGGCCAGGGCGATCGCGGCCTACGTCTACGCCGCCGCCGGGCCTGGCGAATCCACCACCGACCTCGCCTGGGACGGCCAGGCGGAGATCTTCGAGAACGGCGCGGAACTGGCCTCCTCGGACCGGTTCGTCGGCGACGCGCTGACGCTGGGCGACGTGGACCTGGGACGCCTGCGCGCCGAGCGGATGCGGATGACCAGCTTCACCGACAACGCCATCGCCGAGCTGCGCGCCGACCGGCCGTTCCGCACCATCCCGGTCCAGCTGGATGCGCCGCCCGAGCCGGTGACCCTGCTGCGCAAGGTCGAGCGCTTTCCCTATGTGCCGGCCGACCCCGCGCGGCTGAGGCAAGACTGCTACGAGGCCTACAACATCCAGGTCGAGGGCCTCGCCAAGCGGCTGGAGGCCACCGGTTCGAAGACCCTGGTGATCGGCGTCTCCGGCGGCCTGGACTCCACCCACGCCCTGATCGTCGCCGCCCGCGCGCTGGACCGGCTGGGACGGCCTCGCAGCCAGATCATGGCCTACACCCTGCCAGGCTTCGCCACTTCCGAGACCACCCGCGCCAACGCCGTCGCCCTGATGAGCGCCATCGGCGCGACGGCGGGCGAGATCGACATCCGCCCCGCCGCCCGCCAGATGCTGGCCGACATCGGCCATCCCTTCGCCAAGGGCGAGGCGGTGCACGACGTCACCTTCGAGAACGTCCAGGCGGGCCTCCGCACCGACTACCTCTTCCGCCTGGCCAACCACCACCGCGGGATCGTCGTCGGCACCGGCGATCTTTCGGAGCTGGCGCTGGGGTGGTGCACCTATGGCGTCGGCGACCAGATGAGCCACTACAATCCCAACGCTTCGGCGCCCAAAACGCTGATCCAGCACCTGATCCGGTTCGTGGCGGCGTCGGGCGACGTGGATGAAGCGACGGCCAAGCTACTCCACACGATCCTCGCCACCGAAATCTCGCCGGAGTTGGTGCCGGCGGGCGCGGACGGCGCGATCCAGTCCACCGAGGCCATCGTCGGCCCCTACGCGCTGCAGGACTTCAACCTCTACTACACGCTGCGCTACGGCTTTTGCCCGTCCAAGATCGCCTACCTCGCCCACCACGCCTGGTCGGACGCCGGGGCCGGCGACTGGCCGCAGAACATCAAGGACGAGGCCCGGCGCGCCTATGACCTCGCTGAAATCCGCCACTGGCTGGGAGTCTTCCTGACGCGGTTCTTCGCCTTCAGCCAGTTCAAGCGCTCGGCCATGCCCAACGGTCCGAAGATCTCTTCCGGCGGTTCCCTTTCGCCCAGAGGCGACTGGCGCGCGCCCTCCGACGGCAACGCCGCGGCGTGGCTGGCCGAGCTGGAAGCGAACGTCCCGAACGCCTAGGCGATCGCCGTCGACCGTGGCGTCGACTCAACGCCCTGGTCGGACAGTATAGGACGGGACTCACGTCAAGATCGTGAATCCTTAAACTCTTGGGGCGTATCATCATCATACTCAACTTGGAGTACAGATGTCGCGGGTCCCTCAAAAGACGCTGGTGAACGTCGGCGCGGCGCGAGCCTCGACCTGGTTCATTCAGAACAGCCTCGACGCCTGTGTCGGTCTGCAAGGCGACACGCTGGGGTTTGTCAACGACACCTGGACCACCCTGACCGGCTGGACCCGGCAGGAATCGATCGGCGCCGCGTACTGGGACCTGGTTCATCCCGACGATGTTGAGTCGATGAAAGACGCAGTGAGGCCGCTGGCGCTCGGCGAGCAGGTCGTGCTGACCTGCCGGATCGCCGCCAAGTCCGGCGCCTGGCTCTGGGTGCGGCATCATACGGTCAGGGGCGGCGAGGGCTGGCTGCTGATGATCCTGCGCGACATCACCGCCGAGCGGCAGCGCGAAATCGACAACGAGGAAGCCCGGAGGATCGCGGCGATGGTGCGGGGCGCGGCCGGCATTACGGTCTGGCGCTACGATCCGGTGGGCGACGAATACTCCATCAACCCGGATTTCACCGAGCACGCGCACGAAACGCCGGTGGCGAGCCGCCTGGGTGAGGCCGTCCGAGGCTCGGTTCACTGGGAGGACCTGACGGCCCTGAACGAGGCCTGGTCCGGCACCCTCGCCACAGGCGAGGCAGGATCGATGGAATACCGCGAGTGGTCGACGCCGTACGGTTGGCGACGCCTTCGCGTCACCTGGCAAGGCGTCCGGCCTCACCAATCGGGCCTGTGGGACATCATTGGGATCGCAGAGGATGTGACCGCGCTGACCAACGCCCGCGACGCGGCGCAGCGCGGCGAGGAAGCCGCCCGCGCCGCCACCCAGGCCAAGTCGCAGTTCCTGGCCAACATCAGCCACGAGTTCCGCACGCCGATGAACGGGGTGCTGGGCATCCTGCATCTGCTCAAGGGCGAACCCGTGCGCAAGGAACGCCAGCGGCTGGTGGACCAGGCGCTGGCCGCGGGCGGCGGCCTGTCGGACCTGCTCAACGACATCATCGACTACGCCGCCATCGAGGCCGGCCGGCTGGAGCTGGCGCCCGAGCCGCTGGATCCGGCCGAAAAACTCGCCACCATCATCGCCACGTTCCAGCCGGTGGCCGAGGCCAAGGGGGTGCAGCTTTCCGCCTCTTGCGCCGACGATATCGGCTGGGTGGCCGCCGATCCGCCCAGGCTCCGCAAGATCCTGTTCCACCTGATCGGCAATGCGGTGAAGTTCACCCATCAGGGGACGGTGGTGGCCCGCCTCTCTGCCACCGGAGAAGGCGAACTCCGCCGTCTGCGGCTGGAGGTCGAGGACACGGGTGTCGGCGTTCCGCTCAACGCCCAGGCGGGGCTCTTCGAGAAGTTCAAGCAAGGCGACAGCTCCACCACGCGGCAATACGGCGGACCGGGCCTTGGCCTGGCGATCACGCGCCGGCTGGCCGAGCTGATGGGCGGCGCCGTCGGCTTCACCACCGAGCCTGGCAAGGGTTCGACCTTCTGGGCCGAGATCGCCGCCCCGGCCGCCTCGGTCGCCGCCAACGACGAGACGCCCGGCGACGATGCCTGGCTCGCCGGCGTGCGGGTGTTGGTGGTCGAGGACAACCCGACCAACCGTCTGGTCGCCACGCGCATGCTGAGCCAGTTGGGGGCCGAGGTCTCCACCGCCAACAATGGCGCGCAAGGCGTCGCCGCCGTGGAAGCCCAGGACTTCGACCTGATCTTCATGGACATTCAGATGCCGGTGATGGACGGCGTCGAAGCCACCCAGCGCATCCGCGCGATGCCAGCGCCCAAGGGCCAAGTCCCGATCGTCGCCACCACCGCCAATGTCATGCCCAAGCAGCTGGCGGTCTATCGCGCGTGCGGCATCAGCGGCGTTGTCGCCAAGCCGATCTCGCCGGCGGCGCTGCTGACGGAAGTGGCTAGAGTGGCCAACGACGCGGAAGCCGCCTAGCGGCCCCTACCGCACCTTGGCGAAATAGGTCTCGGCGGCGGCGGGAAAGCGCCGCGCGCGGACGTCGGCGGCGTAGGCCCCTGCAGCGCGCTCGATCTCGCCCTTCAGGTCGGCGTATCGGCGGACGAACTTCGGCGTCCAGTCGAACAGGCCCAGCATGTCGTCGGTGACCAGGATCTGGCCGTCGCACCCGGCCGACGCGCCGATGCCGATGGTGGGAACCGCGATGGTCTCGGTGATCTTGCGTCCGACTGCTTCGGCGACGCCTTCGACCACCACGCTGAACGCGCCGGCGGCGGCGGTGGCCTCGGCTTCGGCGACCACCCTGGCGCATTCGACCTCGCCACGGCCCTTGGCGCGGAAGGCGCCATCGACCAGCACCGCCTGCGGGCGCAGGCCCACGTGGCCCATCACCGGGATGCCGCGGCTGACCAGGTATTCGATGGTGCCCGGAATGGTCGGGCCGCTTTCCACTTTCACCGCCTGGCAGCCCGTCTCCTTCATGACCCGCGCGGCGTTGGCGTAGGCGACGTCCTTGTCGCCCTCGTAGGAGCCGAACGGCATGTCGACCACCACCATCGAGCGCCGGGCGCCGCGCATCACCGCCTGGCCATGCAGGATCATCATCTCCAGGGTGACGCCGACGGTGTTGGGCAGGCCGTGCAGCACCATCCCCACCGAGTCGCCGACCAGCAGCAGGTCACAGTGCGCGTCCAGGATCTCGGCAATCGGCGCGGTGTAGGCGGTGAGGCAAACCAGCGGTTCGCCGCCCTTGCGCGCGGTGATGTCGGGCGCGGCCAGGCGCCGGATCTTCTCTTGGCGCTGAGCTGACACGTCAGATTTCCCGGATGACCCGCGCCAGGCCCAGGCCCGCGGCGACCACCGCCAGCCCCACCGACATCCAGATCACCTGGGCGTTCAACTGCACGCCGGCCGGCAGCAACCAGTTTGGCAGGGCGTCGACCAGGTGGTGGTTGACGAACTGATTGGACTGGGCGCCCAGCGACTGCAGCTGGCCGACGACGCCGGAGCCCAGGATCTGCACCGAGCCGATCATGCCGCCGGCCAGACCCATGGTGCCGATCAAAAGGCGCCGGGCGGTCCAGCCGCGATCCAGCCGGTCGAGCACGCGCAGCGTGAACAGCTCCCCGTCGCGCATCACCGGCGCGTCGGAGAACATCCGCTCCAGTCTCATCTCAAAGCTGGCCTCAGCCATTGACCTGCCTCTGCTGGCCGCCATCGCCGTCCGGCGAAAGCTGTCGCTTGAGCTTATCCAAACCACGTTTGACATGGGATTTGATCGTTCCCAGTGGCGCATTCAAGGCCGCGGCGGCCTCGCCATGCGACAATCCCGCCCCGTAACAGAGCGACACGCAGACCCGTTCCGGGGCCGAAAGGGTCTTCAGCGCATCATCGAGGTCAATCCGGCTGACGGCGCCCACCTCCCCTTCGCCGCCCGCTCCGACATCCTCGATATCCGCCATGAGGTCGGTGCGCGCCTCGCGCCGCCAGCGCTTCACATAGAGCCGGGCGGCGATCCGCTTGACCCAGGCCTGGAAGGTGCCTTCGCCGCGGAAGTCGCCGATCTGCTCGAAAGCGGCCAGGAAGGCGTCCTGGGCCAGGTCGTCGGCCAGCGCGCCGTCGGCCCCCATCCGCCGCATCAGTCCGCGCACGGCCGATCCGTGCCGCCGCACCAGCTCGCCGAACGCGGGCCGCCCGCCCGCCGCCGCGAGGGCGACGAGGTCCAGGTCGTGGGCGCTGGCCAGGGTAGCGACGGTTGTCACTTAATCCTCCAAGGGTGCGCGGCTCTCCGGCTGCGCGCCTCAGGTCAGGCCTTGGGAGCCTTGCGGTTGACGAGCCACAGGAGGAGGAAGGCGAGGCCGATGAAACCGGGAATGGCCCCAACCCCGGCGATGATGCCGCCGACCACGGCGCCGCCGATATCGCTGGCCATGGAAATGCCGAAGTAAAAGCCGGCTCCAAGGCCGGCCATGCCGAGCCCCACCGCCAGCAGCACCAGGCCGCGGCGCAGGTCTTTGTCAGCATTCGATGACGGCACGTCATCGTTGCTGCTGTTGCGCGTGAGGGCGGCGATCACCTCCGGCGGGACCGGCTGGCCCTTTTCGTAGGCGGCGCGGATGGTGTCGTGCAGGCGCTGACGATCACGCGATCGCAAGTAGCCAGGAACCAGGATCACGGCGGCGACAAAGGCCCAGAAGATCAGAGCCTGCAGCACGCCCGTGAACATTCCGAATTCTGGAATATCATACATAGCGGCTTTCCCGTTTCTCGATTGAAGGGCGCTCGGTTACGCCCCGTATGACATTAAGAGGCCGCGCCGGGCGCATTCGGATGCGCAAACGCGAATGAAATCTTCGTAAGGCCCGTCCGGCTACTCAGGCCCGATGATCTACCGATGGCCGGCCTCTCCGCAATAGCTTGGTAAACCTCGGCCGCCACGCCGATGCGGTCCGCGCCCGGCGCGTGCTATGGCGAGGGCCATGGTCGTGCGCAGCCTCTTCGCCAGCCGCCTCTACGAAGCCTCGCTCGACGGCGACCCAGGGTTCGAGGCGTTCCGCGCCGAACTGGAGGCCGCCTGCCTGATGCTGGCCAGGGAGGATCTGGCCGGGCGGGCCTGGTGCCGGCGCCACGGCTATGGCGGCTACACCTCCTACGCCTCGCTGGACGATCTGCCGACCAGGGCCAGCGCCTTCGCCGAGCTGAAGCGGCGGCTGGACCGGCATGCGAAGGGGTTCGCGCAGGCTCTGGCGCTGGACCTGGGTCCGCGCGGCCGGCTGAAGCTCGACTCCCTGTGGGTGAACCTGCTCAAGCCCGGCGCCATCCACGCCAGCCATATCCACCCGCACAGCGTGCTTTCCGGCACGGTCTATGTGGCGATGCCGCCGGGCGCCTCGGGCCTGCGCCTGGAAGACCCGCGCCTGCCGATGATGATGGCCGCCCCGCCCCGGGCGGCCGACGCGCCCGAGGACCTCGCCGCCTTCGTCACCCTCAGCCCCAAGGCCGGCGACGTGCTGATCTGGGAGAGCTGGCTGCGCCACGAGGCCCTGGTCAACGCCGCCAAGTCGCCCCGCATCAGCATCAGCTTCAACTACGCCTGGGCCGGACGGCGGTAGACTCCCCCACTGCCGCACCCGCCGGGCGCACGCGGCGGCGCGCTCGCCTGGCCCGCTAGGTCGCTGTGTGGCGCTTGCTGGTGATGGTGAAGGCGGTCGCGAGCCGCTGGTCGCCGATGTCGGCCTTGCGAAGGTCGAACGCGCCGACGAAGCTGACTTCGAGGACGATCAGGGACCTCCGTTCGGTTCGCGAGAAGATGTCGTTGTAGCTGACCTCGCTGATGATGACGCACCGCTGCTGCTGGCGTCCGACGAAATCGTCGAAGGGAATGTAGATGGCGGCCGTTCGCGCCCCGCCGCCAGGGCCGATGACGGTCTCCGGCGCTTCGGGCTCGGCCACAGGCCGGCCGAGCTGCTCGCGGTAGATGACCTGCCGCACATGGCGGGCGGGCGTGCGGCCGAAGTTCTGCCAGATCGCCCCAACCGCCAGCTGACGCACATTGTTGTCGGTGAGATTGAACGCCTGGTGCGAGGCGCCGAAGGTGACCCAGGCCCGTTCGCCGAGGCTGGCGCCGACGAGCGTGTCCCTCGACTGCTCCCACAGCTTCTCGGTCGATCGCCACAGGGCGAAAGCGAATGCGGCAAGGACCGCCGCGGCGATCGCCACTGTCGCGCCCACGTGCTCGTCGGCGAGCACCGACGCCTGGCGCAAGACGCCCGACACGATGTCCAGGCGCATGCACTGGTCCGGCGGACCGTACCGGCCCTTTGCGCACACCTCGATGAAGGGCGGCGCGATCGTGGGCATGAACGCGTAGTAGAGCGCCAGCGCCCCCGCCAGCAGGGCGAGGGCGGCCAGCCACAGGTGCTTTCTCAGCTGGCGGATATCGAGCCTCCCTGGATCGTCTTGGTCAGCCGGTTATAGCGCCTGTCGCCTCGCCTGGAACCGGCCGCGCCAGGCCGCGCCCGCCGCGCCACTTTCGCTGCGCCCGCCCTACTCCCACGCGAACTCCAGGAAGTCGGCGGTCATGCCGTCGGCCTGGGCGCGGTGCAGAAGGCGCTGTCGCCGCCGTGAGCGCGAAGCACGTCGCCGACATAGTGCTCGGTCATGCCCTGGGACTGCCGGACCTGCGCCGGGTCGTCTCCGCGGAGGCTGGCGGTGGCCCTGGTCCAGGCCGCGGCGCAGTCCGCCTTGGCGGTCTGGGACGCCGAGCAGTCGACCAGGGCGTCGAAAGCGGCGCGGTAGGTGGCGAACTCAACCCGGCTCAGCGGCCGCCCGTGACCCGGCACGGCGATCCTGAACGGGGTCGCCCAGATGCGGGAGAGCGCCGTCCGCCAGCCCTGCGAACAGGCGGTGTCCAGGAAGGGCGCGGGAAGGGTCACCAGGTCGCCGACGGCGGCGACGCCGCTCCTGGCGTCGTAGACCCAGACATCGCCATCGGTCGCGGCGTGCGGCGCCAGGTTGATCCGCAGACGCAGGCCGCCGACCGAACGCGTCGCCGAGGCCGCGATCACCACGTCCGGCCGCAGCGCCTGGCCGTTGTCGATCGTCGCGTCGTCGGCGCGCAGATCGTCGGCGACGCCCGGCGGCAGTCCGCCCTCGGCCAGCGCCTTGCGGTTTTCCTGTGCGCTGTGCGGCAGGAAGCCGGCGAGCGCCTCGTCGATGGCGTCGCTGGCGTAGACCTTGACCCGGGGATAGGCGCGCTTGAGGTCCGGATTGCCGCTGACGTGATCCAGGTGCCAATGGCTGTTGACGATGGCGACGATCGGCCGGTTCTGGGTCCTGGCGAAGTCGAGGATCGCCTCCCGATGCGGCAGGTGGCGGCCGGTATCCATCACGATCAACCCCGCCGGCGCGCGGAAGACGACGGTGTTGCCGTCCGGTTCGCGATCGGCGGGGACGGCGCCGGCAATGAGCCACACGCCGGGCGCGACCACCTGCGCCGCGGGGCTGGCAGGCGCGTCGGCCGGCCCCGCCGCCGCCAGGGGCGCCAGCAGACAGAAGCACGCCGCCAGGCCGCCGACGGCGCGCCCTGCTCCCATTCGAATGCCGTGAGCGGTCATGCACTCGTTTAGCAAGGCGAAGATTTTCTGCATACAGAGACCGTCTCCTGTTCGCCTGCCGGGCGCGGGCGGGACGCGGCCGCCCGAGCCCTAGCGACTTGCCTCGGCCTGGCGGGCGCCGGCGAGAACGCCTTCGAGGGCGTAGTTGCCCTCGTGGCAGGCGTATTCGTAGATCGGGCTGGCGGTGGCGACGAAGAGCGCCTCGCCGCGCCAGGGACGGGCGTAGGCGGTCGGGTCCTCGACGGTGAACTCATAGAAGATCTCCGCAGGCGAGCTGCGGGTGAAACGCTCGATGACGATCGCGTCCGGCGAGAGATAGAGCGCCAACGACGGCTTGTAGCCTTCGCCGGGGTTGAAGTTGGCGGTCTCGGCGACGAGCGTCCGGCCCTCCCAGCGGCCGATCGAGTCGCCCATCCAGGGCCGAATGCCGGGCGGAAGATGGCGCTCGAGGCCGATGCGCACGATCCGCACTTCGTGGTTCATCTCGGCGTAGATCGCCAGCGCGTCCGGCGTCTCGACGAAAACGTAGTTGGCGTTGTAGGGCGGGTTCAGGATCGGCGCGCCGGTCGAGCCGGCGCCGCCGGCGAGGCACCGCTCGGGCGCCGGCCGGTCCTCGGGGTTGTCGAAGGCGGCGAGGTTGGCCGCCTGGCGTTCGGCCAGCCGTTTGCGACCCGCGTCGCTGTACGGCAGCTTGCCGTCCGGCGGATCGACGATCAGCGAGGCGCGGTAGCGGCCGGCGATCCGGGTCAGCCGCGCGCCCAGCTCCCACCAGTCGGATTGGCGCCCGCCGACCTGGTCGGACGAGGCGGCGAGGAACGCCCGCCGGCTCTTCTGGGCGAACGCGGCGGCGGCGGCGTCGTCCACATAGAGGCTGGAGAATTCCGCCGGCCGCTCCAGCGGCGTCAGCGTCGCGTTGGTCCACCGACCGCTGAAGCTGTCCGCGCGGCGGGGCTGCGGCCGAGGCTCCGCGCGCTGGGCGCCCGCGAACGTGAGCGCCGCCGCCAGCGAGGAGGCGGCCGCGCGGCGGGAGATGGTCTCCCGCCCTACTCCCACTCGATGGTCCCCGGCGGTTTGGAGGTGACGTCGTAGACCACGCGGTTGACGCCCTTCACCTCGTTGATGATCCGCGTGGCGGTGCGGGCCAGCACGTCCCAGGGGAACTCGAAGAAGTCGGCGGTCATGCCGTCGGTGGAGGTGACGGCGCGCAGCGCCAGCACGCTCTCATAGGTGCGCGCATCGCCCATCACCCCCACGGTCTTGACCGGCAGCAGCACGGCGAAGGCCTGCCAGATGGAATCGTAGAGGCCGGCCTTGCGGATCTCGTCGAGATAGATGGCGTCGGCTTTCTGCAGCGTGGCCACCTTCTCCAGCGTGATGTCGCCAGGGATGCGGATGGCCAGGCCCGGCCCCGGGAACGGATGGCGCCCGACGAAGGCGGGCGGGAGGCCCAGCTCGACGCCAAGCGCCCGCACCTCGTCCTTGAAGAGCTCGCGCAGGGGCTCGACCAGCTTCAGCTTCATCCGTTCGGGGAGGCCCCCGACGTTGTGGTGGCTCTTGATCACCGCCGAGGGACCGCCCCTGGCCGAGACGCTCTCGATCACGTCCGGATAGAGCGTGCCCTGAGCCAGGAACGCCGCGCCCTCGATCTTCGCCGCCTCGTGGTCGAAGACGTCGATGAACAGTCGGCCGATGGTCTTGCGCTTCTCCTCCGGGTCGGAAACGCCGGCGAGCGCGCCCAGGAATTTCTTCGATGCGTCAACGTGGATCAGGGGAATGTTGTAGTGATCCCTGAAGAGCGTCACCACCTCCTCCGCTTCGTTGAGGCGCATCAGGCCAGTGTCGACGAAGACGCAGGTGAGCTGCTCGCCGATGGCTTCGTGGATCAAGACCGCCGCCACCGAGGAATCGACGCCGCCGGAGAGGCCGCAGATCACCCGCCCCTGGCCAACGCGGGCGCGGATGCGGGCGACCTCCTCGTCCCGGAAGGCGGCCATGGTCCAGTCGCCGCCGAGCCCGGCGATCTCGTGGGTGAAGTTGCGCAGGATCAGCGCGCCCCTTGGCGTATGCGCCACCTCCGGGTGGAACTGGACGCCGTAGAGCCGGCGGCCCTCGTCGGCGATCACCGCGAAGGGCGAGCCCTCGGATGTCGCCACCACCTCGAAGCCCAGCGGCATGGCGGTGATCTTGTCGCCGTGGCTCATCCACACCGGCTCTTCGTCGCCAAGCTCGCCCAGGCCCGCCAGCAGCGGCGATTCCCGCTCGATGCGGATCTCCGCGCGGCCGAACTCGCGGGCGTGGCCGCTTTCCACCGCCCCGCCCAGCTGGGCGCACATGGTCATCTCGCCGTAGCAGACGCCCAGCACCGGCACGCCCAGCTCGAAGACCCGCGCCGGCGCCGCCGGGCTCTCGGCCTCATGGGCGCTGGCCGGACCGCCGGAGAGGATCACCGCCTTGGGGGCGAAGGCGTCCAGCATCGCTTCGACGCGGTCGAACGGATGAATTTCGCAGTAGACCCCGCTCTCGCGCACCCGGCGGGCGATCAGCTGCGTTACCTGGCTGCCGAAATCGACGATCAGGACGCGTTCGTGATGGGGGTTGGCTGTCATGGCGGGCGTGTAAGGGAGAATCAGAGCGGCGTCACTGTCCCGTCAGACGTCGCCCCCCATCTGATAGCGGCGACGTTTGCGCCTGTGTGGTCTAAAAGCGAGCCATTGGAGACAGAGGTCATGGTCGACATCAGCAAAGGCGGAACGTTCAGGCTCGGCGGCCGGGTCGTGAAGCGCATGGGCTACGGCGCCATGCAGCTGGCCGGGCCGGGGGTGTTCGGGCCGCCGAAGGATCACGCGGCGGCGCTGGCCGTGTTGCGCGAGGCGGTGGCGAGCGGCGTAGATCACATCGACACCAGCGACTTCTATGGCCCGCACGTGACCAACCAGATCATCCGCGAGGCGCTGCATCCCTACCAGGGCGACCTGGTGATCGTGACCAAGATCGGCGGCCGGCGCGGCGCGGACGGGTCCTGGAACCCGGCGTTCGCCCCCGACGAGCTGCGGAGCGCGGTGCACGACAACCTGCGCAACCTGGGCCTTGAGGCCCTCGATGTGGTCAATCTCAGGTGCATGTTCAGCCACGCGGGCCCGGCCGAGGGCGACATCGGGCCGATGATGACGGTCATGGCCGACCTGCAGCGCCAGGGGCTGATCAAAGAGGTCGGCCTTAGCAATGTGACGGCCGGGCAAGTCGCCCAGGGGCGCAGTTTCACCAACATCGTGTGCGTCCAGAACCACTACAATCTCGCGCACCGGGGCGATGACGGCCTGATCGACCAACTGGCGGCCGAGGGGATCGCCTACGCGCCCTTCTTTCCCCTGGGCGGCTTTGCGCCGTTGCAAGGCGCGGCGTTGTCCGACGTCGCCAAGAGCCTCGGCGCGACGCCGATGCAGGTGGCGCTCGCCTGGCTCTTGCAGCGGGCGCCCAACATCCTGCTGATACCGGGCACCTCGTCGTTGGACCATCTGCGGGAGAATCTGGCGGCGGTCGAACTCGAACTTCCGAGCGAGGCGGTGAAGGCCCTAGATCAGATCGCCGCTGAAACCGCGCCGGCCTGACTAGCGCGGGAGACCCTGCCGGGTCGGGAGACCCTGCCCTCGCCGGCCATGGCCTCTCGAACCGTCCTACCCGTCCCGCCCGCTTCGCCCGCCCGGATACATCGCCTGATATTCGGCCACGGCTTCTTCCATGGTGAGGAAGGTCGCATCGGCCGCGCGCAGCTTCTCGATCAGGGTCTCCAGCATCGCCATGCGGTGGCCGCGGCCGATGACGTGGGGGTGGAAGGTGTAGGTGATCAGGCCCCAGTCGTAGTGCTCGACCAGGTAGCGGAAGTCGGCGAACCAGTTGGCCAGCACCAGGTCGGCGTTCATCAGGCCGGTCCCCGCGCGCGAAAACTCGAACACCGGATAGTCGTCCAGCGACCAGCTGATCGGCATCTCCACCAGGGGCGTATCCGGCCCGAACTGGATCGGCTCTTCGAGGGCGATCACGTCGCCGTCGCGGGCCTGATAGGGCAGGTAGTCGTGACCCATCAGGCTGGAATCATAGAGAAACCCGTGCTCCAGCAAGAGGCCGATGGAATGCTCGCTGAGGTCCCACGAGGGCGAGCGATAGCCGCGGGCGGCGCGGCCGGTGAGCGCCTTGATCGCCTCGTTGCCGCGCACCAGCTCCCGCTCCTCGGCCTCGCGCCCCAGGCTGGCCGGCGGGCGGTGGGTCCAGCCGTGGTGGCCGATCTCGTGGCCGGCCGCGTGCACCGCCCGTACCGAGGCCGGATAGGTCTCGATGGTGTGGCCGGGGATGAACCAGGTCCCGCGGATCTGGTGCTTGGCGAGCAGCGCCAGCAGCCGCTCGGTGGCGACGACGCCGAAATCGCCGCGCGAGATCATCGTCGGCGTCGCCGCGCCCTGGGCGACGGCGATGGAGGTGTTGTCCAGATCGAAGGTCAGGCAGACGAAGTGCTGGGCCATGGCGCTCCCCACACCGCTCAATCGCGCCGCCGGCCGCTGAGCGCAATCCGGACGAGGCCAACCAGGGCGATCAGCGCCCAGGCGCCCTCGACGATCGCCGCGGAGAGATTGAACTTCTGGGTCAGCGACAGAAGGATCAGGCTCGCGCCGACGAGGTTGATCGCCAGCGAGGGCGCGCCCTTGGCGTCGAGCCGCCCGGTGGTCGCCGCGGCGTAGCCAGCGAGGATCATCGCCACCCCGATCAGCCCGGCGACGTCGAAGGGGCTCATGCGCGCCGGCCAAGTATGGCGACGAAGAAGCCGTCGGCGGCGGCGTTGCGCGGGGTCAGGCGCAGGAAGCCGCCATCGGTGCGCCAGCGCTCGGCGCCCGCCAGGGCGGCGGGCTCGACGGCGAAGTCCGGTTGGGCGGCGAGGAAGGCGGCGACGCGGTCCTCATTCTCCTCGGCGAAGAGCGAACAGGTGACGTAGATCAGCCGCCCGCCGCCCTTCACGAAGGGCGCCGCCCCCGCCAGCACCGCGTCCTGCTCGGCCATGCGGCGCTCCAGTTGCTGCGGGGTGAGCCGCCACTTGGCGTCGGGGTGGCGCCGCCAGGTGCCAGAGCCGGTGCAGGGCGCATCGACGAACACCAGGTCCATGCGCCCTTCCAGGCCCTGCAGGGCGTCCGCCTCGATCGGCGAGCGGACCTGCAGGTTGCGCACGCCCGCGCGCTGGGCCCGGCGGACGGTGTCGGTGAGCCGCCGTGCGTCGGAGTCATAGGCGTATAGCTGGCCGGTGGCGCCCATGGCCGCCGCCAGCGCCAGGGTCTTGCCGCCGCCGCCGGCGCAGAAGTCCAGCACCTGCTTGCCCTTGATCTCCCCAGCGCAGGCGGCGGCGATTTGCGAGCCCAGGTCCTGGACCTCGAACCAGCCCTTCTCGAACCCCGGCGCGGCCTCCACCGGCGCGGCGCGCTCGCTGGCGGCCGGCGCCGGGATGCGGATCGCGCCCGGCGGAAAGTCGAGCGGTTCGGGATGAAACGTCGCCAGGGCCTTGAGCACATGGGCGACGTCGGTCTTCAGGGCGTTGACCCGCAGGTCCACCGGCGCGCGCACCGCCAGCGCCTGGCCCTCCATGGCGCGCGCCTCGCCGAACGCCCGCTCCATGGCGGGCTCCAGCCAGTCCGGGTAGTCGCCCCAGACCGGCGGCGGCGCATCGTCCAGCGGCTGGGGTCTGGCCAGGCGGCCACGCTCTGCGTCGGTGAGTTCCCCCGGGCCATGCGGGTCCGCGGCCGCCTCTTCCAGCCGCTCGACCGTCCAGCCCCAGAGGAAGCGTAGGGCGCCGAGCGTCCGGGCCCGATCGGTCTCCGCGCCCATCATCCAGGCCAGCGAGCGGCGGCGGCGCAGGACATCCAGGGTGAGACCCGAAACGAACGCCCGATCCTTCGCTCCGGCGTAGCGCGCGGCGTCACCCCAGGCTCTTAGGCTCAGGTGGGCGGGGCGGTGGCGCGCGGCCATGCCCTCCAGCACCTCGATCGCCGCGGCGATGCGCCCGCCGTCTCGCATGGCTCAGATGAGCCGCCAGAAGATCATGACGATGCCCGCCAGCGCGACGTTCCAGACCAGCGAGCGGATCAGCGGAACCCCGAAAGCGTAGAGCGGCAGGTAGGCGAGCCTGGCCCAGAAGTAGAGGTGTGCGCCGACCAGACTCCAACCGTCCAGCCGATGGGTCACCGCCGCCGCCAGCGCCGCGGCGGCGAAGAGCGGGAAGGTCTCCAGCATGTTGGCCAGCGCCCGGCGCACCCGCCCGAGCAGCACGCCTGGCGGCGCGGTCTCCTCATCGCGTGGACTGGCCGCCCATTTCAGCCCGTACTGGCGGTTGCCGAGCTGGGCGGCGAGGACGATCTGGGCCACGACCAGCAGCGCGCTCAGCGCCAGCAGGTCGATCTCGCCCGGAACAGGCGTCACACCTGGCTCGGATAGTTCGGCGCCTCGCGGGTGATCATGACGTCGTGGACGTGGCTTTCGCGGAGGCCCGCACCGGTGATGCGGATGAAGCGCGCGCGCTTCTGGAACGTGGCGATGTCGACCGCGCCGACGTAGCCCATGGCCGCGCGCAGGCCCCCGACCAGCTGGTGGATCACCGGATGGATCGGGCCCTTGTAGGGCGTCTGGCCCTCCACGCCCTCGGGCACAAGCTTCAGCGCGTCCTCCACCTCCTTCTGGAAGTAGCGGTCGGCCGAGCCCCTGGCCATCGCCCCCACCGAACCCATGCCGCGGTACGACTTGTACGAGCGGCCCTGGTAGAGGAACACCTCGCCAGGCGCCTCGTCGGTGCCGGCGAACATCGAGCCCAGCATGGCGCTGGAGGCGCCGACGGCGATGGCCTTGGCCAGGTCCCCCGAATACTTGATCCCGCCGTCGGCGATCACCGGGGCGCCGGAGCCCTCGGCGGCGCGGACGGCCTCGGCGACAGCGGTGAGCTGCGGCACGCCGACGCCCGCCACGATCCGCGTGGTGCAGATCGAGCCCGGCCCGATGCCGACCTTGATGGCGTCGGCGCCGGCGTCGATCAGCGACTTGGCGGCCTCGTAGGTGGCGACGTTGCCGGCGACGATCTGCACGCGGTTGGTCTCGCGCGCCAGGCGCCGGACGGCGTCGGCGACCTGCTTGGAGTGGCCGTGGGCGGTGTCGATCACCACCACGTCGACGCCCGCCTCCATCAGCGCCATCGATCGCTCAAAGCCGGCGTCGCCCACCGTGGAGGCGGCGCCGACCAGCAGGCGACCCTGCAGATCCTTGGCGGCCAAGGGATGGGCCTCGGCCTTTTCCATGTCCTTGACGGTGATCAGGCCGACGGCGCGGTAGTCCTCGTCGACCACGATCAGCCGCTCGATCTTGTGCTGGCGCAGCAGCCGGCGCGCCTCGTCCTGGCTGACGCCCTCGCGGACGGTGACGAGATTCTCGTGGGTCATCAGCGTCGAGGCGGCCACCCGGTCGGAGGACTCGAAGCGCATATCGCGGTTGGTGAGGATGCCAACCAGCTTGCCGGTGCCGCGCTCGACCACCGGAAAGCCGGAGATCCGCCTCCTGGCCTTGATCTCGCGGATCTCCTTGAGCTTGGTGTCGGGATGGATGGTGAGCGGGTTGATCACCATGCCGCTCTCGAACCGCTTAACCTCGCGCACCTGGTCGGCCTGTTCCTCCACCGAGAGATTGCGGTGCAGGATGCCGAGCCCGCCGGCCTGGGCCATGGCGATCGCCAGCCGGCTCTCGGTGACCGTGTCCATGGCCGCCGACGCCAGGGGGATGTTGAGGGCGATCTGACGCGTGAACTTGGTCGCCGTATTGACCTCGGTCGGCATCACTTCAGACGGACCGGGTTCGAGCAAAACATCGTCGAAGGTGAGCCCTTCGCGAATCTCCATGAGACTCTCCGTTTTGCGAGCGCGGTATTGCCGCAAACGGATTGGAAGTCAAACGACGCCGCCTGGACATAGGCGCTCGCCTGCTGCGAGGGTGCCTCGGCGGCCGCGCCCCAGGTCGCCCGACCAAGGGAGAGTGACGCTTGATTGAGTTCTTCTTCGACTGCTCGAGCCCTTGGACCTATCTGGCGTTCCACAACATCCAGCCGCTGGCGGCCGAGTTTGGCGCGGCGATCACCTGGCGGCCGATCCTGGTGGGCGGGATCTTCAACACCATCAACCCCACCGTCTACGCCTCGCGCGAACACCCGGTGCCGGCGAAGGCGCGCTATTCGGGCAAGGACATGCAGGACTGGGCGCGCCTGGCGGGACTGAAGATCAAGATGCCGCCCAGCGTCTTCCCAGTGAACAGCGTCAAGGCCATGCGCGCCTGCATCGTGCTCTCGCCACGGGGCCGCCTGGTGGACTTCGCCCGCGCGGTGTTCGAGATCTACTGGGGCGAGGACCAGGACATTTCGCAGGACAGCGTGCTGCGCGAGGTCTGCCAGCGACTGAGCCTCGATGCGGAGACCCTCCTCGAAGCGGCGTCCTCGCCGGCGATCAAGGATCAGCTGCGGGCCAACACCGAGGAGGTCATGGCGAGGGGCGGTTTTGGCTCACCTACGATCTTCGTGGGTGGGAGTGACATGTACTTCGGCAACGACCGCATGCCGCTGATCCGCCACGCGCTTGAGCAGGCGGCCACTTGAACCGCGACGGAATGGCGGCGGTGGAGCGTTGACTTGGGAGCGCCAGCCGGCGTCAAGCTTGGCGGGCTTCAATGAACAGGAGCGACCTCATGGGGCGCAAACTTGCTCTCTTCCTGGCGCTGATCGCGCTTTCGGCGAGCGCCGGGCCCGTGACGGCCTATGACTCTGCGGGCACGCACAAGGATCAGCTTCTCACGCCAATCTCGTCGCCGATCCGCCATGCGTGCGGTCCCAACGGCTGCCACCGCTGTCCGAAGGGCGAATACCGCTGCAACGGCAAGTGCATTTCCAATAAGCGGGCCTGCCGCCTGATCCCGTGAAGCGGCTCGCAGCTCTGTGGCGCGCCGCTCAAGGGTCATCGAACGTCTTGCAGAGGATCACATTGACGTGGCCCTCCGGCCAGCCCTCGAACTCCGCAATCCGCTTGAACCCGGCCCGCTCGTAAAGGCCTGGGGCCTGGAAGTCGTAACTGGCGACCCAGATCCGGCTGACGCCGCGGCGGCGCGCCTCGTTGACCATGGCGTCCAATAACGCCCGGCCGTAGCCCCTGCCCCGCCAGTCCGCGTCCACCCACATCTGCTTGATCTCGGATATGCCGGCCCAGGTGTAGCCGGCGCAGGCGCCGATCATGCGGCCCTCTGTGTCGCGGATGACGAAGCCGAGGCCCTCGCCGTCACTGCGGCCGGTGGCGGCGCGGTTGTGCTCGTAGAGGCGATCCTCCAGGCCATCGATCTCGGTCGGCGTTAGGTCATGACGGGGTTCGAGGTTCATCCGGCTGTCCGATAACGTGCGCCGCCAGATTGGCGCGGTCCGGCGCACGCGCCAACAGCTGATAGGGGCCTGCGCGACGGGCGGCGGGCATGGCCTGGACGACCTTTCCCTTGCTTGCCGCTCACCCGCCTCGCTAGGGTTCGGCTCACGACCATGGACCGGGGGTCGATGTCCGACATCTTCATTTCCTATGCGCGCTCGACGGCCAGGCAGGCGGAGGCCGTCAGTGAGGCCCTGCGCTCGCTCGGCTACAGCGTCTGGCGCGACGACGACCTCCCCTCCCACCGCGCCTACGCCGACGTGATCGAGGAGCAGCTGCGGACCGCCAAGGCCGTGGTGGTGATCTGGTCAGAGGAAGCGGTGAAGTCTCAGTGGGTGCGCTCCGAGGCCGACCGGGCGCGTGGTGAGGACAAGCTGGTGCAGCTCAGCGTCGACGGCGCGCGTCTGCCGATGCCGTTCGACCAGATCCAGTGCGCCGACCTCAGCGGATGGTCCGGCCAGGGCGACCACGCGAACTGGCGCAAGGTCGTCTCCAGTCTGGCCGAGCTGATGAGCGCCGGCGACGCCCGCGCTGGCGGAGGGCCGAGGCGGCCCGAGCCTGACCGCGGAGCCGACCGCGATCCGGTCCTGGCGGTGCTGCCGTTCGACAACCTCTCCACCGATCCGGAGATGCAATTCTTCTCCGACGGGGTCAGCGAGGAGATCATCCAGCGGCTGTCGCGCGGCGCGCAGATGAAGGTCATCGGGCGGACCTCCAGCTTCCAGTTTCATGGCGAGCGCAAGGCGCAGGCGGCCGCCGCCCTCAACGCCAGCCATGTGCTGGATGGCTCTGTCAGGCGCGCCGGAGAGCGTGTGCGGATCGCCGCCCATCTGGTGGAGGCGGCCACCCAGACGACCCAGTGGTCGGACCGCTATGACCGCGGCCTGGAAGACATCTTCCAGGTGCAGGACGAGATCTCCGAGCACATCGCCGCCGCGCTGAACGAGACCTTCATCAGCTTCTCCACCAAAGCCGTCGATCCGGCCGTCTACGATCTTTACCTGCGCGCCAGTCCAAAGTCGTACTCGGCGGAGGACCTGGCGCCCTCGATCGCCCTGCTGGAGCGCGCCACCCGAAGCGCCCCACGCTTTACCGAAGCCGGCGGGCGTCTCGCCTTTCTCCGGGCTATGCATCGCTATTTCCAACCGTTCCCCGAACGGGCGGCGATCGCGCGGCGCGTCACCGAGGAGGCGGACCGGGCGCTGGCGCTCGACCCGCAGAACAGCGACGCGCTGGCCGCCAAGTACCTGATCCTGCCGCCGTTCGGCGAGTTCATCGCCGCCGACGCCGCCATCGAGCGGCTGCGCCAGGCGCCGGGGGTGAGCGATGGGACCCGCTACATCGGCTGGCATCTGCAGGGCATTGGCCGCACGCGCGAGAGCGCGGCGGAAGCGGAGCGGCTCTATCGGCTGGATTCGCTGAACCCGTTCTTCGCTAACGCCTACGCCGGCGGCCTGATGGCCACCGGGCGGGTCGCCGAAGCCGCGCCGATCCTCGAAGAGCTGGCCGAGCGCGCGCCCGGCATGCTCTTCGTCAGCGCCAATCTGCTGCTGGCCAAGGCGCATCTGGGCGATTGGCCGGCGATCGACCACCTGTTGTCCCCCGAGTGGCTGGCGAAGCACCCCCTGACCCCGTCGATGGTGAGAGGTTTCACCGATCTCTTCCACATCATGCGCAACCCGACCGAGGAAAACCTCGCGAGGGCGCGGGGGCGATTAGCGGCGGAGTTCGAGGACAACGGGGGCATCCAGGTGCTGAGCCTCGGCGGCCTGGCGCGCCTTGGCCTGGTGGACGACATCCTCAGGATACTCCTGGTCTCTCGCCTGGGGCCCCGGGGGGATGAGAAGGACAGGTTCACCGGACCGGACCCCTATCGCACCTCGGTGCTGTTCTCGGCGGTCAATGATGTGCTCCGAGCCGATCCTCGCTTCGTCGTCCTCTGCGCGCGCTTTGGCCTGGTGGAATTCTGGCTGGCGAGCGGCAAGTGGCCCGATTGCGCCGACGAGGTCCCCTACGACTTCCGCGCCGAGTGCGAGAAGGCGCGCGACATCCCCAAAGAGTCGTTCGGGTTCTGAGCGGGTGCGCGCGCGGCGCGTGACAGCGGGCGCCATCCTCTCCTAACGTTGCCGCCACCGACCGCTTAGGGCCCCGCCATGTCCAACGAGCCGTACATCCTGATCACCGCCGACACCCATGCCGGCGGCAGCCACGCGCAATACCGCGAGCACCTGGAGCCCAGGTACCGCGCCCAATTCGACGACTGGCGCGGCGGCTACAAGAACCCGGCGCTGGAGCACTACGGCAGCAAGAAGCTGCGCAACTGGGACCTGGAGGTGCGCACCCGCGACCAGAACAGCCAGGGCGTGGTCGGCGAGGTGGTGTTTCCCAACACCGTGCCGCCGTTCTACCGCAAGAGCATCGTCACCGCCCGTCCGCCCCGGCCCGAGGACTGCGAGCTCGCCCTGGCCGGCATCCGCGCCCACAACCGTTGGCTCAAGGAATTCTGCGCCGAGGACCCGGTGCGGCGCGCCGGCATTGGCCTGATCCTGCCCAACGACCTGGACGAGGCGATCAAGGATATCGAGTTCATCGCCGAAGCGGGCCTGCGCGGCGGGGTGCTGCTGCCGCTGATTCCGCCGGACTGCCCGTGGCTGAAGCCGCTTTACGACCCGGCCTGGGACCGGGTCTACGCCGCCATCCAGGACCACGGCCTGGTGATCAACCAGCATTCCGGCCAGGGCTCGCCCGACTATGGCGAGGGCCCGGTGGCCGAGGCGCTGTGGATCTCCGAGGTGACCTTCTACTGCCAGGCCGGCTTCCGGCATCTCTTGATGAGCGGCGCGTTCGAGCGGTTCCCGAAGCTCAAGTACATCCTCACCGAGTCAGGCTGCGCCTGGGTGGCGCCGATGCTTAAATCACTGGACCGGCTGCACATGGGCTTCGTCCATGGCGCCATCGGCGAAATGAACTACGAGGGCATGGAGTGGGTGCTGAAGGAGAAGCCCAGCGACTACGCCGCCCGCAACTGCTGGTACGGCGCGAGCTTCCCCAGCACCGCGGAGCTGGACGGGATCGACGAGGTTGGCGAAGACCGGGTGCTCTGGGGCAACGACTACCCGCACTATGAGGGCACCTTCCCCTACAATCTGGAATCCCTGCGCCTGACCTTCGCCAATGTCTCCGACTCCCGGCGGCGCAAGCTCTTCGGCGAGAACGCCGCGGCGCTCTACGACTTCGACCTGGAGAAGCTGCGGCCGCTGGCGGCCAAGGTCGGACCGACGCCCGATGAGGTGAACGCGCCCTTGCCGCGCGAGGCGATCCCGCGGGATTCAGCCTGCTATCTCTTCCAGAACGCCCTGCACGGGGCCTGAGCGATGGGCATGCCGGCGGGCATCGGCGTCGTGGACACCATGATCGGGTTCCCGGCCGAAGACTTCAAAATGTACGACTTCATCCGCGAGCAGCTGAAGGACCCCTCGGCCAAGTTCGACTTCCCGGTCGAGTACATGTTCAAGCAGGTGCCCAAGGAGCTTTACGGCTCTGGCGATCCGATCTCGATCACGCTGCACGAGATGGACCGCTTCGGCGTCGAGATGGGCCTGATCGGCGTTGGCGGCGATGTCAGCCGCCAGGCGCTGAAAGCGCACCCCGACCGCTTCATCCCCCAGGGTTCGGTGGACCCGAACAAGGGCATGGACGGCATCCGCGACATGGTCCGCCAGTACGAGACCTTCGGCGTGCGCTCGTTCGGCGCCTTCAACGCCGGTTACTACCCGCAGGTCGGGATCTCGGACGCGCTGATGTATCCGATCTACGCCAAGTGCGTGGAGCTGGGCGTGCCGATCTTCTCCTGCGCCGGCGTCCCTGGACCGCGGATGCCCATGTGGCCCCAGGAAGTGCGCCTGATCGACCAGGTGATGTACGACTTCCCGGAACTGGTCTTCGTCACCCGCCACGGCTGCGAGCCGTGGGAGGATTTGGCGGTGAAGCTGATGCTGAAGTGGCCGAACCTCTACTATTCGACCTCCGCCTTCGCGCCGAAACACTATCCCGAGGCCATCGTCCGCTTCGCCAACACCAGGGGCGCCGACAAGATCATCTACGCCGGCTACTTCCCCATGGGGCTGACGCTGGAGCGGATCATGGGCGACATGGCGGCCGTCCCCTTCAGGGACGAGGTCTGGCCCAAGTTCCTGCGCGAGAACGCGATGAAAGTGCTGAAACTGGCCTGACGCGCGCGCCTCTCAGCCCCGGAACCCCAGCGCGGCCAGGTACAGCTCCGAGCTTTCCGAGCGGCTGGCCTTGGGCTTGATGGTTTTCACCTGGGTGAAGCGGCGCTTCAGCTCGGCGATCACTGACGCGGTTTCGCCGCCCTGGAAGGCCTTGGCGATGAAGGCGCCGCCGGGCCTCAGGGTCTCGCCGGCGAAGTCCGCCGCCGCCTCGATCAGGCCGACGATGCGCAGGTGGTCGGTCTGGCGGTGGCCGGTGGTGTTGGGGGCCATGTCGGAGAGGATCAGGTCCGGCGCGCCGCCCAGCAGTTCGATCAGCCGCGCCCCGCAGGCCGGATCGGTGAAGTCCTGCTGGATGATCTTGGCCGGCGGCAGGGGGTCGATGGCCAGGAGGTCGACGCCCACGACGGCGCCCGCGCCCCGCTCCAGGCAGATCTGGATCCAGCCGCCCGGCGCGCAGCCGAGGTCGATGACCCGCGACCCGCGCCGGATCAGATGCAGCTTGTCGTCGATCTCGGTGAGCTTGAACGCGGCCCTGGAGCGGTAGCCCTTGGCGTGCGCCTCGGCGACGAAGGGATCGTTCAGCTGCCGCTCCAGCCAGGCCTGGGACGACGCCGTGCGGACCTTCGCCGTCTTCAGCCGCTGGGCCGGCGCGCGTCCGGCGTCCGTGCCGCCGCCAGGCGGGCGGACCATGCGCTTGCGGGGCGGCTCGGTCACGCCGCCGCTACCGGTCGGCGCCGTCGTCTGCCGCGCCGGCGGCCCTGGCTCATCAGCGATAGCAAGACACCCTCGCGCAGGCCCCGGTCGGCCACCCGCACGCGCTCGCACGGCCAGACCTCCTGCACGGCCTGCAGAATCGCCGCGCCCGCCAGCACCAGGTCGGCGCGATCGGGGCCGATGCACGGCTGAGCCGCGCGCTCGCGGGTGCTGAGGGTGGCCAGGCGGTCGGCCACCGTCTCGCATTCGGTCCGCGTCATCCAGAGGCCATCCACGCGGGAGCGCTCATAGCGGGCCAGGCCCAGGTGCAGGCCGGCGAGGCTGGTGATCGCCCCGGAGGTGCCGATCAGATGGCCGCGGCCTTCGGCGAAGGCCGGCCGCAGCGGCTCGGCCTCGGCAAACGCCGCGATCGGCGCCTTCACCGCCTCGACCATGCGGCGGAACCAGTCCAGGTCGCCGGTCTCGCCCTCCGGGAACCATTCGGCCAGGGTGACGACGCCTATTGGGATCGAAAGCCAGGCCGCGATCGGCGGGCGGCCGCGCTCGCCGCGCCAATCGCGCAGATCCAGCCAGGAGAGCTCCGTCGAGCCGCCGCCGACGTCGAGCACCAGGGCCGCGTCCGCGTCGCGGTCGATCAGGTTGACGCAACCCGCGACCGATAGCCGCGCCTCTTCCTGGGGGCTGATCACCTGCAGCTTCAGGCCCGTTCGGTCGTTGACCAGGCTGAGGAACTCCGCGCCGTTAGAGGCGGTGCGGCAGGCCTGGGTGGCGATGGCGCGCACCCGGATCGGGCCCCGCCGGCTGATCTTGTCGGCGCAGATGCGCAAGGCGGCCAGGGCGCGCTCCATGGCCGCGTCCGAGAGCCGGCCGGATTGGCTGAGGCCCTCGCCCAGGCGGACGATTCGCGAGTAGGCGTCGACGATGCGGAAACCCCGCGCCGTGGGCGTGGCGATCAGGAGCCGGCAGTTGTTCGTGCCCAGGTCCAACGCCGCGAAGTGCGTCGGCTCGCGGGCGCCGCGCCCCGGCCCGCCGCTGCGGGTCTCGGGCGCAGCGAGCGCCTCAGCCATGACGTCTTGAGTCCCTTTAGGAGGCAGCCGGGGAGCCCGCGCCTCCGCTCAACCGGCAACTTAGCAACACCTGTGGGTGATCGGAAGGCGGGCACTTGCTCTGGACCCGGAAGGCTCTACGTTCATCTCCCAGTCAGGGGTTGGGGTGTAGTTTACCGTCATGATTACGCGACTCACATCGACGCCAGGCGTCGCTCATGAGGCGCCGCCGTTCCGGTTGGCCCGGTTTGGTATTGGCCAAGTGGTCAGGCACCGCGTCTTCTCGTTCCGGGGCGTCATCTTCGATGTCGACCCGGTGTTCGCCAACACCGAGGAGTGGTGGATGGCCATTCCCGCAGAGGTGCGGCCCCGCAAGGACCAGCCGTTCTACCACCTGCTGGCGGAAAACGACGAGGGCGGCTACGTCGCCTACGTCTCCGAGCAGAACCTGCTGGCGGACACCACCGGCGAGCCGGTCGGCAACCCCAACACCTCGCTGATCTTCGACAGCTTCCGCGACGGCCAGTACCACCTGCGCCCGCGAATCACGCACTAGCGGCTGGCGTCGCGGTTCAGTAGTCCTTCCGCCAGCGCACCGAGAGGCGTGAGTCGCCGCCGGGGCCGGCCACCGTCGAGACCACCGACAGGTCCTTGCGCACGCGCCATTCCACCGAGGCTGACGGTCCGGTGCGGCCGCCGCCGGTGAGTTCCATGTAGATATTGTCGGTGACGTATTTGCCGCCCGAGACGGTGACGCCGTTGGCGTCGCCGCCGCCCAGCGCCAGACGGTCGAGGTGGGCGAAATTGCGCAGGTTGCCGACCACGTCGAACCCGCCGCCGCCCGCCAGCGCGGTGAGCGCCGAGGCCAGCTGCGCGCCCTGCAGAGGCGATAGCTGCGCGGCGGACGAGCCGAACAGGACCTGGGACAGCACCTCGTCGTTGGGCAAGATCGGGCTGGAGGTCAGGGTGATCTTCGGCTTGGCCGCCGTGCCCTCGATGCGAATCACCGCGGTCAGCGAGGGGTCGTCGCGCGTGGCGGTGAGATCCAGGCGGATGGCCTCGGCGCTGGTCGCCAGATAGACGACACCCCGGTTGTCGAACTCGAACCGCTTGCCGGCGAAGTCGTAGTCGCCGCGCACCACCCTGGCCGTCCCGCTCAGCACCGGCGCGGCGGTGGACCCAGCGACGTGAGCGTCAAGCGACAGCTCCACATTCAGACCCCGCCCTTTCAGGAAGACTCCGCGGCCGGCCTTCAGCGACATGTCCAGGTCCACCGCCGGACCGTGGGAGGCTTCGGTCTGCAGATGGCCGCCCGATCCCACCTCGCGGTTCACCTCGATCACGTCCATCGGCGTCACGCCCGAAGGGACCGGCGGATTGGCGGCGACGTCGGCCCGGTCGACGGTGAGCGCCCCGGTGAGCTTCACCTTGCCATCCGCCGCCCGGCTGAGGGTCGCCTGGCCGGACGCCGCGGCGGTGGCGATGTCGTTGTCCAGCAGGCGGAAGCCCTTCAGCGTCAGGCGGAAGCTGCTGGCCCCGTCGCGTTTCAGACTTATCTGGCCGGCGCCGGAGACCTGGCCGCCGGCGGCGTCGGCGCCGGTGAACTGGCTGACGTCGACGGCGTTGTCGGCCAGGCGCGCGGTGAGCGCCACGCCGCGCAGCTTCAGGCCCGTCTCGGTGTCGCTGAAGCCGCCGTTCTGGAGCGAGGCTTCGCCCTCCGCGCGTGGGTCGGCGATGGTGCCGGCCAGCGTTCCCTGCGCCTTGACCTGGCCGCTGAGACTGCGCTCGCCGCCCATCAAGAGGTCCCAGAGCGGGCTGACCTCACCTTCGGCTGAAAAATCTCCGCGCATGGGCCGCGTGCGGACGATGGCGATGCGGAACGGCGCGGCGGTCGCCTCGGCGGGCAGGACCAGGTGCGCGCGGCTCATCAGCCCCTGGGCGTTGCCGAGCTGGGCGTCGAGGGTGATCTGGTCGCCGGAGAGGCTGGCTTTCACCTGGCCGTCCACCGTCGGCGCGCCCTGGGCGCCCTTCTCACCGGCGCCGGCCAGGGTGGCGTTCATGTCGCCCGCGAGCTGGCCGCCCTCGCCCTTCAGATTGACCGCCGCGTCGAAGCGGCCGGTGAAATCCTGGTCCAGCAGCCCCAGGCTGACATTGGCGAGGTTGGCGCTGGCCTGCAGCGCCCCGCCGGCCTGGCGCGCGTTCACGTCCGCCCGTCCGCCGCCGACCTCGGCCGCCAGCTTCAGTGAGCTTTCGTGCTGGCCGATTCGGATCTCGGCCGGCTCCAGGGTCCGGAAGTCCGCGTTGCGCAGGCGCCCTGCGCCCTCGAAGCTGGCGCCATAGTCGGCCTTCACCGCGCTGATCACGCCCGAGCCGGACCCGCGCCAGCTGCCGTGCGTGGTGAACCCGGTCGCCTGCAGGCGATAGGGAAGCTTATCCAGCGGGCCGTCCGCGAAGACGCTGGCGGTCTGCACGATCAGCCCGGCGCCCAGCTTGAGGTCGGCCCCCTTGGCGTTGGCCGTGAGGTTGGCCCGGGCGACGCCCTGGGCGTCGACGATCACCAACCGGCCGGCCGCCTGGCCCTTGGTCAGGAAGGCGCCCGGGCCGACGCTGATCGAGAGATTGGCCGACGAGGGCTGGCCCTGGCGCAGCGAGACCGATCCCTCGGCGTGCGCTCCGCCGGCCTCGGCGTTGAGCCCGGTGAGGTCGAGTCCGTCGTTCTGGAAGCGGAACGTCGTGTCGAGTTTGGCCGGGCCATAGGGGCTGGAAGCGCCGAGCGCCAGGGCGCCGTTGGTGTCCGCCGGCCCCTTGAGCAGGCTCACGGTCACCCGGGCGCCGGTGAGGGTGAGGCCCGGTAGATCGATGCTGTCGAAATCGGCGTCGAGGTCGGCCCTGGGATTGGTGAGCGTGCCGGTGAGCGCGCCGGACCCCTTGGCGGCGCCGGCGATCTCCAGCGGCCCCAGTTCGAACGGACCCTTGGCGCGCCAGTCCAGCTGCAGCTTCAGCGCCCCATCGCCGCCGATGAGCCCCGCGGCGTTGGCGTCGCCGGCCGCGCCGACGAGGTTGGCGTGGGTCACCGAGACGGCGTGGCCGTCGAAGGTGGCGTCGCCCTTCAGGCGCGGCGTGGGGCCCAGCAGCCGGTCGGGCTCGCCAAGGCCGCTGGCGAAATCCGTGGCGCCGGCGTCGAGGGTGAAGCTCCAGGGCCTCCCGCCGCGATCCTGGCTGGCGCTCCAGCTGGCGGTGACCAGCCCCTTGGCGCCCGCGTGGGCGGCGGCGAGGTTGGCGAGGCTCGCCTGGCCCTTGAAGGTGAGGCCGCCGAAGAGGCCCATCTGGCCATCGCCGGTCACCTTCAGCCCGGGCCCGGTCACCTCCAGCGATTTCATCAGGAGGCGCCCGTCGGCGAGCCAGATCAGCTGCGCGGCGGCATGGGGTCGGCCGCCCAGCAGCGCGGCGGCGAGACCAGATCCCGCCCCGCCCTCGCCGTTCACCGAAGCATCCAGGGTCAGCTGGCCCTTCTGGTTCGAGAGCCGCACCGGCCCTTCCACCCGCGCGAGCCGATAGCCGTAGGCGCCGGGCGCGTCGACCGATCCGGTCCCGGCCAGGACCCAACGGTCGCGATCGCCGGTGAGCGCGCCGGCGAACCGCGCGGCCCCCATGGGCGGCCAGCTGAGCACCCGCGAGGCCGAACGGGCGACGAGGGTCACCGCCAGGCCGACGGGCGCGGTGGTCATCCGGCCGATATCCGCCTCGCCCTTGGCGGTGAGGTCGACGTTCTCGGACGTGGCGATGAGGCTCAGGCCATAGAAGCCATCCGCCGCCCGGGCGCCGGTGACCTGGAACCGCGCCTGCGGCCCCAGCATCATCTGATAGCCGGTCAGCAGGCGCGAGGCGGCGAGCGTCACGTCGCCCTGGGCCTGGCCGCCGGCGGGCGACCATGCGCCGGCCGCCTCGATCGGCGTCGCGGCCCCGCTGCGGCTGGAGACCTGGAAGCGGCCCTGGCTGGTTGTGCCGGTCGCATTGGCGGTGAGGTAGAACGGCCGGTCGGGGGCGAGCCCCAGCACGCCGGCCAGCGCTCCGCCCTCAGCCTCCTGGGCCTTGAGGGCGAGGGACACGGTCTTGTCGCGACCGAGGTCGAAGTCGGCGTCCAGCCGGTCGCCGGCGTGGGTCAGGCTGACCGCGGAAAGATGGCCCGCCGCTCCGCCCAAGCGTCCAGCCTCCAGCGACCCGGCCATGTCGTAGAGGCCGTAGCGATAGCTGAACGCCGGCGCCATCTCGACTTTCGCGATGAGCTTATCGATGCGCACCGAGACCGACGTTCCGCCGCCGGCGGCCTTTGGGCCCAGGATCGGCTGACGCTGCAGGCCAACCCGCGCCGCGTCGACCTCTTCGACGTCCACCTGCCGCTGCAGCAACTGCGGGTAGCGCCAGCGGACCCGGAGCGACTCCGCATCCAGCCATACTCCGTGATCGTCGGAAATCGTCAGCCTACGGATTGAGAAGTCGCGCCAGATGTCTCCGTCGAGTCCCTCGACGTGCAGGCGCCCGACCCGGCCGATCTTGCGCCCGTTGACCATGCCCTCGATGAACGCGTGGCCGGGCCCAGTCAGGACGCCAAAACGGGCGGTGACCAGCAGGGCGAGGATCGCCGCCAGCAGCCAGCCTGCGGCCACCAGCCAGGGGCGCGATCTTCGCCTGGGGCGGATCGGCGGCTTGGGCGGCGTCACCTCATGCGTCGTCGGCGTCGGCTCGCTCAAAAGCTCTGCCCGATGCTCAAGTAGAGTTGCAGGATCGGATCACCCTTGTGGCGATCGAGGGGCGTGGCGATGTCGACCCTGATCGGCGCGAAGCCCAGGTTATAGCGCACGCCCAGCCCAGCTCCGACGGCGATCTGCCTGAAGTCCGGCATCACATCCTGGCCAAGCGCGCCGGCGTCGATGAACGCGGCCATGCTCCAGGGCCCGACGACCTTCTGTCGCACTTCGAACGACGACTCGAAGAGAGAGGCGCCGCCGACCGGCGTGCCGTCGGAAAGCTTCAGGCCGACCCCCTGGTAGTTGTAGCCCCGGATCGAGCCGCCGCCGCCGGCGAAGAACCGCCGGTCGGACGGCACCGTCGGAATGTTGCCGCCAAGGATCGAGCCAAACTTTATCCGCCCCGCCAGCACGGTGGAGGCGTCGGACTTCAGGGGCAGATAGCCGGAGACCTGCGCCTGCACCTTCACATAGGCCAACGTGCGGTCGCCGGTGATGAAGGTCGGCTCGGCCTGAGCCTGCAGACGCCAGCCGCGCGTGGGGTTCAAGGGATCGTTCGAACGGTCCAGGGCGAAGGCGGCCAGCAGGCTGGGGATGGCGAGCTTGAGCGTCTGGCCCACCGGCAGGCCGTTGACGTTGATCGCGGTCTTCTCGCGGGTCTCGGCGATGTCGAACGCGGCGCCCAGGGTGAGGTAGGTGGTCTTGGTCCAGTGCCGCTCGACGTCGGCCCTGAGGCCAAGACCGGCGTCGTCATAGCCCTTGGTCAGGTCGCTGAAGATGTCGGCGCCGAGCTTCAGCGTCTGGTCGCCCCGGCGCCAGTCGGGCAGGTCCAGTTCGACGTCGAGCTTCTGCTGGATCTGCGCCAAGCGGGCGGTGAGGGTCAGGGTGTCGGCGCGCCGCAGGCGGTTGTAGAGGATCCACTTGGCGTCGACGCCCGCCCCTTCGCTGGTGGAGTAGTCGGCGCCCAGTTCGATGGTGTGCGGCGGCCGGTCGCCGAGGCTGACGACCACCGGGCGCAAACCGTTCACCGCCTGGTCGGCGGTCGCCAGCGACACGGTCACCGAGCTGTAGACGCCGACGTCGCGCAGGCGTTGCTCCAGCTGCGCCACCTTGTCGGGGTTGTAGGCCGAGCCCTTCTTCCAGCTCGCCAGCGTCGCCACCCAGGCCGGATTGGTGCGGCCCTCGGTAACCACCTTCAGCCCATCCATGTGCACCAGCTCGCCGGCGGCGATGTTGAAGGTGGGCTCAACGGAGTGGTCGGCGTGGTCGACCACCACCTGGCGCGGGCGGGCCGCGGCGTCAGCGAAGCCCCGCTTCTGCAAGGCCGACACCGCCCGACCCTCGGCGGCCAGCACATCGGCGGCGCGCCCCGGGCCGCCCGGCGGCAAAGCCAGCGCCATCTCCGCGGTCGTGGCGGAGACGTCGTCGGGCGGCGGGCCGTCCCAGACGAGCTTGGGCGGCGCGAAGGTGGACCTGGGCCCAAGAGTGATGCGGACCAGGGGATCGGGGGTATCGCCCTCACCGACGTCGGGCTCGACCAGATAGTCGTAATAGCCTTCGGACCGCAGCACAGCGATCACCGACTCGCCGGCGTCGCGCGCCCGGCGTCGAGCATCGATGCGGGTGGTGGGTCGGGACTTGGTGACGCCAATGGCGCGCTGGACTTCGAGCCTAAGCGCGCGGTCCATCACGCCCTGCACGCGGGCCTTGGCGAAATCGGCGGCCACGGCGGACTGGGGCGCCAGGATGAGGCACAGCAGCGCCAAGGAGGCGAAGGCCGCGACCGGAGACCGTCTCACTCGCCCTCTTTCGTGCTGCACCCCTCCCCGCTCGGTGTAGTGCGCGCCGTCAGCCCTGTCACCGCTCTTGAAGATTGGGCGTGGCTTCCATCCTAGGACTAAACTTGCACAATTGCTGGGCGCTTGCAGGGTCGCGACGATTCGCATCAGCCGCAGCGGTTGCCGGCGAGGGGCCGATTGACGGAAAGATCAGGGAGGCGGCGTCTCGCCCAGCGCATGAGTCCGAAAGAGATCGTGGCCAGGGACCAGCTCATGGAAGACGTCGCGTCGCGCGCGCAGGCCGCCTATCTGCCGGCCGGGCCGTACGACGAGATGTTCCAGCCGGGCGGCGGCGTGCGGAGCCACTACGAGCTGCTGCAGGACCGGATCGCCAGCCTGGGCGCCGAGGAACTGGCGGACCGCCAACGGACGCTGGAACGCTCGTTCCTGCTGCAGGGGATCACCTTCACCGTCTACGGCGCCGAGAGCGCCACTGAGCGGATCATCCCAACCGACCTCTTCCCGCGGATCATCCCGGCCAAGGAGTGGGCGACCATCGAGGCGGGACTGACCCAGCGGCTGAAAGCCTTGAACCTGTTCCTCGCCGACATCTACGGCGACCAGAAGATCCTGATGGATGGGGCGGTGCCGCGCGAGCTGGTGCTGTCGGCGCCGTCGTACCGGCGGGAGATGCAGCACCTCTACGTCCCACACGGCGCCTACGCCAACGTCTGCGGCAGCGACCTGATCCGGGGGCCGGACGGCGCGTTCGTGGTGCTGGAGGACAATCTGCGCGTCCCCTCTGGCGTTTCCTACATGCTGGCCAACCGCGACGCCTCGCGCCGCACCTTCCCGGGCGTCTTCCGCCAGGCGGGCGTGCGGCCCGTGGAACGCTACCCTGACCTCCTCCTTTCGACCCTGAAGAGCATGACCAGCGAGTGGCGCTCCGATCCCCAGGTCGTGGTCCTGACGCCCGGCGTCTACAACTCCGCCTACTATGAACACGCCTATCTGGCGCGGCTGATGGGCGTTCCCTTGATGGAGGGGCGCGACCTGGTTGTGCACGACAACCGCGTCTATATGCGCACCACCTCGGGCCTCCGACGCGTGGACGTGATCTACCGGCGGGTGGACGACGACTTCATCGACCCCCTGACCTTCCGGCGGGACTCGTCGCTGGGCGCGGCCGGGCTCTTCAACGCCTACCGGGCCGGCAATGTGGTGATGTGCAACGCGCCCGGAACCGGCGTCGCCGACGACAAGGCGGTCTACGCCTATGTGCCCGACATCATCCGTTACTACCTCGCTGAGGACCCGATCCTGCCCAACGTGGAGACCTTCCTCTGCCGCGAGCCGGCGCAGCTCAGCCACGTGCTGGCCAACCTGGACAAGCTGGTGGTGAAGGCCGTCGGTGCGTCGGGCGGCTACGGCATGCTGGTCGGCCCCCACGCCAGCAAGGGCGAGCGGGCGGCGTTCGCCCGGGCGCTGAAGGCCAATCCGGAGAACTACATCGCCCAGCCCACCATCCAGCTCTCCACCGCGCCCTGCCTGGTGGACGGCCAGATCGAGCCAAGGCACGTAGACCTGCGCCCGTTCATCCTCTCGGCGGAGAAGGTGGTGGTGACGCCAGGCGCCCTCACCCGCGTCGCCCTGCGCCGCGGCTCGCTGGTGGTCAATTCCAGCCAGGGCGGCGGCTCGAAGGACACCTGGGTGCTCACCGACGAGCCCCGCCCATGATGCTCGCCCGGGTCGCCGACAGCCTCTACTGGATCGGCCGTTACATCGAGCGCGCCGAGCACGTCAGCCGGCTATCGGCGGTGATGCTGAACGCCACCCTCGACCGCACAGCCGGCGCCGCCCAGACCGGCTACATCGGCCTGGCGGCGCTGGGCGATCCCCACCCGGACCGGGCCGAGCACACCAATGAGGCCGCCCACGACCTGGCCCTCGACCGCGAGGACGCCGGCTCGGTGGTGGTCTCCCTCGCCCGGGCGCGCGAGAACGCCCGTCAGGTCCGCGACCAGATCACCACCGAGACCTGGGAGCGGCTGAACCTCTTGTACCTGCGGGTGACCGGCCGCGCCGCCGAGGCGGCCTTCGAGGACGACCCCGCCGCGTTCCTGCAGGAGATCATCGCCGACCTGCACCTCTTCAAGGGCGCGATGGACACCACCATGAGCCATGGCGAGGGCTGGCGGTTCCTGCTGCTGGGCGTCTATCTCGAACGGGCGCAGCTGATCGCACGCCTGCTGGAAGTCTGTTTCAGCGACGGCAAGAAGCCGGCGGTCACCGAGCCCATCGCGCTGATGAGCGTGCTTAGGATGGCCTGTGCGCTGGAACCGTACCTGCGCGCCTACACCGCCGACATCAATCCACGCTTCATCCTGGAGTTCCTGCTGTTCGACGAGGACTTCCCTCGCTCGATCCGGTTCTGCACCGCCCGTATCCAGGACCTCCTGACCCAGCTCTCGCACCAGACCGGCGGCGGGCGGCCGGACGCGCTGCGCCTGGCCGGGCGGCTGGACGCGCGGCTGAAGTACGCCGACGTCGAGGAGGTGGAGGCCACCGGCGCCGGCGCGCTGCTGGCGGCCGTCTCGGCCGAATGCTCGGCGATCCACGAGGCGATCTACGAGACCTTCGTCGCCTACCCGCTCGAACTCAGCCTGCCGGCGTAAGGGGAACCTGAAGTGCTGCTCGAAGTGCGCCACGTGACCCAATACCACTACGACGAGGCGGTGCGCGAAAGCGTCATGGAACTGTGGATGCAGCCGCACAAGACGGGGACCCAGCGGCTGGTGAGCTTCGAGCTGGAGCTGGAGCCGCCGGCGCAGTTGTTCTCCTACGCCGACAGCTTCGGGAACGCCGTCTACCACTTCGACGTCCCCCAGCCGCACGATCGGCTGCAGATCATCGCCCGCTCGGCGGTGGAGACCCAGCCGCCTCCGGACTTGCCCGACGCGCTGGATCGCGGCGAATGGGACCGATTGAGGAGCGACTTCGTGCAGGGCGAGTGCTTCGACTTCCTGCGGCCGCACGGCTATGCGCGCAAGACCGAGCGGCTCGCCGCCTTCGCCGCCAAGCGCAAGCTCGACGAGCTGAAGCATCTGGACCCGCTGTCGGCCGCCCGCGAGCTCAACCGCGTGGTCTATGAGGCGTTCGACTATGAACCCGGCGTCACCGAAGCCGACAGCCCGATCGACCATGCGCTCGAGGAAGGTCGCGGCGTCTGCCAGGACTTCGCTCACATCATGATCGCCGTCTGCCGCGACTGGGGCCTGCCGGCGCGCTATGTGTCCGGCTATCTCTTCACCAACCGGGCCAAGGACGGCGACCGTTCCGACCCTGACGCCACCCACGCCTGGGTGGAGGTGTTCCTGCCGACCCTGCGCTGGGTGGGGTTCGATCCCACCAACAACACCCTGACCGGCGAGCGCCACATCACCGTCGCCCTGGGCCGCGACTATGCCGACGTGCCGCCCTCGCGCGGAGTGTTCAAGGGCGAAGCCGAGAGCCACCTCGCCGTCGGCGTCTCGGTCCGCCGCGCCAGGGCCGCTATCGCGGAGCCGGAATTCCTGCGCAACGCCAGGCCCGCCTTCGCTGGCGGCCGCCGTCGGCCGACCACCTCCGCCCTTATCGACCAGCAGCACCAGCAGCAACAACAGCAGCAGTAGCAGAGATCAGACGCGCCAAACCGTGTCCGGCCGGATTGACGGGTTCCGGGCCCAATCGCGCCAATCTGTGTCCGCGCAGACACGCTACGCGAGCAAAACCACCCGGCGGAAGCTGTTTCGTAACATAACCTGCTCAACGCCCTAGCCTGTCGGAGCGGACTGCGCTGTGTTGCGATTTCTTGACAGTGGGGGACCGTCTGACATGACTGGGAGCTTCAAAGCGCGGCTCGTCCGCGGCGCGGCGTTGGGTGTTCTGCTGATCGCGGCGGGTCTCTGCGCGCCGGCGCTGGCCCTGGCGGCCGATCCGTCCGCCGCTCAATCCGCCGGAACGACGCCACCGCCGCCGGCTGCCGCCCCAGCGGCTATCAAGACACCCGTCAGCGACACCGAGACCGCCCAGGCCGGTGAGCTGGTGGTCACCGGCTCGCACCTGAAGCACACGACCTTCACGTCCCAAGCGCCGGTGCAGATCATCACCACCGAAGAAAGCAAGCTCGAGGGCGTGATCGATCCGGCCGAGATCCTGCAGAGGAACCCGATCGCCGCCGGTTCGGTGCAGATCAACAACCAGTTCGGTGGATTTGTCGTCAACGGCGGCCCTGGCGTCGACACCATCTCCCTGCGAGGCCTGGGCGCTCAGCGAACCCTCGTCCTGCTGAACGGTCGTCGCCTCAACCCGGCGGGAGTGAGCGGCACGGTGGCGGCGGTCGACCTCAACATCATCCCGGACGCGCTGGTCGACCGCTACGAAATCCTCAAGGACGGCGCGTCGTCGGTCTACGGCTCGGACGCCATCGGCGGGGTGGTCAACATCATCACCCGCGACAAGTTCGACGGTCTGACGCTGGAGACCGACGACGCGATCCCGACGCGCGGCGCGGGCTCGACCTACGAGGTGGCGATTTCAGGCGGCCGGGTCGCCGACAACTATCATATCCTCGGCAGCTTCCAGTACTTCAACCAGGGCGCCATCCGGATCGGCGACCTGCCAGGGGGCAAGTGCCCGCTCGAGTTGCAGCGGGCCCCAGGCCAGACGTCGTTCAACTACGGTCGCGTGAACCTTGACGGATCGCCCTATTGCGCATTCACCCAGACCAATGACGTGGAGGACTTCAGCTTTGGGGCCCTGTTCGTCTACGACCCGACGCAAGGTCCGACCTTCCCCTATTCCTTCTTCCAGCAGGACCCATTCCCGACGATCCCGCGCCACACCAACATCGCCACCGACCCGCGCGAGCAACAGGTTGACGCGTTGTCGCCCGTCCAGCGTTATGGGTTCACGCTGCTGGGCGGCGTCGATCTTCCGCATAACATGGAGTTCTACTTCGAGGATCTGATCACCAATCGGCAGTCACAGCAGAACGCCTACCTGCCGCAGGTTTTTCCCTCGACTTTCAATCAGCTGGTTGAGGTTTCACTAAATCCTTTCAACCCCTTCACCAATGACTCCAATCCGCAGGACAACGACTTCGTGCAGCCGGTGCTCACCGCGCCTGTGCAACGCTTCACCGAGGACGTCACCGCCGGCAGGGCCCTCTTCGGGCTGAGGGGCGATTTTGGTTCGTTCCTTCCGGGCTGGACGTGGGACACGTCGGCCATCTACGGCTTCAGCCGGGCCAGCTACGTCTCCCACCCGCGGCTGAGCAGCCGGTTCGACAATGCCTTGACCGTGGTGCTGGCGCCAAGCGGCACGCCCGCCAACCAGGTCCGCCAAAGCCCGGTCGACGGCATGAACTACACCTGCGCCATCAACCTCATCAATCCGGCGGAGAACTGCTATCCGCTGAACATGTTCGAGAGCTCGGCGGCCTTCGCCAGCGATCCGGCGCTGGCGTACATCACCGCCATCGATCATGGACGGACTGACTACGATCAGGTGGTCGTCGACGGCTCGGCCAACGGCCCGCTCTTCAAGCTGCCCGCCGGACCGGTCCAAGGCGTCTTCGGCTTCGAAGTCCGCTACGACCAGCTCTACGACAATCCGGGCGCCCACGCGGTCGCCAACGACTACCTGGGTCAGTCGACAGCGGGCGTCACGCAAGGCAATGAGACCGTCGGCGAGGCCTATGTCGAGGTCGAGGCGCCGCTCGTCAGGGGCGTGCCTCTGATCGAGGATCTCACGCTCAATCTGACCGCCAGATACACCAACTACCGGACGGCAGGCAGCTCGGCTACGTACAAGGTCGGCTTCAACTGGCAGATCCTCCCGTCGATCCGATTCCGCGGCACCTACGGGACGTCGTTCCGCGGGCCGGCGCTTTATGAGAACTACCTGGCCGCGCAGACCAGCTTCACGGGCGCGCTCGACCCCTGCCAGAACTACGGCGCCAACGCCGCGCCAGGCTCCAATCTGTTCAAGAACTGCGCCTCTGAAGGCCTGCCGCCGAACTTCCCCGGCTACAGCAGCACGCCGGAAGTGTTCACCCAAGGCGCCCTTGGTCGCTTGAAGCCCGAGACTTCGAAGAACATCACGGTGGGCGTGGTCTGGCAGCCAGAGTTCGCCGACCTGCAGGCCAGCGTCGACTACTTCCACATCGAGGTGGACAACGAGATCGCCACCATCGGCTCCGATAACATCCTGAACCTCTGCTACGACAGCAGCCAGTTCCGCAGCGGCTCGGCCTATTGCACGCTGATCTCGCCGCGCGATGCGAACAACAACATCAATCTCATCAATGACTCCTACATCAACATCGCCGTGCAGGTGGTCTCCGGCGTCGACTTCAATCTGCGCTATCGCAGGAAGTTCAGCTTCGGCGAACTCGGCTTCGACGCCGAGGCCACCTACAATATCGAGGACAATCAGGAACTCATTCCCGGCACCGGGTTCACCAACTTCGTCGGCACGTTCGGCGAGCCGCATCTGAATGGCGACGCACAGGTGCAGTTCAAGCACGGCGACTGGCTGGTGCTGTGGAGCACCAACTATCTGGGGCCCCAGAACGAAGCCGGACTGACCGGGGATTCCACGGTCCGCTACAAGGAACTCCAGCAGGAGCAGTTCTACCACAGCATCTCGCTCACCTACGAAGCGGACAAGTGGAAGGCGACTCTCGGCGTGCGGGACATCTTCGATACCTACCCGCCGGTGATCAGCAACAATCCGTCCGCGGGGTTCGCGCCGCGGGTGGGAGAGTTCGCCAATGGCTACGGCAACCTCACGCTCTTCGGGCGGACAGTCTTCGTGCGACTGAGCAAGAGCTTCTAGCATCCCGCGACCGGCGCTCTAGAGTGCCCGCCGGTTCCAAGGAGGAGGTGGTCGTGGCTGGCTTGCGCCGTTTCGCCTGGTTCCGCGTCGCCTTCGCCGGACTATGCCTCGCCCTGGGGCTGGGCGTGGCTCGGGCGGCCCCTCCAACGGCGCGCGACTTCGCCCGCGACGCGGCGATCTGGGGCGTCTCGATTTCGCCGGACGGGCGTCACATCGCGGCCCTGACGTCGCCCGACGGGGATACGGTGGTGATCTCGGTCTGGCGCACCGAGGCGACCGGTGAGAAGCCAGTCGTGCTCGGCGCGACGCACATGCGTTTCCTGGCCGTGAGCTTCCTCAAGAACGACCGCTTGATCGTGACGGCGGTCCAGCCTCTGACAACGGGCTCGACCAGGGGCCACATCATCAAGCAGTACGTGACCGACCTCGAAGGCAAGTCGTGGACGACACTGCTGCCCGAGGCGCGCGCAGGCCAATCAGAGGATGCGGCGTTCGTGGATCGGCTGGTCGACGCCGCCCTGATCTCCCGGCTGCCGCTGGACCCGCAGCGTGTGCTGGTGACCGACAACCGCCTCGAGGGCCGCGGCGATGTGTACGCGGTCAATATCTACACCGGGTCAGCCGAGCGGATCGAGCAGGGCTCGGAGCGGTTCTTCGACTACCAGGCGGATCTGAAGGGTCAGCTGCGCGCCAAGCGAGAACTCAACTACGACGGCGACAAGGTCTACATCGCCCAGTGGATCAAGGACCCGGCCACCGGCAAATGGGCCGAGCACTTCCGGTCCTACGCCAAGGACCGCTCCGAGACCGAAGTGGTCGCCTTCACCACCGATCCCAACATCCTCTACGTCACCGCGACGCCCAACGGGGCCGACAAGACCGCGATCTACGAGTACGACATCGCCCAGCGCAAACTGCTCGACCCGGTGTTCGCCCACAAACTCTTCGAGGCCGGCGGGCGCGTCTATCAATCCCACGCCGCGGCGGACTACGGTCGGGTGCTGGGATTCAGCTACGACGCCGACAGCACCACGGACTATTGGGTCGACGACAAACTGGCGGCCATCGCCAAGGCGGTGAGCCAGGCCATGGGCGTCACCCCGGCGACCATCGATTGGGTCGATCCCGGAACGGGCGTCAAGGCGAGCGCGCCGGTCGCCTCCGGCGTCAGCGTCCGGTTCATCAGCTGGTCGGACGATCTGGCGCATATCATCGTCGAGAAGTCCGGACCGCGTCAGCCGCCGGAGTACTATCTGCTGACCGACGGAGCGAAGCTCTCGCTACTGGGCAAGGCGCGGCCCTGGATCACCGCCGCGGATCTGGGCGACACGCGCCTCGTTGAATACGCCGCGCGCGACGGCCTGATGATCCCGGCGTTCCTCACTCTCCCCTCCAAGGCGCTCTTCGGCTCGGGGCCTTATCCGACCCTCGTCGAGCCGCATGGCGGCCCCTGGGCCCGAGACGAGCTGGAGTGGGACGAGGTCGGATGGGTGCAGTACTTCGCCACCCGAGGCTATGCAGTCCTGCAACCCCAGTTCCGCGGCTCTCAGGGCTGGGGTCAGAAACTATGGCGCGCCGGCGACGGCGAGTGGGGCCAGAAGATGCAGGACGACAAGGACGACGGGGTGAAGTGGCTGGTCGCCCAACACATCGCCGACCCCACGCGCGTGGCCATGTTCGGCTATTCCTACGGCGGCTACGCGGCGCTGGCGGCCAGCATCCGTCCGGACGGTCTCTACCAGTGCGCCATCTCCGGCGCAGGCGCGGGCGATTTGGCGGCGCTGAAGGAGGCGACCTTCGACAACCGCTTCGAGCGCGAGTTTCAAAATCCCACCATCCGAGGTCTCGACGCGCTGCAGCACGCCAAAGAGGCGAAGATTCCCGTCCTGCTTTATCACGGCGACCGTGATCAGACCGTGGATGTCGAGGAATCGCGCAAATTCGCAGCGGCCCTGAAGGCGGCGGGAAGGCCCTTTAAGCTCGTCGAGATCAAGGACATGGGACACCAGTACGTCTTCATGACTCCGGCGATGCTGGAGGAACAGCTGGGCCTAGTGGACAACTTCCTGAAGTCGGACTGCAAGCCCGGCGGACTCTAGTTCCGAGCGCAAGGCCAGGGCGTCGACGGTCGACGCCGACGGCGACGGCAGTAAATTTTAACAACCCTATAGTATTGATCTCCAGCGCGATGGTTAACTTCGCGGCCGGTTGACTTTGTTGCAACGTTGTATTGTGCGCGACGACGTCGAGGGACGATAATTCCTGTGGGGTTTAGATCAAAGCGGTCGGCGGCGACGCTCGACGAAGCATCGGCGGACGGCAGCCTTGAACGGTTGCTGAACGCGGGCCTGGCGTCTCATCGCGCGGGCGAACTGGCGGCGGCGCAGGCGCTGTTTCGTCAGGCGCTGGACGTGCGCGCCGACGATCCGACCGCGCTCTATCTCCTGGCCCTGAACCGCTTCGAGGCCGGCGAGGTGGAGGAAGCCGCGCGGCTCTTGGAGCGGGTCGCGCGCCTGAGGCCCGACCACGCCCACGCGCAGTTCACGCTGGCCGAGCTGAACCGGGCGCGCGGCCAGCACGCGGCGGCCATCGCCGGCTATCGGCGCACCCTCGAACTCGATCCCAGCCACGCCGGCGCCTGGATTGGCCTCGGGCGGCTGGGGGGCGACGGCCGCGCCCAACCTGCTGCGGAAGTCGCGCGCAATCTGCTGGTCATCAGCGCCGCGCCCTCGGCGCCCCGCGTACTGGTGCTCTCGACAACCGCGGGCGCCAACATCCCCGACCGCTACCTGCTGCCGACCAGCCGCTACTCGCGCCTCATCTGGCATGTCGGCTATGCGACCGAGGCGCAGATGCGAACGCTGCCGCCCTTCGACGTAGTGTTCAACGCCATCGGCGATCAGGACCTGGCCGGTCCCACGGCGGCGAACGTGGCGCGGTTCGTCTCGCTTTGCCCGGCGCGGGTGTTCAACCATCCGGCCCGTATCGAGCGCACCCGCCGGCACCAGACGGCGGAGCTGCTGGCTAGCGTCGCCGACATCGTGACGCCGAGGACAGCGCGCGTGCTTGCGGCGGAGCTGGCGGAGCATGGCGCCCTGGGCGCGGCCAGGCGTACGGGGCTGAAGCCGCCGCTGCTGCTGCGCGGGGTCGGCTCACACGGGGGCGAGGGGCTGAAGCTGATCGAGGACGCCGAGGTGGCTTCCGACGATCTGCCAGCCACGCCGGCCGCCTATCTCAGCGAATTCTCCGACTTCCGCTCGGCCGACGGCCTCTATCGCAAGTACCGGATGATCTTCGTCGATCGGCGACCGTTCCCCTATCACCTGGCGATCAAGGCTGGCTGGATGGTCCACTACGAGACGTCCGGCATGGATGAGCACCCCGAAAGGCTGGCCGAGGAGCGGCGGTTCCTCGAGGATCCCGAGGCGGCCATTGGCCGGCGCGCCATCGCCGCCATCACCGCCATCGGCGAGCGCCTGGACCTGGACTTCGGCGGCGTCGACTTCTCCGTGCTGACGGACGGACGGGTGCTGGTGTTCGAGGCCAACGCCACGATGCTGGTCCACCCGGAGGACCCGGGGGGGCCCTTGGCGCACAAGAACCCCTACGTGCAGCAGATCCTGGAAGCCTTCTGGGCGATGCTGGAAGGTTCGCCGGCCCGTCGCTGAACCGTACAGGGCCCGAAACGCAATCGGCCCCCGGATCGCTCCGGGGGCCGATGCGTGTTCTCGAGGCTGGACGGGCCTATTCGATGATCTTGGAGATCACCCCGGAGCCGACGGTGCGTCCGCCTTCGCGCATGGCGAAGCGCTGGCGCTCTTCCATGGCGATGGGGGTGATCAGCTCGACGTTCAGCTCGGCGTTATCGCCGGGCATGATCATCTCTACGCCTTCCTTGAGGCTGACGATGCCGGTCACGTCCGTGGTCTGGAAGAAGAACTGCGGCCGATAGTTGGAGAAGAACGGGGTGTGCCGCCCGCCCTCTTCCTTCGACAGGATATAGGTCTCGGCCGTGAACTTGGTGTGCGGGGTGATCGAGCCCGGCTTGCAGAGCGCCTGGCCGCGTTCGACTTCCTCGCGCTTGGTGCCGCGCAGCAGCACGCCGACATTGTCGCCGGCCTCGCCCTGGTCGAGCAGGCGGCGGAACATCTCCACGCCCGTGCAGACGGTCTTCTGGGTCGGGCGCAGGCCGACGATCTCGACCTCTTCGCCCACCTTGATCACGCCTCGGTCGATCCGGCCGGTGACCACCGTGCCGCGGCCGGAGATGGAGAACACGTCCTCGATCTCCATCTTGAACGGCTTGTCCTTGGCCCGCTCCGGTTGGGGGATGTAGGTGTCGACCGCGGTCATCAGTTCCATGATCGAGTCTTCGCCGATCGGCGCGTCGCGGCCTTCCAGGGCCGCCAGGGCCGAGCCCTTGACGATCGGGATGTCGTCGCCCGGGAACTCATAGGAGGTGAGGAGCTCGCGCACCTCCATCTCCACCAGCTCCAGCAGCTCGGGATCGTCGACCATGTCGATCTTGTTCAGGTAGACCACCAGCGCCGGCACGCCGACCTGGCGGGCCAGCACGATGTGCTCGCGGGTCTGGGGCATCGGGCCGTCGGCGGCGGAGACCCCCAGGATGGCGCCGTCCATCTGCGCCGCGCCGGTGATCATGTTCTTCACGTAGTCGGCGTGGCCGGGGCAGTCGACGTGGGCGTAGTGACGGTTCTTCG
>JBIOEF010000005.1:0-76240 GCA_044445785.1 Caulobacterales bacterium
GCCACGGGCGCGATGGCGGGTCGCTTTGCTACTTGCTGGCAGACACCCGGGCCAAGAGCCCGAGCACGTCGTGCACGCGGCGAACGTGGAGATCGACCTCGTCCGCCGCCTCGTCAAACGCGACGGCGCAATGGTTTCGCTCACGCGAACGGAGTGGCTGGTTCTTCAGCACCTCGGTCAGTCGCGCCATCACCTGCTCGGTGTCAGCCAAGGTCGAGCCAGGCGGCGCGTCGATATCGATCTGGTAGAAGTTGGGGTTGCCCTCCGGCTGCAATCCCTTGGGCACCACCGCCACGGCCAGCACCACTGACAGGATGAAGACGAAGAAACCCAGGATCACCGCCAGGATCCGGTGATCGAGCGCCCACTGCAGGGTCCGGGTGTAGACGACGGGCAGTGGCGCTCGGGTCCTGGCTTCCTTGGGCTTGAGGAAGTAGGCGGCCAGCAGCGGGGTCAGCAGCCGCGCCACCACCAGCGAGAACAGCACCGCCACCGAGACCGTCAGTCCGAACTCGCGGAAGAACTGGCCGGGGATTCCCGGCATGAACGACACCGGCGTGAACACCACCACGATCGCGGAGGTGGTGGCCACCACCGCCAGGCCGATCTGGTCGGCGCCCTCCATGGCCGCCGCATAGGGCCGGATGCCGACGTGCACTCGCTTTTCGATGTTCTCGATCTCGACGATGGCGTCGTCCACCAGGATCCCGATCACCAGGGTGAGCGCGAGCAGGGTCACCAGGTTGAGGGAAAACCCGGCCAGGGCCATGAAGGCGAACGCGGGGATCAGCGACACCGGCATGGCCACCGCCGTCACCGCGGTGGCGCGCCAGTCGCGCAGGAAGAGCCAGACCACGAACGCCGCCAGCGCCATCCCCTCGAGCATGGTCTCCCGGGTCGCCGAGAAGCTGCCGCGGGTGGAGTCGACCTGGGAGACGATCTTGCGCACGCGGATGTCGGGACGGATCGGCGAGGCGCCCTTGTCGCCCTTGCCGGCGAAGTTCGCCGCCGCCCCGCCAAAGAGCGCATGGTCGACCCCGTCCTCGGTGCTGACGTCGCTGGCGTCCTTGGTCTTGGTGATCTGGAAGGCGACCACCGGGCGCCCGTCGAACTTCGCCTCCGACCGGATCTCGGCCGCGCCGTCGCCCACGTCGGCGACGTCCGCTAGCTTGACGAAGCGCCCGCCTGGGACGGGCAGGGAAAGGTTGCGGACCTGCTCGACGTTGATCGCCGCGCCCAGCACCCGCAGGGTCTGTTCTCGGTCGCCCACCTGCACGCGCCCGCCGGTGGCGTCCAGGCTGACGCTGGAGAGCGCCGCGTTGATCTCCGGCGCGGTGACGCCCTGGGCGGCCATGCGCACCGGGTCGATGATGACATTGATCTCGCGGTCGACGCCGCCGATGCGGGAGACCTGCCCCACGCCCGGCACGCCCTGCAGGGTGCGGGCGATGTCGTTGTCGACGATCCAGGAAAGATCGGTGTCGGTGAGGTTGGCGCCGGGCGCGGCGCTCACCGCATAGGTGATGATCGGCTGGTCGGTGAAGTCGAACCGGCTCACCGTCGGCGGATCGATCTCGCGGGGCAGCTGGGCGCGCGCGGCCTCGACCTTGGCCCGGACATCGTCCGTGGCCTTGATCATGTCGGTGCCGATGTTGAACTGGATCCGCGTCGCGGACGCGCCCTGGGTGATGGTAGAGGCCATCGCCTGGACGTCGGTGAGGCTTTCCAGCGCGTCTTCGATCGGCCGGGTGACCTGGGTTTTCAGCTCGGAAGGCGCCGCGCCGCTCTGGGTGACGGTGACGATCACCACCGGGAAGTCGACGTTCGGGTAGTTCTTCACCGGCAGGGTGAAATAGGAGAAGAGTCCGGCGATGACGAAGGCGATGAACAGCACCGCCACCGTCGTCGGGTTCTGGATCGCCCAGGCGGAGATGCGCAGCTGGCGCCCGACTCCGCTCATTGGCCGCCGCCTGCTGGCCCCCAGTCCGGCTTGACGACATCGCCGGGCAGTAGCTGAGCGCCGGCCTTGGACACCACCACCGAACCGACCGGCGGACCGGTGAGCAGCTCCACGTAGCCGCCGCCGCGCTGGCCGGTGCGCACGCTCTGCTGGCTGACCTTGCCGTCCTGGGCCACCACCATCACCGAGGCGCCGTTGGCGTCGTAGCGAATCGCGGTCTCGGGGAGCGCCGGCACCGCGCGGGTCATGTCGACGAAGCTGGCCTTGGCGAAGCCGCCGGCGCGGATGTCGGCGCGGACCGGCAAGCTGACCCGCACCTTGCCGAGCTTGGTGTTGGAGTCAACGCGCGGGCTGACCAGGCGCACGGTCCCGTCGGCGGTGGATTCGTTGGAGAAGGTCACCTGGGCGGAGAGACCGGGGTGGATCTGGGCGAAGTCCGCCTCGGCGACGTCGGCGGAAAGCTCGACCTGGCCGTTCTCGGCCACCCGAAACCAGGGCGTCGCGCTGCCGCCGGAGATGGCGCCCGGCTGTACGGTCCGCTCGATGACCAGGCCCGAGACCGGTGAACGAAGGGTCAGATGCGCCAGCCGCGTCTCGATCTCGCGGGCGGCGGCGAGCTGGGCGTTGGCGGCGGCGCGCGCGGTCTTGGCGGCGAAGCGGCGCGCGTCGAGCTGCTCTTGGCTGAGCACGCCCTGGCCATCCAGGCCGGTGACCCGGCTGGCCTCGGCCTCGCGCTGATCGGCGGTGGCTTTCTGCTGAGCGACCAGCGACAGCTGCTGATCGAGCTGGGAGCGAAGGATCGAGGCGTCCATCTCCGCCAGCGGCTGGCCGGCGCGCACCCAGGCGCCTTCCTCGACCAGCACGCGCGAGACCCTATAGCCAGCCAGATCGGCGCTGACGGCCACGTCGTTGCGCGGAATCAGCGTCCCCGAGGCGGTGAGGCCGCCGGCGATCGGGCGTTGCGCGACCCTGACCACGCTGACGGCGCGAGCCTGCGCCTGCAGGTCGACGGGGGTCGGCTTCTGGCAGGCGGTCAGACCAAGCGCCAGCGCGACGGCGATCCCCCAGCTCCTCATCGTCATCGGGCTTGTCTCATTGCGTGCGGGCCGCGGTTTGAGTTGCCGCGTACGCCCAACCCCCGCCGAGGGCCTTATAGGTCTGCACGGCGCGCCGCAACGCCTGGACGCGCTCGGCGGTCAGCGCCGCGCGGTCGTTGCGCCAGGCCTGCTCGGTGGTGAGGGCGGTGGTCAGGTCATCCAGACCCGCCGCATAGCGGATCCGGCCCGCCTCATAGGCCCGCCGCGCGCGCGCCTCGCCGTCTTCCAGGAGCTTGATCCGCCGCTCGTCGGCGCTGAGACGCACCAGCGCGCTCTCGGCGTCGCCATAGGCGGTCTGCACCGCCTTCTCGTAGGCGATCACCGCCTCCTCGGTGCGCGCGCCCTGGGCCTTGGCGTCCTGCAGCAGGCGCGGGATGTCCAACAGCGGCATGGTCAGGCCCACCCCGTAGGACCAGAACCCGGTGGTGGTGGTCTGCTGCTGCGGGAGCAGAGTCGCCGGCGGTATGAACGAAACGCCCGGCGCCACCTGCCGCGAGAGGCCCGCCGCCGGCTCCAGCACGATGTTTGGGAACACCTGCTCCTTCGCCAGTTTCGTGCGCAGCGCCGAGGCGCGCATCCGCCAGTCGGCCTCGCGCACGTCCGGCCGTCGTTCCAGCAGCTCGCCAGGCGCAGCCTGCGGCACCGGCGGCGGGTCGGGGACCTCGGCCGCCAGCGGCAGGTTCGCCACCGGCTCGATGGGGCGGCCCACCAGGATCAGCAGCAGACGCTGGGCGACGTGCAGTTCGGCTTCCAGGCTTTGGGCCTGCGATTGCGCCTGCGCCAGGTCGCCGGCGATGCGGTCGGCGTCGGAGGCGGCGCCCAGGCCCCGCGCGGCCTTGTCGTTGGCGATGCGCAGGAGGTCGGTCTCGATCCGCACGCTCTCCCGGGCGTCGGCCAGCTGGATCGCCAGTCCCCGCGCCTGGAAGTATTCGTCGGCGACATTGGCCACCAGGCTGGCGCGCGCCGCCTCGATATCGAACCTTGTGGCGGCGAAATCAGACTTGGCGACCTTGCGAGCGGTGGCCAGGCCCCCCAGGAAGTCCAGCTCCCAGCTGACGTTGAAGTTCAGCGTCTCGCTCTCGCTCTGGCCGCCGACGGGAATGAGCGAGGTGGATTTGCTGGCGAGATTGCTCGTGTACTTCCGGTTGGCCGCGCCGGTGACATTGCCGGTGGGAAAGGTCTGCAGGATGTCGCTGTCGCGCGTGGCGCCGGCTTCGGTCAGCCTGGCGATCTGGGTCCTGGCGTCGGGGCTGAGGCGCAGCGCCTCGTCCTCCAATGCGTTCAGCTGCGGATCGCCGAAGATCGTCCACCAGGTGTCGAGCTGGGCCGGCGCAAGGGCGGCGGTCCCCGGCGGCGCTTCATAGGCGGCGGGCAGGCTGAGGTCCGGCTTGCGCGCGCCCGAGGCGCAGGCGGCCAGCACCAGCGCCGCGGCGCTCGCCAGGAAGGCCTTCGCCAGATGGCGACGCTTCACCGTTTCGCGCTCCCCCGGGCAAGACGTGCGACGAATCATAGGAGGATAAAGCAACGCCTATTCGTAAACCGCCCCAAGGGTGGGCATGACATATCCTTTGGCCGCGCAGAATGCATCCCCGATATGTCGAAGCGGCGATTAGGCGCGATCAGGTATGAACGGTGTCTTGCCGACCGCGACCAGGGTTAGCAGCCGCACGCTCCTGCCAATTCTTCCACCCGCCATTGCGCTAGGGTAGAGCCAACCGCGGTCCGCGCAAACGAGAGGGAGGATGGCATGGCAGGCAAGATCCGGCTCGGCGTCGGCGGCTGGACCTTCGAGCCCTGGCGCGGCGTCTTCTATCCGAAGGACGTCAAGCAGAAGGACGAACTGGCCTACGCCAGCCGCCAGCTCACCGCCATCGAGATCAACGGCACCTACTATTCGACCTTCAAGCCCGACAGCTGGAAGAAGTGGCGGGACGAGACGCCCGACGGCTTCGTCTTCACCGTCAAGGGCTCGCGCTTCACCACCAACCGCCGCGAACTGGCCAACGCCGGCGAGTCGCTGGAGCGGTTCTTCGCCCAGGGCATGAGCGAGCTGGGCGAGCGGCTGGGGCCGGTGTTCTGGCAGCTGGCCAACTTCAAGAAGTTCGATCCGGACGACCTGGAAGGCTTCCTGACGCTGCTGCCCAAGACCCTGGAGGGCCGCCCGCTGCGCCATGCCCTGGAAGTTCGACACGACAGCTTCTGCACGCCGGCCTTCCCGGCGTTGCTTCGCAAGCACGACATCGCCTGCGTCTACGCCAAGCACGCCACCTATCCGGAGATCGCCGACCTCACCAGCGACTTCGTCTATGCGCGCCTGCAGACAGGGAGCGACGAGGTGGAGACCGCCTACCCGCCGGCCGAGCTGGACGACTGGGCGGGGCGGCTGAAGACCTGGGCGGCGGGCGGATCGCCGGACGAACTGCCGATCATCGACCAGGCGCACCAGGCCCCAAAGACGCCGCGCGACGTCTTCGCCTTCGTCATCCACGAGGGCAAAATCCGCGCCCCGGCCGCCGCGAAAGCGCTCATCGAGCGGTGCGCGCCGTAGAGGGCTTCAACCGCGGTGAAGTCTTGGGCGCGCCACCAGAAGGTTCTTACCGCAGAGGACGCGGAGCCGCCCGCTTGCGCGGGCTTTGCGCGGGCTTTGCGCGGAGCGACGCGGAGGCGCGCTGTGCGCGCGGCAAATCTCCTGACGCCGTCGCTTCAGAATGTCCGGCGCGCCTGGGCGCGCCCTCCGCGTTCTCTGCGCCTCCTCCGCGCAGCCCGCGCCAGCGGGCGGCTCCGCGGTGAAGCCTTTCGCGCTTCCCAAGCGTCAGCGTTGATCCCAGTCGCTTTTCGGTGCGTATTGCGGCCAGGGAAGTAAACCAACGGGGAGACCCCATGACCAAGCTCAGTGACCGCTACGCCGTTCCGTCCGACGGGACGCACTGGAGCGTGCCGCAGAACTTCGACGTCAGCTTCAACTGGGAGTACGACGAGGGCCGCGCCACCATGATGGGGCTCTACCGCAAGGGTGTGGACATGCAGTGGAACGCGGAGACGCGGATCGACTGGTCTCAGGAACTCGACGAAGAGAACCCCATGCAACTCCCCGAGGAGATGCTGGCGATCTCCGGCATGCCCGAATACGAGCGCATGTCGCCAAAGGAAAAAGCCCTGGTGCGCAAGCATTCCCAGGGCTGGCAGATCAGCCAGTTCATGCAGGGCGAGCAGGGCGCGCTGATCTGCGCGGCCAAGATCGTGACGCAGGTCCCCGACATCGACTCCAAGTTCTACGCCTCCACCCAGGTGATCGACGAGGCGCGCCACGTGGAGAGCTACAAGCGCCTCCTGGAGAAGTTCGGCGTCGCCTACCCGATGACCGCGCCGCTGCAGGAGCTGATCGACCAGGTGCTGCGCGACAGCCGCTGGGACATGACCTACCTCGGCATGCAGGTGGTGATCGAGGGCCTGGCGTTGGCCGCCTTCCAGCAGATCCGCGACCGCGCGCAGAATCCGCTGGCCGCGGCGGTGAACGCCTATGTGATGCAGGACGAGAGCCGGCACGTCGCCTTCGGCCGCCTCGCCCTGCGCGACTACTACCCGCACCTGACCCAGAAGGAGCGGGACGAGCGCGAGGAGTTCCTGCTCGAGGCCTGCTATCTGATGCGCGACCGTTTCGACTCGGTGGAGGTCTGGAAGACCGTCGGCCTCGATGCCCAGCGCTGCGCCGAGTACATGTACGACTCCGGCGTCATGCAGCAGTTCCGCTCGTTCCTGTTCACCCGGATCGTTCCGATCGTGAAGGACATCGGCCTCTGGGGCCCGACGATCCGCAAGGGCTACACCGACATGGGCATCATCGGCTTCGCCGAAACCGATGTGCAGGCCCTGCAGGACTCCGACGACAACATCGCCAAGGACTTCGACGCCCGCCGCGCCTACATCGAGAGCGTCGTCGACCGCGCCAAGGCGATGGAGACGGCATAGCGAGCTCCCTCCCCCTCGTGGGGAGGGTGGCCGACTCCCGCGAAGGCGGGAGAAGGTCGGGTGGGGCTGTGAGACGCATCAACGATATCGATCGACGCCAGCGCACCTCGCCAGACATCCCCGCCCTGACCGCTTCGCGGTCTGTCCCTCCCCACGAGGGGGAGGGAGGCCAGCGGTTGACGTCCGCACGGTCAAGGGCGCCTGATCCTCGCCAAACCTGAGGAGACGCGCCATGACCCCCGATGATCTGATGTTCAAGCCTGGCCTGATGAAGGGCCAGCGGGTGCTGGTCACCGGCGGCGGCACGGGGCTGGGCAAGGAGATGGCCGAGGGCCTGGTGATGCTGGGGGCCGAGGTCTACATCTGCGGCCGCCGCGGCGGGGTGCTCGAGGACGCCGCCAAGGAACTGATGGATCGCCACGGCGGCAAGGTGGTCCCGATCGCCTGTGACATCCGCGTCCCCGAAGCCATCCACGACATGATGGACGAGGTCTGGTCGGGCGGGGCGCTCACCGGCCTGATCAACAACGCCGCCGGCAACTTCATCAGCCGCACCGAGGATCTCTCGACCCGCGGCTTCGACGCCATTTCCAACATCGTCTTCCGCGGCTCGTTCTTCGTCACCCTGGAAGCGGGCAAGCGCTGGCTGGCGGAGAAGAAAAAAGCCTCCGTCGTCTCGATCCTGACCACCTGGGTCTGGTCCGGTGGACCCTTCACCGTGCCATCGGCCATGTCCAAGGCCGGCCTCAACGTCATGACCCAGTCGCTGGCGGCCGAATGGGGCAACCGCGGCGTGCGCTTCAACGCCATCGCACCTGGTCCCTTCCCCACCGAGGGGGCCTGGGCGCGGCTCAATCCGGGGACCTCGGCCAGCAGCGACGGCGGCGGGCGCGAGGAGACCGGCAGTCCGCTCGGCCGCGTCGGCGAAATGCGCGAGCTGGCCAACCTGGCGGTCTATCTGCTGCACCCGCTCTCGGAGTACGTGAACGGCCAGACCATCGCCATCGACGGCGGCGGCTGGAACGCCGGCAGCCGCGGCTTCAGCCGCCTCGCCGACTGGACCGACGAGCAATGGGAGCAGGCCAGGGCCTCGATCCGCGGCGCCAACGAGCAGGACCGGGCCAAGCGCACGGTCTGAGCCGCCAAACGTGGTTAATCAGACCTTAAGCGGGGCGCTGCGAACCTTCCGCGCATGCGCCGACTCGCCCTCGTTCTTCTGCTGGTCCTGCCGACCGCCGTCGGCGCCGCCGATGTGAAGAGCGCCAGGCCGCCGGCGGTCGCGCCGCCGCCCAAGCCCACCGCGCCCACCGCCAAGCCGACGCCAATGCCGCCTGCACGGCTCAGCCTCGTCTCATCGGTCCGCGCCGCGCCGCCCGATCCCAGCGAGTGCCGCATCGCCTGCGCCCAGAGCCTCTACGTCTGCCAGGGCGACGACGCTGCCAGCGATTGCGCCCCGACCTGGAGCCGTTGCGTGGCGACCTGCGATCTTCCCAACCTCGATCCGGGCGTTTCGACGGCGCCTTAGGCCGCACCTGGACCGTCGCGGCGGGGTTGTGTCTCAGGTTGAAATCCGCCGCCGTTGACAAGCATGGCGTCAAGAAAGCGCACCCCATATCATAGGGCGCATGTGGACGACTCTCGGAAAGGTGTTCGTCGGGATCGGTCTAGCGGTCGCGGCCGCTGGCGCCGTGGTGGTCTGGTTTCGACCCGATCCCGGCTTTGGTCTAATTCTGGTCGGCCTGCTCCTCGCCGCTCGGGGCTCAACATTCTTCGATCCTTGGAAACTGCCACCCCGCCTAGGACGGAAGTCCGATGCCTAAAGGCCCACGCGGAGAGAAGCGCCCCGGCGACGTGATTGGCGCGGCCGGATAGGTTTGCGCAATGCGCATCGCGGTGAGCACGGGCGTCATTCTCACCATCGGCCTAGCTCCACTTGCGTGGACTGGCGCCGTTTGGCTTACCGACATAATCACGCTTGGCGCGATATGGGACGAGAACGAGGTGTGGGGCGTCTTGATCTGCGGCTGGGTCGCTGCGCCAGTCCTGTTGATCGGGCTAGCCAAGCTCGCGTTTGATAATCGACGGTCCCGCAATTCAAACTGAGACACTACCCGCGGCGGACGCCGGTGGACTTCGCGGCCTGGGCGCCCGATCCTAGGGGACGATGTCCGAAGTCGCCTACCTCAATCCCGGCAAGCGCGAGCAGACCAAGCTCGCCAACCGCCAGGCCATCCTCGACGCCGCCCGCACCGTCTTCGGCGAGCTTGGCTATGAGACCGCCACCGTGCGCGACATCATCCGCCGCACGGGCCTCTCGGTCGGCGCCTTCTACAACTACTACCGTTCCAAGGAGGAGGTGTTCGACGCCCTGGCCGACGACGGGGCCCGGCGGTTCCGCCCGATCCTCCACGCCCAGTACGTCCAGGCCACCGACTTCGAATCCTATCTGCGCGGCGCGATCCGCGCCTACTTCGACTTTGTCGCCTCCGAGCAGGAGAACTGGCGGGCCAAGCGCCCAGCCAACGAGCCAGTTCCCTATCCGCGCAACACGCCGGAAATGCTCGCTGTCCACGACGAGGTGGTCAGCGCCTTCGCCGACGTCATGGAGCGGGGCCTCGCGCCCCGGGTCGACCTCGACTACCTGGCCACCGCCTGCATCGCCATCGCCCGGGAGGTCGGCGACAAGATGCTGGAGCGCAAGCCGGCCGACGTCGAGGCGGCCGCCGAGTTCTGCGTGAAGCTGGTCCTGGGCGGCCTGGCGGCCCTGCCGCGCGTGACGCCCTAGGGCGGCATGGCCGATCCGGCGTTCCAACGCTCGATCCTCAAGGGGCTGCTGTCGCTGCCGCGCTCGGTGCTGCGGCTGATCAGCGGCGGCGGCGTGGTCTATCAGGGCGGGCGGACGCTGGATCCGCGGCTGCAGTTCCTCGCCCACCAGGGACGCAGCGCCCCATCGCTCGCCAGGCTGACGCCGCAGGTCGCGCGGACGGCGGCGGCCGAGGCGTTGAGGGCGGTGGACGGCGTCACGGAGCGCGGCGTCAGCGTCGAGGCGGTGGCGATCGAGACGCCCGGCGGAACCATCGACGCCAGGGCTTACCGTCCGGTCGACCAGCATCCGGGCGCGCCGGTGATGGTCTACGCCCACATGGGCGGGGGCGTGATCGGCGACCTGGAAACCTGCCACGTCTTCTGCAGCATCCTCGCCAGGATCGCCCGCTGCGCGGTGCTCTCGATCGACTATCGCCTGGCGCCCGAGCATCGCTTTCCCGCAGGTCTGGAAGACGTCATCGCCGCCTATCGCTGGGCGAGGGCCAACGCCGGCCGGTTCGGCGCGCCGGAGGGCAAGGCGGCGATCGGCGGGGATTCCATGGGCGGCGCCTTCGCCGCCGTGCTCTGCCAGGAGATGAAGCGGCTGGGCGAACCACAGCCGGCCCTGCAATTCCTGATCTATCCGGCCGTCGACGTCGCCAGCGAGACCCAGTCGATGACCACCTACGCCGATGCCTACCCGCTCTCGCGCGAGGTGATGGAGTGGTTCGTCGGCCACTACATGGGGCCGGGCGATGACCCGGCCGACCCGCGGCTCTCGCCGATCAAGGCGACGGACCTCACCGGCCTTGCGCCAGCGGTGATCGCCACCGCCGGCTTCGATCCGCTGGTCGACCAGGGGGAAGCCTACGCCAGGCGGCTGAAAGGGGCGGGGACGCCGGTGGTCTACCGCTGCTACGACGCTCTGGCGCACGCGTTCACGGCGTTCACCGGCCAGGTGCCGTGCGCCGACACGGCCTGCCGCGAGATCGCCGGGCTGGTGCGCGAGGCGCTTGAGGGGAGGCTGACTTAGGATGCGGGCTCTGGTGGTTGAGGCCTTGGCGCCGGACTACGGCGGCTGCGTGCTGAAGGATCTGCCGACGCCGGATCCGGGCCCCGGCGAAGTGCTGGTCGAGGTGAAGGCCGCCAGCGTCAACTTCCCCGACCTCCTGATGACCAGGGGCGAATACCAGCACAAGCCGCCGCTGCCATTCATTCCGGGCCTGGAGATTTCGGGCGTGGTCGCGGCGCTGGGCGAGGGCGTCGACCGCTTCAAGGTGGGCGACGAGGTCGTGGGCGGCGCGCGCGTCGGCGGCTTTTCCGACCTGGCGATCGGCCACGCCATGGGCCTCCGACCCAAGCCAGAGCGGCTCTCGTTCAGCCAGGCCGCGGCCTACGGCGCGGCGTATCTCACCGCCTATGTCGCCCTGGTCCGGCGGGCCCAGGTCGAACCTGGCGAATGGGTGCTGGTCCAGGGCGCGGCGGGCGGCGTGGGCCTGGCCTGCGTGGACCTGGCCAAGGCCCTGGGCTGCCGGGTGATCGCTGCCTCCGCCTCCGACGAGAAGTTGAAGGTGGTGGCCCAGGAGTATGCGCCGGACGCGGTGGTCAACGTCACCGGCGGCTTTCGCGATAAGGTGAAGGAGATCACCGGCGGCCGCGGCGCCGACGTGATCTACGACCCGGTGGGCGGCGACGTCTTCGACGAGAGCGTGCGCTGCATCGCCTTCAATGGGCGCCTCTTGGTCGTGGGCTTCACTTCGGGGCGGATCCCGACGATCTCGGTCAACATGCCGCTGATCAAGGGCTTCTCGGTGGTCGGCGTGCGCGCCGGCGAATACGGCCGCCAGTTTCCCGAAAAGGGGCGCGAGAACGGCGCGGCGATCTGGCGTCTGGCCGCCGAAGGCAAGGTCCGCCCGCGGGTGCACCATGAATACGCGCTCGATGACTGGCGCGCGGCGTTCGACTCGCTGGCCAACCGCACGGTCATCGGCAAGGCGGTGATCCGGCCCTGACCGCCTCCGCTCACCCGCCGACGCTCCAGTCGATCCAGGTTCTGCGGGGCCTGGCGGCGGTGCTGGTGGCGACCTTCCACGCCTTCCAGTGGCTGGACGACCGGTTCTGGATTGGCGCGTCGGGGGTCGACGTCTTCTTCGTCATCAGCGGCTTCATCATCTGGACCGTCACCGCGGGGCGGAAGGTGAACCCCGCCGCGTTCCTGTGGCGGCGGATCACGCGCGTGGCGCCGGCCTATTGGGTGATGACCGGCGTGGTGGCGTTGATCGCCGCCTTCTGGCCGATGTTCCTGCCGCAGGTGGCGCTGAGCCCGCGCCACGTGCTCCTTTCGCTCGCCTTCATCCAGCACACCGATCCGCACGGCCTGGTGTTCCCGGTGCTGCCCCCGGGATGGACGCTGAACTATGAGGCGATCTTCTACGTGACCTTCGCCGCCGTGCTCTTTGCCCCCGGGAGGCTGAGGTTCCCGCTGGTGATCGCCGCGCTCTTCGGCGTCTGCGCCTTCGGCTTCATGAACCCGCCCGCCTACGGCCTGGCCGCCAACCCGATGATGCTGCAGTTCGCCGCCGGCGTGTGGCTGGGCCGACGCCACGTGCTGCGTCGACGGATCGAGCCAGGCGCGGGCCTGATCTTCGCGCTCATCGGCGTTGGCCTGATGACCATCATGTACCTCACCCACTTTCGCTCGGAGCTCTTCCGCCCGCTGCTCTGGGGCTTCCCGGCGGTGATGATCGTCGGCGGCGCGGTGGCGCTCGAGGAAGGCGGCGCGTTCAGGGCGCCGCGCGCGCTGGTCCGGCTGGGCGACGCCTCCTACGCCATCTACCTCTGCCACATGCCCGCCTGCGCCCTCGTCGCCCACACGATGGGAACGCGGCCGGTGGCGCTCTTCGTTCCGACCGCGATCCTGGTCTCGACAGCCGCGGGTTTCGCGTTTCATTTCCTCATCGAGCAGCCGCTGATCGCCGCTTTCCGATCCGTGCCGGAGCGGATCGCCGCCGTTCGTCTTGCACGCAGCGCCCGCCCAGGCTGACAGGCTGCGACATTCTGGACGCAGGTTGGAATGGATTTGTTCACACTCCCCCGCGCAAATGGAACCTACCTAAACCTTGGGTAGGGACCTGATTCTTGGCCGCCGCCGCCCTTCGCCAGCCCGCCGCGCCGAGTTCGCCTGAGCCGCCGGCGACGCGTGGACTCGCCGACTTCGCCCAGATGGTGTTCCAGAGCCAGAACCTTAGCGCCGTCTGGAACGAATCGATGGCGCGCGCGACGGCCATTCCTCCGGATGTCGGCGCCATGCTCGACCTGTCGACGATTCTGCAGCTGGTCGGCGATCGGACGCAGGGCCTGGCGCTGCAGGCTGACGCCCTGGCGCTGCAGCGATGCTACCGCCGCACAATGGGCGACGGCGTTGGCCCGCGACTGCTGGCGCTGGTCGCGCCCGGCGATCTGATGGCCAACACGCCGCTGGAATTCATGCTGAAGGGTTGGAACGGGGTCCTGGACTACCTCTTCATCGACACCGCCGCGCCGGCGCAGATCCTGGTGCCGGACCACGACGTGGCGATCCTGGCCGTCGGCGAGTCGGACGCCAACGCCGAGCTGCTGGGCGCCCTGACCATCGCGCTCGCCGCCTGGCCGCGGCCGATGCTGAACGGCGCGCCGGCGCGGGTCCTGACGCTGGGCCGCGACCGTGCGCCGCAACGGCTGGCCGGCATCCCGACGATCGACTCGCCGGTGACGCGCCGGCTGGCGCGCGAGGCGCTGTCCGAGCTCGCGAGCGGCCGCGCGCCGCTGGATCAGCTGCTGCCTGGCTGCCGCTTTCCGGTGCTCGTCCGGCCGGTGGATTCGCATGCCGGCGCCGGCCTCGAAAAACTGGTGAGCTCAAACGCTCTGGCGGCCTACCTGCAGCAGCAGGCGGGCGAGGCGTTCTATCTGACGCCCTTCATCGACTATCGCGGTTCAGATGGCTTCTATCGCAAACTGCGGGTCGCGCTGATCGACGGGCGGCCGTTCATCTCGCACATGGCGGTGTCAGACTACTGGATGATCCACTACCTCAACGCCGGCATGGACCGCGACGCGTCCAAGCGGGCGGAAGAGGCGGCGACGATGGCCAGCTTCGAGACCGGTTTCGCCGCCCGCCACGCCGGCGCCTTCCAGGCGCTCGCCCAGCGGTTCGGCCTCGACTATTTCGCGGTCGATTGCGCCGAGACCCGCGAGGGGCGGCTGCTGATCTTCGAGGCCGACACGGCCATGATCATCCACGACATGGATCCTCCCGATCTCTACCCCTACAAGGGGCCGGCGATGGCCAAGCTGTTCACCGCCTTCCAGGATCTGGTGAACCGCAGCGCCCGCCGCTGACGGGTCATCGACCCGCTCTATCGCACGCATGAGATCAATCGATTGGACGAGGGGCGTTTGCGCGCCTAAGCACGTCGCTCGTTCGGGCGGCCTCGCCGCTCGCCCCACATCCAACGAGGAACGCCGATGCCGCTCGCTTCCAGCAAGACCCTGCAGAACCTGAAGGACGCCTTCGCCGGCGAAAGCCAGGCCAACCGCCGCTATCTCTACTTCGCGCAGAAAGCCGACGTCGAAGGCTACAACGACGTCGCCGCCGTCTTCCGCTCCACCGCCGAGGGTGAGACCGGCCACGCCCACGGCCACCTGGAGTTCATGGAGTCCGTCGGCGATCCGGCCACGGGCCTGCCCATCGGCGCCACCGGCCTCAACCTCAAGGCCGCCATCGCCGGCGAGACCCACGAGTACACCGACATGTACCCCGGCATGGCCCGCACCGCCCGCGAGGAAGGTCTCGAGGAGATCGCCGACTGGTTCGAGACCCTGGCCAAGGCCGAGAAGTCGCACGCGGGCCGCTTCCAGCGGGCCTTGGACACGCTGGACTAGGCGCACGATCCTGCGTGCTTCGAAACGCCGGCTGCGCCGGCTCCTCAGCATAACGAGATGTTAGGCAGGCTGACCTCGTCATGGTGAGGAGCGGAGCGTGAGTGACGCGTCTCGAACCACGTTCGGCGGCAGCGCTCATTCGAGACACAACCATGACCGACGCCCCGCCGCCCAAGGACGCCTCACGTGAGGGCTCGCTCGACGCGCCCTTCCGTCATCCGATCGCCTGGCGCGATCCGGACTTCTACGACCTCGCCAAGGTCGAGAAGGAGATGGAGCGGGTGTTCGACATCTGTCACGGGTGCCGGCGCTGCTTCAATCTGTGCGACAGCTTCCCCCGGCTCTTCGACCTCATCGACAACGGCCCGACGGGCGAACTCGATGGGGTGAAGAAGGCGGATTACGGCCAGGTCGTGGAGGCCTGCACGCTCTGCGACCTCTGCTTCATGACCAAGTGCCCCTACGTGCCGCCGCACGAATTCGACGTCGATTTTCCCCACCTGATGCTCCGCCACCGGGCTGCCGAGCGCAAAGCCCATGGCGGGGAATGGGTGCGCGAGCAGTTGGGCCAGACCGACCGCAACGGCAAGCTGGCCAAGCCCGTCGCGCCCCTGGCCAACTGGGCCAGCGATCGCCGGAACGGCCTCACGCGGCCGCTGATGGCGGGTGTCCTGAAGATCGATCGCGACGCCGAGCTGCCGCACTATCATTCGAAGACCGCCACCGATCTGGCGCGCGTCGCGCCGGCCGCCGATCCGGCGGGCCCGGCGTTTGGCCAACGCAAGGCGGTCGTCTACGCCACCTGCTTCACCGAATATAACCAGCCGTCGACCGCGACCGCGGCCCTGGCGGTGCTCGCCAGACAGGGCGTGGAAGCCGAGCTCGTCTATCCGGTCTGCTGCGGCATGCCCCAGCTGGAAGGCGGCGACATCGCCGAGGTCGCCGATCGCGCGCGAAGGGTCGCCGCGGAACTGGGCCCCTGGATCGCCCGCGGCTACGAGGTGGTCACTCTCACCGCCAGCTGCGGCCTGATGATGAAGTTCGAGTGGCCGCTGATCCTGCCGGAGGATGCGGCGGTGAAGGCGCTGTCGGCCGCGACGGCGGACATCTGCGAATATGTCGTCGCGCTCTCCAAGGCCCACGGCCTGGCGAGCGGCCTCGCGCCGATCGCGGGCGGCGTCACCCTGCACCACGCCTGTCACGCCCGGGCGCAGAACATGGGCGCCAAGTCGGCGGAGATGCTGCGGCTGATCCCGGACACAAAGGTCGATCTGGTCGAGCGATGCTCGGGCCACGGCGGCACCTTCGGGGTGATGAAGGCGACCCACGGCGTGGCGATGAAGGTCGGCCGCCCGGCGGCGCGGCAGGTGGCCGAGAAGGCCAACGAAACGCTCTGCTCGGACTGTCCCTTGGCCTGCAAGCATCTCGGCCAGCTGGTCTCCATGACGGCGGCTGAAGGCGCGGCGCCGCCGGCCCAGGCGCATCCCATCGAGGTGCTCGCCAGGGCCTACGGCCTGGCTTGAGGGAGCGATTCTGATGCCAGCCCAGGAACGCCGGATCACCGCCAAGGACATCGCCCCCGCGGATGTCTTCGCGGCCGAGCGCAAGGCGCGCCGCGCGGCGCTGCTGCCGGCCAAGCGCCTGCGCCGGATCGCCCTTGGACCCTATTGCACGGTCTATTTCGAGAGCTTCGAGACCATGCTCTTCCAGGTCCAGGAGATGCTGCTGATCGAGAAGGGCGGGGAGGCGCAGCTTGCCGACGAATTGGCGGCCTACAACCCGCTGGTCCCCCAGGGGAGCGAGCTGGTGGCGACGGTGATGTTCGAGATCGACGACCCGGATCGCCGGGCGAGGGTCCTGGGCGAACTCGGCGGCGTCGAAGACCACTTCTTCCTGCAGGTCGGCGCCGAGCGGGCGGCGGCGGTGCAGGAAGGCGACATCGAGCGCACGCGCGAGGACGGCAAGACCTCCTCGGTCCACTTCCTGCGCTTCCCGCTGACTGCGTCCCAGGCCGCCGCGTTCCAAGAGCCGCCAGCGCAGGTGATGATCGGCTGCGATCACCCCCGCTATGCCCACCTGGCCGTGCTGGGCGCCGAGACCCGCGCGGAGCTGGCCAAGGATCTTGGCTAGGCCAGCGACCGCGCGCCACAAGTGGCGCGCAAGTCTAGATTCACCGACCGCGGGAATATTCAGGATGAACCTCGCGCCGCGCGCGCCGGAGCGGCGTGGTGCTGTGCCTTCGGCCGAAATTAATTCGCCGAATTGACGCGGGCGACGGGTGCGGACCTGTTGTTTCAACCCGGCGCCGCCCACTTCACCCGAAGTTATTCTTCTCCCACTGGCCGCTACCCCGATAGTTCTGTCTAGGTTAAGGTTGTGCCACTTCGGGACACGTTCAAGCAGTTGGACTCTCAATATTGGCATCACGATCCACAAAAGTCGGTAGCATACAAATGTATTCTCGCCCCGATGGTGGTTAATGTTGGGTTAATATCGCACCAATGTCTTCGTTAACCATAATATATATGATCGTATACCAATTCGTTAATTGGATTTTCCAAGATTTGGCACCGACGGAACCTAGGTACGACCCTTGTGTGTCTGCCGGTATTGTGTCTTTAGTCTGCCGAACTTGAACCTTGGCCACGTCGATCCGGGGCGACCGGGTCGTAAAGGTTAAGAATTCGGCGGGGCATTCATGCGGGCGACCGCAATCATCACGGCGATCGTCTTGGGCGCTTTGACCCTGGCGCCTTGTCATGCCTTCGCGACCGCGCTTCGGACCGCCTACGCCAAGGACAACGGCGGGGGTCCGACCAGCCCCAACGACATCGTCGTCCAGGTTCAGGTGACCGCGTCCATCGGCTCAGTCTGTTCGGTGGTGGTCGCCGGAAACCCGCCGGCCGGCGCGGACTTCGGCGCCACCGTGGCGCTGGGCAATTCCGGCGTGATCGCCAACGCCAGCGGCCATCTCTTGCCGGCCCTCACCGCTTCCACCAGCGCCGCGGCGGCGGTGAACCAGTCGTTCGAGGTGACCTGCAACGGCACGGCGAACGTGGTCTCGCTGAAGGCGACGCCCCTGGCGACCGTTCCGGTGGTGGCCGCGCCGACCGGCTATGCCAATACGGTCAACTACACCGCCGAGGTCGACTACGCAGTGGTCGGCGGCGCCAGCCCGTTCACGCTCTCTTCGACGTCGGACAGCGCCCTGCACACCGGCACGTTCCCGAGCGGCGTCACCCTCGCCAATACGGCCAATGACATCACCGTCAAGGCCTACGACTTCACCACCGGCGCCAACGTGGCGACCGACATCCTGGTGGCCTCGCCCTCCTATGCGGCGACGATCACCGTCACCATCGGCGCGGGGGTCTGATCGGCCATGCGCGCCCAAGCCAACCACTCTGAGATCCAAGGACCTCATGTCATGAACAAGCTTCTCCTCATCGGAATCGCGGCCGGCGCCATGCTCGGCTTCGCCACCGCCGCCAGCGCCGACGCCACCGGCGTCGTCAACATCACCGGCACGGTCCCCGCCCAGTGCGGCGTGGTCACCGGCGGTCCGGTTGGCGGCTCGACCTTCGGCAGCACGGTCAGCCTCAACGTCGGCGGGACCATCGCCGACGCCAACGGCCACCTGCTCCCGGCGCTGAACACCTCCACGACCAACGCCGCCTCGGTGACCCAGTCGTTCCAGGTGAACTGCACCGGCGCCGGCAACCACGTGACGCTGGCGGCGACGCCGCTGGCCATCGCGTCGCCGCCCACCGCCCAGACCGGCTACGTCAGCACCGTCAGCTACACCGCCGAAGCGGATTTCGCGGTGACCAGCGGCGCGCCCAATCCGGTGAAGCTGACCCAGGCTTCGGGCGGCTCGACCTCGGGCGACTTCGCCTCGGGCGTGCGCCTGGCCAACGCGGCCAACAACATCACCATCAAGGCCTTCACCTTCAACACCGCGGGCGGCTTCGCCAACGACATCCTCGATGCCGGCGCCTACGCCGGGGCGATCACCGTAACCGTGGGGCCGGGCGTCTAGCGCTCGGCTGAACAGAACGACCGTTTGGGATTTGAACCGATGAACAAGCTGCTCCTCCTCACCGCCGCCGCCCTCGCGGGTCTGGCCAGCGGTCCGGCGTTCGCCGACGCCACCGGCACGGTCAACGTCACCGGCACGGTCGGCGCCAAGTGCGCGATCAGCGGCCCCACGAGCCAGAACCTCGAGGTCAACGAGCTCTCGCAGGCCAACGGCACGGTCGTTCCGAACTTCGACAACGCCGGCAGCAAGCAGGTGAGCTTCTCGGTGATCTGCACCAGCGGCAATCCGACGCTGAAGCTCAGCGCCACGGCGTTGACCTACAGCGCCGCGTTCGTGGCGCCCGGCTACACCCACGTCGTCCACTACACGAGCACCCTGACGGCCAACGCCGCCAGCGGGACCGATCCGGCGGCGCTGACCTACACCACCGCCGACGTGCTGCCTGGCCAGGTGAGCGAACCGGTGGGCGGGCCGTTGAAGAACGCGCTCAACAACCTCACCGTCGCCATCTCCAACTCGCACACGACGACCGCGACCGACCTGCTCGCCGCCTCTCCCACCGACGGCTACGTGGGCACGATCACCGTCGTGGTTTCCCCGACCTGACCCCGCCATTCGCACTCGAAAGCTAGATCGTCATGCATAAGCTCCTGATCTCCGCCGCCATCCTCGGGCTCTCCATCCCGACCATCGCGGCCGCCACCCCGACCGGGGTCACCGGCACGGTCACGGTCGACGGCGCGGTCGCCGCGCGCTGCCAGTTCGGCGCCGGCGGCGCGGCGCTGATCAACATCCCTGAGCTCTCGGACACGACGACGGGCGAACTCAACCCGAGCACCGTCAACGGTCAGTCGGCCCAGCTTCAAGGCTGGTGCAACGGCACCAACTCGACGATGACCGTCCAGGCCGACCCGCTGTTGAACGCCGGGAGCGCGCCGAGCGGCTTCTCCAACCACGTCGACTTCACCGCCACCGCGACCGCCCATCCCACCGGCGGCGACAAGTCCGCCAGCGACACCACCACCGTCGCCGGGGCCGGAACGCCAGTCACGGTCGGCATCTTCTCGGGCAATATCGACGTCGTGCTGTCGCTGGCCGCCTCCAATCCGGCGGCGCCGGCCAAGATGCTCGCCGGCGCCTACGCCGGCGACGTCCTCGTCACCCTCACCCCCGGCATCTAGGCGACAGGCAAGCAACCGATGAACAAGTTCCTCGCCATCCTGGCCGGCGCCAGCGTCCTCGCTCTCAGCGGCGAAGCCTCGGCGGCCAACACCGACCAGAAGCAGGTGCCGGTGACTGGCAACGTGGCCTCGCTCTGCGTGCTGGGCGCGCCCAACCCCAGCAGCGTCGACCTGGGTCAGATGGCCCAGACCTCCGGCGCCAACACCGGCAAGATCACCACCATCACCACCCAGAACATCCTGCTGGCGAATTCCTTCTGCAACTACGCTGGCACGCAGCTGACCATCCAGAGCACGGCCCTGGTGGCGGCGGACACATCGCCTGTGCAGCCGGGTTTTGCGCGGTCGGTGAACTTCACCTCCACGGTGACCACCTGGGCGACCACCCCACCCAGCGTGACCACGGCGGCGGCGGCGGACGGCTCCAATCCCACGGCGTCGGGCAGCGGCGGCACGCTCTGCTCGCCCAAGCTGACGGATCTCACCCTGGCGCTCTCGAACTTCACCGCGCCGTCCAACAACCTGATGGTCGCCGGCGGCTATTCGGGCGTCGTCACCATCACGCTTGGCCCCAGCGCCGGCGGCTGCGGCGTCTAGTTGGCATTTGAGTTGAGAAGGACCGAACCCATGCAGCGGCTCTTAAGCGCCAGCGCTCTCATCGCCACCCTCGCCTTCGCCGGCGCGGCGTCGGCGGCCGGCAGTTCGGCCACGGTCGGTCCGATGAACGTCACCGGCAACGTCCCGGCCCTCTGCTCGGGCGGCACGGTGACCAACAACGACACGGTCTTTGCGCTGGGCACCCTGATCGACACCGCCACCGGCCTGATGCTGCCAAACCTCTCGGCGCCGCCGAAGACGGTGACCGGCTCGTTCTGCAACACCAAGAGCTCGATCAGCGTCGTGGCGACGCCCCTGCTGGCCCAGTCGTTCACGGGCACGCCGCCGGCCGATTTCACCAAGGCGCTCGACTACACGGCGACCGCCAGCGGCTGGACCACCACCGCGGCCAGCTTCACCACCGATGCGGCCTCCAACCCGGCCGCCACCCAGACGCGCGACACCGCCTTCACCGGAACCATCACCGTGGCGGTCTCCGCCTTCGCGCCGGTGGGGGGACCCAGCCTGCGCCTTGTGGCCGACCCCAACTATCAGGGCACGGTGACGATCACGCTCGCGGTCGTGAGCTAGGGCGCGGGAAGGGAAGGGCGCGGCCATGCGACGAGCGGCACTGCTGACCGGTCTTGGACTGGCCCTCGCCTGCGGCGGGGCGGCGGCGGCTGCGCCCAGCACGGCCATTCCCTTCACCGTGACCGGCAATGCGCCGCAGGTGTGCGCAGTGCAGAACCCGGTGCTGGCGCCAGGCGCCCTGGTCAATTTCCAGAGCCTCAACGGCACCACCCTGCAGCTCTCCCAACTCGCCGATCCCAAGACGCTGGCTGCCAGCGCCGCCTCGGCGACGGTGACCTTCGCCGCGGTCTGCAACTATCCGCACCTGATCGTACTGGAATCGCAGAACAACGGCCTCTACCGCGACGGCGCGGCCGGCTCGCCGCCGCCGCCGGGATTCGCGGACGGCGTTCCCTATACGGCGACGCTCACCTGGGGCGCGGTCACCAGCCAGTTCTTCGTCGCCGCGACGACGCGCCAGACCACCCAGGACCGCATCACGGTGGGCCAGCCGACGGCGGGCAATATCCAGATCCTGCTGACCATCCAGTCGGGCGCCTCGAACCTCTCGGCCAATTCGCCGCTGGTGGCGGGGGTCTATTCGGACACCCTGCGCGTGACCGTGGAGCCGCAATGATGCGCCAAGCTCTCATCCTCGCGGCGCTGATGGTCCCGGGCCTGGCCTGCGCCCAGACGGTCAACACCGGCCAGGGCCGGCTCGATCTGGTGGGCGTCGCGCCCAGCGCCTGCCTGATCTCCAGCCCCACCGCGGCGGCCGGCGCCAACGCCGCCTTCCAGGCCACCGGCGCCCAGCAGGGTCAGATCACCATCACCCAGCTGGCGGACCCGCAGACCGCCCAGCCGGTGGCGGCCAGCATCAGCATCGCGTTGCCGATCATCTGCAACACCGCCCACCACGTGATCGTCTCCACCGCCAACGGCGGCCTGGCCCGGGTGGGGTCGGTTTCTCACAGTCAACAGAGCGTAAACGGATTTCGTGAATTCTTGCCCTATCAGGTGGACGCCGCCTGGGCGGGCCAAGACGTGAGCGGGACCAGCCAGGCGGGTGCAACGGTCACCATCAACTCGAACGACGGCGCGGCCGGGCAGCTCAGCCTGGTGATCACCGTGCCGGGAGGTGGCGATCCCCTCGTCGCCGGCGCCTACAACGACCAAGTGGTCGTCGAATTGCAGGTCGCCAGCTAGGTCGGCCCAATTCGGCCGATCCGACAGGAGAGTTCGCCTTGCGTAGCCTCGCAGCCGTTGGATTCGCCGCCGCTTTGGCGGTGCTCGGCGTCATTGCCGCCCCCGCGCCCAGCGCCGACGCCATGACCGTCCAGCCGGTGGTGCTCGACCTGGCGACGGCCGGCCGCGGCATGGCCCAGGTGGTGACGGTGGAGAACACCTTCACCAATCCGCTGCCGGTGGAGATGCGCATCGAGGGGCTGACCTTCGACGAGAAGGGCGCCCACGGCGATGGCAAGGATCCGGGCGACCTCCTGGTCTTCCCGCCGCAGGCGCTGATCCAGCCCGGCCAGACCCAGACCTTCCGGGTCCAGTACGTCGGCGATCCGAGCCTGGCCAAGAGCAAGCACTACTACGTCACCGTCGCCCAATTGCCGGTGAAGCTGCCGGAAGGCCAGTCGGCGATCCAGATTCTGTACAATTTCCAGGTGCTGGTCAGCGTGGCGCCGCAGGGGGCCAAGCCCGACCTGAAAGTGACCGCCGCGGAGATCGGCAAGAACGATCAGGGCAAACCGGTGCCCGTGATCACCGTCTACAACGACGCAAACGCCCACGGCTATTTGAGCCAGGGCCATCTGCGCATCATCGAGAAGGACTCTTCGGGCAAGGAGGTCTTCCGCCGGTCGATCCCGGGCCCGGAAATCCAACAGACCATCGGCTTTGGCCTGGTGACGTCCGGTCAGACGCGAAAGATCATGGTTCCGGTGGTGCTCCCATCGGATGGGGGCACGGTTGAGGCGCAGTTCACACCCGAAAGCCAGCGCTAGGCGCGGGCTCTCCTGGCGCGCCGGCCTTCTGGCGTCGTGCGCCGTCGGCGGTTTCGCCGGCGTCGCCCACGCTCAGCCCGGTCTGACGTCGCAGGCGCAGGAACGCACGGTCGGCGAAGCCATACCCACCGCGCCGCAGAGCCAGCGACTCAATCCTACTGGCCGGTCGATCACCCTGACCGTGCCGGCCAAGGACGGCACGTTCTATATCGGCGACATCGTCCTGCAGATCGATCCGGACGATCACCTGTCGTTCTCCTCGCAGCGGCTGCTGGACCTCCTGTCCAACATCATCGATCCGAAGATCCTGGAGACGCTGCGCGGGTCGATCGGCGGCAAGGCCACGATCAGCCCCGCCGACCTCGCCGGATCGGGAGTCCAGGTCACCTACAATCCCCAGACCCTGGAGCTGGCGCTCTTCATTCCCTCGCAGATGCGCGCCGCGCGCAGCCTGCAGGTCTCCGCCTTGGACCGCGCCAAGTTCGGGACCTTCGAGAAGCCCGCCGGCGCCTCCGCCTACGTCAATTTTCGCGGGTCGGAAGACTACGTCGAGAAGGGCGCCTCCAAGGGTTTCCAGAACCCGGTGTTCTTCATCGACGGCGCCGCCCGCCTGGGCGGGGTGGTGCTGGAGAGCCAGGGCATCTGGCAGCCCGGCGTCGCCGGCGCCAACTTCCAGCGCCAGGACACCCGCATCGTCTGGGACGACGAGAAGAACGTGATCCGCTGGTCGATCGGCGACCTCACGCCAGTGGGCCGCGGCTTCCAGTCCTCGCCGGACATGGCCGGGATCTCGCTCTACCGCAGCTACAGCGTGCTCGAGCCCCAGGTCATCGCCCGGCCGCGCGGCGACCGCAGCTTCTCGCTGGAGCGGCCCTCGGTAGTGGAGGTGTATGTCAACGGCCAGATGGTCCGGCGCGTGCAGCTGGACGCCGGCAACTACAATCTGCGCGACTTCCCCTTCACCCAGGGCGCCAACGACGTGCGCCTTTCGATCACCGACGACACCGGCCGGGTGCAGGTGCTGCGCTTCAACATCTTCTTCGACCAGTCGCAACTGGCCAAGGGACTGTCGGAATTCGGCCTCTATGTCGGCGCCGAGGCGCCGCTGCAGGCCAGCGGCCCGCACTACACCAACAAGGCGGTGATCTCCGGCTTCTATCGCCGCGGCGTCACCGACAACCTGACCCTCGGCGGCAACTTCCAGGCGGATGACCAGTCGCTGCTGGCCGGGCTGGAGGCGGTCCTGGGCACATCGGCCGGCACGTTCGCCACCCAGATCGCCACCTCGAACATCAAGGGCTATGGCGCGGGCTGGGCCGGCACGCTCACCTACCAGCGGCTGATCCAGCGCCAGGACGGGCGCTCGGACTCGATCAATGTGTCGGTGCAGGCGTTCAGCAAGAACTTCGGCCCGCAGGGGACCCTCGTTCCGGACAATCCCTTCGAGTACGAGATCGGCGCGGGCTATTCCCACGCCTTCAACGACTACGTCTACGCGGGCGTCGACCTGCATTTCTCCAAGGGCCGCGCGCCCAACCCCGACTACCAGAACTATCGGGCGACGGTGGGCTGGCGCCTGACGCCGACCATCAGCATGACCACCGACATCCTCTACGAGGACTCGACGACCCACCACGGCATCGCCGGGGTGCTGTCGCTGACCGCGCGGCTTGGTCAGTACTCCAGCGTGCGCGCCGACTACGACAGCCGTTTCAACGACGCGCGCCTCTCCTACCAGACCCTGCACGGCGAAGGCGTCGGCTCCTACAACCTCTCCGCCGACGTCGAGCGCAGCGACCAGGGCTCGGGTTTCAACGCCACCGGCAACTACATCGCCGACCGCGCCGAACTGGGCCTCAGCCAGACCTCGACCTTCAACGGCACCTTCAGTTCGGTGGCCGACCAGCGGACCTCGGTGCGCTTCGCCAGCTCCATCGCCTTCGCCGACGGCGCGGTCTCTGTTGGCCGGCCGATCTACGACGCTTTCGCCATCGTCACGCCCTACAAGACCTTGAAAGGCGCGGCGGTGACCATCGATCCGACGCCCTACGGCTTCCAGGCCACGACCGGCGCGCTGGGCTCGGCGATCGAACCGAACATGGCCTCCTACAACGAGCGGACGATCACCGTCGATGCGCCGACGGCGCCGCCGGGCGTCGATCTGGGCAAGGGCTCGTTCCGCCTCTTCCCGCCCTATCGCGCGGGCTACCACCTGGAGGTGGGCTCGGAATACTACGTCACCGCCATCGGCCGGCTGGTCGGCGAGGACGGCGGGCCGCTGGCGCTGGTGTCGGGCAAGGCGTTCGAGATCGCCCATCCGGGCCACGAACCGATCGTCGTCTTCACCAACCGCGACGGGCGCTTCGGCCTGGCGGGCCTGCGGCCCGGCCGCTGGCGCATCGAGATGCTGAGCGATCCGAAAACGATCTACGTTGTCGACATCCCCGCCAACGCCGACGGCGTGGTCCGGACCGGCGACATCAAACCCACGAATGGACAATGATCATGGGTAAGTTTCGAGCTCTCGGGATCGGCGCCATGGCGGCCCTCGGCGCCGGCTGCGCCGCGTCGCAGGCGCTCGCCGCCTCGACGTGCGGCCTGAACAACCCCAACACCGTCGCGCCAACGGTGTTCTACGATCCCTTCAACACCTCCGCGCAGACCAACGTCAGCTTCTCCCTGCCGCTGACCCGGTTCGCCGTCAGCGGCGGCCAGAAGACCAAGCAGGTCAACTTCTACTTCGGCCAGTCCGGCAGCGGGCCCTACCAGATCGCGGCCGGCGGCCAGAGCGTCGTCTATAGTGACAGCGGCTGCCACTCCAATGGCTGCAGCCTGCCGGGCGCCCCGTCGCTCACGCCCACCGGCTCGAATTCGGGTTCGGTGGCGGTCGACTTCGGCGCCACCGGCAACCCGGACACGCTGAACGTGCCCCTGACCATCACCATCCCGGCGAACCAGGACCTGGCCAACAATCTGGTGGTGACCTTCGACCTCTTCTACCAGTGCAACGACACCGGCGGCGGGACCAGCGGCGCCAGCAACGTCTTCCTCAGCCAAGCGGTCACCATGCCGGTCAAGGTGCTGAGCGCGCTGCAGGCCTTCTACGCCGGGCCGGCCATGGACTTCGGCTCGATCCAGGGGGCGACGGCGGCCAATTTCACCACCTTCAAGGCGCCGGTGACCCAGAACGCCTTGATCGAGGTCAGAAGCTCCGGCCCCTACACCCTCGACCTCTCGTCCCAGAACAACTTCGCCATGAAGTGGGGCGCCAGCAACGCGGCCAAGGACACGGTCAAATACTCCCTGCATTTCCTGGGTCAGGACCTGGTGAGCGACGACACCATGCCGACGGTCGACTGCGTCCGCGCCGGCATCACCGCCGAACAGCAGCTGCCGTTGCGCGCGACCCTGGCCGAGTCCGCCCAGGGCAAGACCGCCTCGTCCGCCTATCAGGATACGCTGACCGTCACCGTCACGCCGGTGAACATAGCCGCCAATCAGCAGAGCTGCCCCGCCCTCTAGTGGGGGCGGCCGAGGCGCGTCGCTAAAGCGTCACCACCCGGATCGAAACCGAGCCCGAAACGCCGTTGGCGGGGATGTCCAGCGCCAGGCTGCGCGTGGCGATGTTGGGACCGCTGGAGGCGACTATGCGGGTCGAACCGCTGGCGGTGAGCGCGATCTGCTGGCCGTCGACCACCAGGGTGTCGCCCGCCAGGGTCGGGGAATAGTCGACCCAGACCTCATAGCCGTTGGCGTTGTTGCAGAGCTCTTGCATCTGCCCCAGCGGCACGACGCCGGCTTGCGAAGGGATCGGGGCGCTGTCCAGCTGGGCGCGGCAGATCACTGGCACAAAGCCGCTGATCGCAAGCGAATAGCCGGCGCCGCCGGGGCTGACCGCGGAGGCCATCGAGGGCGCGCCCAGCGTCATCAGGCTCGCCAGCGCCGCGGCCGCCAGAGCTTTCTTCATTGGGTGAGCCCCCGTGATTGCTCCGGGGAGTCTCAGCGCGCCGCTCTAAGATGCCGTTTACCGACGTAGTTAACGCGGTGCTAACGGCCGCCGGGCAAGTCGGCCCGCTGTCCAACGTCGATGGCGCCATGGCGCTCGCCCACGTGAGGCAGACGCTGCGAAGAACAGTTAGAGAACATGGCGGATGATTGACCCCGGCGCCGGTGGTATTCTTGGCGCAAAACGAACGCGATTCGCATTCACTGCCTCAAGGAGCCCGACCCCATGTCCGTCGACCAAGGCGCTGCACAGCGCGAGACTCTTTTGATCGCCGCCGCTAAGCGGGCCGCCGCAGCCTCCCTGGCCGGCGGCATCATCGCTGCATCGGGCCGGCAGCACTCCCTGAAGGAGGCTCTGGAAGTCCTCTCTGACGTTCAGAACGCCATGTTCCCAGAACACGGGAGCGGACACTATCAGGCGTGGGCGGCCAACGAAGACCGCTTCCATAAGGTCTATCGGTGATGGGGGCGGCGGCTGTGACACTGGACGCTGGCTGGCTGAGGTTGTTGAAGGCGAGCGGGGTTCAGACCACCGCCATCGCGCTGGCCCTGGCGGCGCTTTACGCTGCGATCAGGATGGGGTGGCTTCAGTCGCCCGGCCCTCTCTGGCTGGTGCTGATCGTGGGCGCGGCGATGTCTGCGCCTTCCTATCCCTGGCCAGCGTCTTTTCGGCGCTTGCGCGCGGCACCGGCAGCCGGATCCACAAGTGGCAGCGGCGTCGCGCCGCCATGAAGGCGGTGAGGGACTACATCCCCCACATGACCGATCAGGAGCGGGGGATCGTCGGCTGGCTCCTAGCCAAGAACCAAACGATGTTCAGGGGTGCGTTTGACGGTGGCTATGCCACCACCCTGATTTCCCGGGGGATCGTGGTGCGGGCGCTGGTGCCCGGACAGGGCTTCGACGCTGAAGAGTTTCCTTTCGCCGTCCCTCCTCACGCATGGGAAGTGCTCGCTGCTCACCGAACTGAGTTCCCCGCACCACCCGCCGACTATAACGGGCCTCACCCGTGGCGGGTCTCTTGGATGCTGCGCTAGCTCCATAGCTTGTAGGACGCTTTGTGGGCTGGAAGGCCACCTAAGACACTGATTGTATTGAGGTTCTTGGTGGAGCCGAGGGGAATCGAACCCCTGACCTCCTCATTGCGAACGAGGCGCTCTACCAACTGAGCTACGGCCCCTCTTCGCTGGGGGCGAAGGGCGGCGCACTTAAAGGGTGGGCAAGGTGGGCTGTCAAGAACGGGCGGGCGCGGGGCCGGCGCTTCGCCTTGCCGCTCAAGGCGGCTCAGGATACCAAGGCGCCCGATGGGGACGCTGATCGATTTTCTGTTCTTGGTCCTGCACTATCTGTTGCAGGCGGTAATCTGGGTGGTGATCGCCAACGCCATCATGAGCTGGCTGATCGCCTTCGACGTGATCAACATGCGCAACCGCATCGCCTATCAGGTGGTGCATTTCCTGGACGCGGTGACCCGCCCTCTGCTGCGTCCCTTCCGCCGATTCATCCCCCCGCTCGGCGGCGTCGACATAACTCCGGTGATCCTCATCATCCTCGTCGAGGCGACCGACCAGGTGGTCTTGCCCGCCGCCTACGCCTGGCTTCGGGCGCACGTCGGATAGCGGCTTGGCCCGCCTCACCGTCCGGCTGACGCCGCGCGGCGGCAAGGACGCGGTCGAAGGCTGGATGCGGGACGCCGAGGGACGGGCGGTGCTGAAAGCGCGGGTCAGCGCGCCGCCGGCGGACGGGGCGGCCAACGCCGCGCTGATCGCGTTGCTGGCCAAGGCCCTGAGCTGTCCGAAGAGCGCGATCCGGCTGACCAGCGGGGCGCAGTCGCGGGTCAAGCGGATCGAGATCGACGGCCTTTCCGAAGCGGACGTCGCGGCTGTTCTTAGCCACCCCTGATCCGCCCTCTTGGGTCGCAATTTCGCGTCCGTGCGGCATATTCGTCAAGCGGTTGAACCCGAAGGCGACGCGGGGCTTTATCCCTTTCTAAGGCTTCGCCCGGACATTCCCATCCCGTGACCAACGCGCCGGACTTCGCACGGCCCGCCAGGAAAGGCGCCCGCGGCCCTGGGCCCCGGCGCGGCCCCGGGCGCGTGATCGCCCTCGTCGCCGCCGCGCTGCTGCTGGTGGTCGCGGCCGTCGCGTTGGGTGGCGTCGTTATCGTCCAGGGGTATCTGAGCGACGCCCCGAAGATGCCGTCCCGCGAAGCGCTGTGGACGCTGCGCCGCTCGCCGGGGATGACCTTCCTGGACCGCAACGGCGGGGTGATCGCCACCCGCGGCGCCAAGTACGGCCAGCCGGTGAGCCTTAACGCCCTGCCGCCCTATGTCGCCAAGGCCTTCCTGGCGGCGGAGGACAAGCGGTTCTACCAGCACGGGCCGCTCGACTTCCACGCCATCGCCCGGGCGGTGCAGGCGGACCTGCGCGCCCATCGTTCGGCCGAGGGCGCCTCGACCCTGACCCAGCAGCTCGCCCGGACCCTGTTCCTCAAGCGCGAGCAGTCGCTGAAGCGCAAGGTGCAGGAGGCGTACCTGGCCTGGGAGCTGGAGCAGAGCCTCTCCAAGGACGAGATCCTCGAACTTTACCTCAACCGCACCTATTTCGGCGCCGGCGCCTACGGATTGGACGCGGCCTCGCGGACCTACTTCGGCATCCCGGCCAGCCAGCTGACGCTGATCGAGGCGGCGACGCTGGCGGGCCTGCCCAATGCGCCCAGCCGCCTGGCGCTGACCAACGACATGCCAAGCGCGCTGGTCCGCGCCCATCGGATCCTTGAGACCATGCGCGGCGAGGGCTGGGTCACGGGCGCCGCCCTGCAAATGGCGATGAACGAGCTGCCGGTGCTCGCGCCCGCCAACACCGGCGAGGGCGACGACAGCTACATCCTCGACCAGGCGGCGGCCCAGGCGGAACAGCTGACCGGCGGGGCGACGCCCGACCTGGTGGTCCGCACAACCATCGATCCCACCCTGGAGAGCGCCGGCGTCGAGGCCGTCCGCGACGTGGTGCTGAAGGACGGCGCCCACCGCGCGGTCTCGCAGGGCGCCCTGGTGGCGCTCTCGCCGGACGGCGCGATCCTGGCGATGGTCGGCGGTCTCGACCATGACAAGAGCTCGTTCAACCGCGTGGTCCAGGCGCGCCGCCAGCCGGGCTCGTCGTTCAAGGCCTTCGTCTTCGGCGCGGCGATGGAGCACGGCCTGACGCCGGCCGACATTCGCGAGGACGCGCCGATCGCGCTCGGCGACTGGACGCCGGAGAACTACGGCCACAGCTATGCGGGCAAGGTCACCTTGCAGCAGGCCCTGGCGCGCTCGCTCAACACCGTATCGGTCCGCCTGACGCTGGAGGTCGGCCCGGACAAGGTGGCCGACTTCGCCCGCCGCTTGGGCCTTAGCGACATCCCGCCGAACCCGGGTCCCTCGATCGCCCTTGGGGCGTATGAGGTGAGCCCGCTCGAGTTGGCGGCCGGCTACCAGGTGTTCCAGACCGGGGGCGGCAAGACGACCCCGTACCTGATCAGCGAGATCCGCTCGACCCGCGGGGACCTGCTCTACACACGCACGGCCTCGGCGCCCTTGCCGGTGCTGGACCCGCTCGCCGCGACCCGCATGGTCGACATGCTGAAGACGGTGATCACCTCGGGCACGGGGACGGGCGCCAATATCGGCCGTCCGGCGGCGGGCAAGACCGGCACCAGCCAGAACTGGCGCGACGCCTGGTTCGTCGGCTTCACGCCCGACATTCTCGCCGCCGTCTGGGTCGGCAACGATGACGGCCGGCCGATGGCCAAGGTCACCGGCGGCGACCTGCCCGCGCAGATCTGGAAGCGGTTCATGACTGTGGCCGAGAAGGGCCTGCCGCCCAGGGACTTCCCCTGGCTCATGCCCGAGCCCCCCGCGCCGATCGTCGAGACCGTCGCCGATACGCCAGACGCCGACCAGGACCAGCCGCCGGACATCGAGGGCGAGTCCCGCCAGTCGCCGATGACCGACCGGTCGGATGGCCAGGCCGGCCCTCCGCAAGACGATCCGAACGCCCCGCCAGACTATCGCGAGCGCCGCTCTGCGCCCCAGATCGACGGCCCGCCGTCGGACGAGGACCGCCCGCCGACCGCCAATCGCCGGCCGGACAGCGGCGATTCGTCGGCTGACGAAGCGCCCCGCTACCGGTATTGATAGGCGCGACTCGTCCGCCGGAAAGCCTCCGCCATGTCCTGGACTGACACCGGACCCATCACCCTGCCGCCCAAGCCCGTCGCCTATACCGCCGCTGGGATTCTGGCGGTCGTCGCGATTCTCGGGGTTGGGCTCGGCGTAAGGGCCAGCTGGCGCGACGCCAGACCCTCGGTGGATTCGGGCGATCAGGTGTTGGGCGGTGACCAGGCGATCTTGGCCAAGCCAATCGTCGAGATCCCGGCGGCGCAGCAGCAGGCCGCGGCGGCCAACACGGTGGCGGCCAATTCCGCGGCCGACCAGCCGGACGAGACCGCCGACAGCAACGCCATCGCCGCCCAGACCGCCGCAGCATCCGCCAAATCGGCCAAGGTCGCGATCGACCAGAGCGGCGATTCCGGCGCCGAAAAACCGCAGGCTGCGGCGCGCCCCTCGGTGGACGAAGGCGAGCCCGGTTCGCCCCAGGGCGCCAAGACCGACGTTCCGTTCTAGCGGGCGGTTGGAAGGGCGCGCGTCGCCCTAGGTCTTCAGATCCAGCAGGACCTTGTCGTTCTCGTCGGCGATTTCCAGGGCTTTGAGCGAGAAGGCGAAGGCGCGTCCGGCGACGATCTGGTTGCCGATCTCGCCGATCGGGTCGATCTCGGGCGTCGAGATCAGGCCCTCGGCGTTGGCCAGCGGCGAGGTCGGATCGTAGGAGAGGACCGCCGGCTGCTTGATCGTCACCGCCTTGGCGGTCACGCCGCCGCCGGGCGCTGGCGAATTCATCGTCTCGAGCGGCTGGTAGCCGGGCGTTCCCACCGCCGAGGCGTCGTTGGCGTTGGCGAGGTTCGACGCCGACGTGGTGAGCTGCACCGTGGCGGCGGTCATTCCACTCAGCGCGATGGCGGCGGCGGGCGACATTGCGCCAGCCTAGGCCGCCAAGCTTAAGGCGTCTCCAAGAAGGATGGTTTCAGGTCCGTCAACCTTACCTGCGGCCGATTGGCCGCTTCTGGCGCAACCCGCCTTACGGGGCTAGGGGAGGGGCCATGAGGGTTCTGGTCACCGGCGGCGCGGGGTTCATCGGTTCGGCCGTCTGCCGCCACCTGGTGGGGGAGCGCGGCGACGAGGCGCTCAATTTCGACAAGCTCACCTATGCCGCCAACCTGGCGTCCCTGGCGCCGATCGACGCTTCGCCCCGCTACCGCTTCGTCCAGGGCGACATCTGCGACCCGATGGCCTTGCGCGCTGCGTTCGACGGCTTCCGTCCCGACGCGGTGATCCACCTCGCGGCCGAGACCCACGTCGACCGCTCGATCGACGGCGCCCGGCCGTTCATCGACGCCAACGTCACCGGCGTCTTCACCCTGCTGGAGGCCGTCCGCGCGTATCTGCGCCAGCTTCCGGCGCCTGCCGCCAAGGCGTTCCGGCTGCTGCACCTTTCCACCGACGAGGTGTTCGGGAGCCTGGGCGAGACCGGGTTCTTCGATGAAGCCTCGCCCTATCGCCCGTCATCGCCCTACTCTGCGTCCAAGGCCGCCGGCGATCATCTGGCGCGGGCCTGGGCCGTCACCTACGGCCTGCCGGTGATCGTGGCCAACTGCTCCAACAACTACGGCCCCTGCCAGTTCCCCGAGAAGCTGATCCCGCTGACCATCCTGAACGGGCTGGAGGGCCAGCCGCTGCCCGTCTACGGGCGCGGCCAGAACGTGCGCGACTGGCTCTATGTCGAAGATCACGCCCGCGCCTTGCGCCTGATTCTGGAGAAGGGCGTGGTCGGCGAGACCTACGTCCTTGGCGGCGGGAGCGAGCGGACCAACCTGCAGGTGGTGGAGGCCATCTGCGATCTTCTGGACCGGGCGGCGCCCAGGCCCGGCCAGCCGGCGCGGCGCGCGCTCATCGACTTCGTCGAGGATCGGCCCGGCCATGATCTCCGCTACGCCGTCGACGCCCGCAAGATCGCCGCTGAGCTGGGCTGGCGCCCTTCAGTCACCTTGGAGGAGGGCCTGGAGCGAACGGTGCGCTGGTACCTGGACCGGCCGGACTGGTGGGCGCCGTTGCGGGCGCGGTACGCCGGCGAGCGCCTCGGCAGGCCTGCTGCCGCGCAGGGGTCCGCGCCTTGAGCCGCACGCTGCTGGTCTTTGGCCGCCAAGGGCAGGTGGCGCGGGCGATCGCCGAGGCGCCCGATGCCGGCTTTGCCCTGGAGTTCGCCGGCCGCGAACGGCTCGACCTCGCCCAGCCATCGGCCGACATCGCCGCCCTGATCGCTGAGGTCCGCCCCGCCGCGGTGATCAACGCCGCGGCCTACACCGCTGTCGACCGCGCCGAGGCCGAACCGCTGGCGTGCGAGCGCCTCAACCGCGACGCCCCGGCGCGGATGGCGCAGGCCTGCGCGGCGGCGCAGATACCCTTCACGCACTTCTCCACCGACTACGTCTTCGACGGCGAAAAGGGTGCGCCCTACGTCGAGGAGGACCCGCGCCGGCCGCTCAATGTCTACGGCCGCACGAAGGCGGAGGGCGAGGATGAGCTGGAGGCGATCCGCGCGACGGGCGCGCGCGTGGCGGTGATCCGCTGCAGCTGGGTGTTCAGCGCGCAGGGGCCAGGCTTCCTGCAGAGCATGCTGAGGCTCGGGCGCGAGGGCGGCGAGGTTGCGGTGGTCGACGATCAGCATGGCTGCCCGACGCCGTCGGCAGCCAGCGCTTCGGCGGCGCTGGCGCTCACCGCCCAGATGCTGGATCGCGACGCCGCCGCGGTGGGGACGTTCCACGCCGCGGGCGCTGAGGCGATGAGCTGGGCGGATTTCGCCCAGGCGATCTTCGCCGCATCGCCGCACTGCGCCGCGCGTGTCCGGCGCATCCCCACCACCGAATACAAGACCGCCGCGGTTCGCCCGAAGGACACGCGGCTCGACTGCGCGCGCCTGCAGTCGATCTCGCCCTGGCGCGCGCCGGATTTCGCAGAGGCGCTCGCCGAGTGCCTGGGGCGCGTGGGCCGATGATCGAGCGGCTCGCCTTGGCCGATGTGTTCGTGATCAACGGCTCTTTGCACGCCGACGCCCGCGGATCGTTCAGCGAGACCTACCGCGCATCGGTCCTGGCCGAGGCCGGCGTCGAACAACCCTTCGTGCAGGAGAACCTGGTGCGCACCAAGGCGCGCGGGACCCTGCGCGGCCTGCACTTCCAGCGCGATCCCTTCGCCCAGGACAAGCTGGTCCAGGTTCTGGATGGTGCGATCTTCGACGTAGCGGTGGATATCCGGCCGAGCTCGCCAACCCTCGGCCGCTGGGTCGGCCTTACTTTGACCGCCGATGAGCCGCGTCAGATCTTCGTCCCGCGCGGCTTCGCCCACGGCTATGTCACCCTCAGCGATGATTGCGCGGTCACCTACAAGACCACCGCCTACTACGCCCCGCAGGCCGAGGCCGGGATCCGCTGGGACGACGCCGCCGTGGCGATCGACTGGCCGCTGCCGGCAGGCGAGATCAGCGCCAACGCCCGCGACTTGGCTTGGCCGCCATTCGCCGCGGCGATCGGCCCTTAAGCGGGCAGGGGGATGAACTCGTCGTGGTCGAGGTCGGGCAGCTTCATGCGGCCGGCGCGCCAGTCGGCCTTGGCCTGCTCGATCCGCTCCTTCGACGAGGAGACGAAGTTCCACTCGATGAACCGCTCGCCCAGCGGCTCGCCGCCCAGCAGCATGACGATGGCGTCGCTGACGCCGGTGAAGAGGACCGGCGCGCCTGGCTGGAAGACCAGCATCTGGCCATGGGTGAACGTCCGCCCGTCCACCTCCACCGAACCGGCCGCCACATAGGCCGCACGCTCGGGATACTCGGCCGGGAGCTGGGCCTTTGCTCCGGCGGCGAGACGCCAGTGGGCGTAGAACATCGGCGAGTGGATCTTCACCGCCGCCTTGGCGCCGAAGGCCTCGCCGGCGATCAGCCGCGCCCAGAGACCGTCGGACTCATAGGTCGGCAGGTCGGCGGGGCCGTGGTGGACGAAGGCCGGGTCGGTCTCCTCGTCCTCCTTTGGCAGCGCCACCCAGGCCTGGATCCCGTGCATCGCTCCGCCCGTGGCGCGCAGGTGATCGAACCGCTCGGAGTGAGTGATGCCGCGACCGGCGGTCATCCAGTTCATCTCGCCAGGCACGATCGCCACCTCAGAGCCGACGCTGTCGCGGTGGGTGATCTCGCCATCGAAGAGGTAGGTGACGGTGGAAAGGCCGATATGCGGATGGGGCCGGACATCGACGCTGCGCGGGAAGCCGGGCTGGAACTGGATCGGCCCCATGTGGTCGAAGAAGACGAACGGCCCGACCATGCGGCGCCGGGCCTGCGGCAGCACCCGCCCGACCTCGAACCCGCCCAGATCCCTGCGATGGGCGTCGATGACGAGGTCGATCATGGGCGGCTCCGGATGGGTCTAGACTCTGACCCCCACATAGGGGCTGACCAGGCCCAGCGGAACGGCGGTGGCGTTCTTCACCGAGCGGATGACGATCCGGCTTTCGATGTTGGAGACCAGCCCCAGCGACAGGATCTTGTCGCGCAGGAAGTCGTCGAACGCATGCATGTCGCGGGTGACGATCCGGAGCTCATAGTCGGCCGCGCCGGTGACCGTCGCGCACTGCACGACTTCGGGCCAGCGCTTCACCGACTGCTCGAAGGTGTCGAGGTTGTCCTTGGTGGGCAAGGAGAGCTTGACCGTGCAATAGACCTCGAAATTGAGGCCCAGTTTCTCGCGATCCAGGATGGTCACGCGCCGCTGAATCACCCCTTCGTCCTCCAGCCGCTTGATCCGCCGCCAGCAGGGGCTTGACGAGAGGCCGACCCGTTCGGCGATCTCGGCCACCGAAAGGCTTGCGTCGTGCTGGATCAGATCGAGAATACGGGCATCGACGGCGTCCAGTGCTTCAGACAAGTTTCACCCCACGTTTGACGGCTCTTGCGTTTATCTTGCCGTAAATCGCCCTTTCCCGGGCACGGCTTTGGCGAGCGTTCACGGCCGCCTTATATGATCTTGCGACTTGCGCCGAAAGTGCGGCGGGAAAGATTTTGCTATGCGACACGCTGAAGTGACCCTGGACGACAAATATCTGCTCCAAGATGGTCGTGTTTTCATCACTGGCGTGCAGGCGCTGATCCGGGTCCTGCTCGATCAGCATCGGCTGGACGCCCGCGCGGGCCTGAACACCGCGGGATTTCTCTCCGGCTATCGCGGCTCGCCGCTCGGCGGCCTCGACCAGCAGGCCCATCGCGCCGGCCAGCACCTGAACGCCCAGCAGATCGTCTTCAAGGAAGGGCTCAACGAGGACCTGGCCGCCACCGCGGTCTGGGGAAGCCAGCAGGCGAACCTGTTCCCGGGCGCGCGCTACGACGGTGTCTTTGGCATGTGGTACGGCAAAGCGCCCGGCGTCGACCGCACCGGCGATGCATTCAAGCACGCCAACTTCGCCGGAACCTGGGGCAGGGGCGGCGTGGTTGCGGTGGCCGGCGACGACCACGCCTGCAAGTCCTCGACCTTGCCCTCGCAATCGGAGTTCGCCTTCCAGGACGCCGAAATGCCGGTGCTGGCCCCGGCCGACGTGCAGGAGGTGCTGGATTTCGGCCTGATGGGCTATGCGCTGTCCAGGTTCTCGGGTCTCTGGGTCGGGCTGATCGCCATCGCCGACATGATGGACTCCGGCGCGACCATCGACGCCTCGCTCACCCGCCACACGCATCTCATCCCGCAGACCTTCTCGCTCCCCGCCGGCGGTCTTGGCATCCGGGTCAAGGACCAGCCGATGGACAAGGAGCGGCGCCTGCGGCTCTACAAGATCCCCGCCGCCCTGGCTTTCGCCCGCGTCAACAACCTGGATCGCACGGTGCTCAGCGGCCCGCGCCGGCGCCTTGGCATCGCCGCCCATGGCCAGGCCTACAAGGACGTCACCGAGGCGCTCTTGGCCATGGGGATCACTCTCGCCGAAGCCGCTGACCTGGGCCTGGCCATCTACAAGGTCGGCATGCCCTGGCCGTTAGAGCCGACGGGATTGCGCGCCTTCGCCCGCGGGCTGGAGACGCTGATGATCGTCGAGCACAAGCGCCCGCTGCTCGAGGTCCAGGCCCGCGCCGCCCTCTATGATCTCCCCGCGCACGCCCAGCCAAAGGTGATCGGCAAGGTGGACGAGCAGGGCCATCCGCTGCTCTCGCAGCTGGGGTCGCTGTCGGTGGCGGAGGTGGCGCTGGCGATCGCCGACCGCCTGCCGCCCGGGCCGCACATGGAGCGGGTGCACGCCTTCCTGGACCGGGTCTCAGCCGCCGGCATGGCGGCGGTGACCCTGGGCGCCGACCAGGTGCGGAAGCCCTTCTTCTGCTCGGGCTGCCCACACAACACCTCGACGCGCCTGCCCGAAGGCTCGCGGGCCCTGGCCGGCATCGGCTGCCACTACATGGCCAGCTTCTCCGACCCGCACACGGACCTCACCAGCCACATGGGCGGCGAGGGGCTGACGTGGGCCGGGGCATCGCCCTTCACCGACGAGTCGCACGTCTTCGTCAATCTGGGCGATGGCACCTACAACCACTCCGGCTCGCTGGCGATCCGCGCCTCGATCGCGATGGGGAGCCACATCACCTACAAGCTCCTCTACAACGACGCCGTCGCCATGACCGGCGGCCAGCACCCCGAGAGCAACTTCTCGGTCGCCCAGATCACCCGCCAGCTGGCCGCCGAGGGCGTCGCCAAGACGGTAGTGGTGGCCGAGGACCCCGGCCGCTACGAGCGCGTCGCCGACCTGGCGAACGGCGTCGAAGTCCATTCCCGCGCCGAGCTGATGGCCGTGCAGCGCGCGCTGCGCGACACGCCAGGCGTCAGCGTGCTGATCTACGATCAGGTCTGCGCCAACGAAAAGCGCCGGCGGCGCAAGCGCGGGACGATGCCGGCCGCGCCCCGGCGCGTCTTCATCAACCCCCTGGTCTGCGAGGGCTGCGGCGACTGTTCGCGCGCCTCCAACTGCGTCTCCATCGAGCCGCTGGCCACCGAGTTCGGCCGCAAGCGCAAGATCGACCAGTCGACCTGCAATCAGGACTACTCCTGCGTCGACGGCTTTTGTCCCTCGTTCGTGACCCTGGAGGGCGCGCAGAACGCGCAAGGCCATGTGCTGCCGGCGCTCACGGCGGAGTCGACGCCGCTGCCGGAGGTTCCGCCGTTCGAGGGGGTGAAGAACATCGTCTTCACCGGCATCGGCGGCACCGGCGTCACCACCACCGCCTCGATCCTGGCCATGGCCGCGCACATCGACGGCCATTCCGCCTCGGTGGTGGATATGACGGGCCTCGCGCAAAAAGGCGGGGCCGTCTTTAGCCACCTGCGGATCGGCGAGACCGAACTCACCGAAATCGGCGGGCGCGTGCCGGCGGCCAGCGCCCATGTGCTGATCGCCTGCGACCTGCTGGTGGCCGGCGGGCCCGAGGCGCTGGCGCTCTACGCCAAGGACCGGACGGTCGCTTGCGGCAACGGCGATTTCCAGCCCACCGCCGACTTCGTCACCGACCGTGACGCGCGCTTCGACGGAGCGGCCATGGCGCGCCGCATCGCCGCGGCGACCAAGAGCTATGACGGCTGCCCAGCGGTGTCGCTGGCCGAGCACCGGCTGGGCGATGCGATCTACGCCAACATGATCATGCTGGGGTTCGCCTGGCAGAAGGGCCTGGCGCCCGTCTCGGCTCGGGCCCTCTACCGAGCCATCCGGCTCAACGGGGTCGACGTCGAAGGCAACCTGCAGGCCTTCGAGGTCGGCCGCATCGCCGCCGCCAACCCGGCCGAACGCGGCCCTGGCGAAAACGAGGCTGTGACGCCCGAGGCGATGACCCTTGACGCGCTGATCGCCCACCGCGCCGGCGAGCTCGCCGCCTACCAGAACCGGGCGTATGCGGACCGATATCGGGAGCGCGTGGCGGCTGTGCGCGCCGCCGAGTCGGCGCTTGGCGGCGAGGCGCTGACGCGGGCGGTGGCGATCAACCTCTTCAGGCTGATGTCGGTCAAGGACGAGTACGAGGTGGCGCGGCTCTATGCCGACGGCCGGTTCGCGGCGGCGCTCAAGGGGACTTTCTCCGGCGGCGAGGCCAAGGTCTGGCTCTCCCCGCCGATCATCGCGCCCAAGGACGACGCGGGACGGCCCAAGAAGATCGCCTTCGGCGGCTGGATGCTGCGCTTCGGCTTTCCGGTGCTGGCCAGGCTGAAGGGCCTGCGCGGCGGCCCGCTCGACCTCTTCGGGGCCAGCGCCGAGCGGCGGATGGAGCGGCGCCTGCTGGCGGACTACGAGGCCGGCGTGGACCGGCTGCTCGCGGGCCTGAGCGCCGAGCGCCTGCTCCTGGCGGTGAAGGTCGCCAGCGTCCCGGACGCCATCCGCGGCTTCGGCCACGTCAAGGACGCCGCGGTCGCGCGGGCGAAGCAGGACGAAGCCGCCCTCTGGGCCGAGTGGGAGGCCGTTCCGCCTTCCCCCGCCAAGGTCGAGACCGCTATAGCCCACGCATGACTTCCTTCGACTTCGACGCCTGCGTGGTTGGGGCGGGCGCCGTGGGGCTGGCCAGCGCCTACGCCCTCGCCCGGCGCGGGCTGACAGTCGTGGTGCTGGAGAAGGAGCGGGCGATCGGCCAGGGCGTCTCCTCGCGCAACTCCGAGGTCGTCCACGGCGGCCTCTACTATCCGACGGGGTCCTTGAAGGCGCGGCTCTGCGTCGCCGGCCGCCGCGCGCTCTACCTTTTCCTCGAGGCGCACAAGGTCGACTACCGCAAGTGCGGCAAGCTGGTAGTCGCCGCCGAGCCGTCGGAGATCCCGCGGCTGGAGGCCATCGCCAGCCAGGCGCGGGCCAACGGCGTCGAGGGGCTGGCCGAGGTCACCGGCGACCAGGCCATGGCGCTGGAGCCCGGGCTGAGAGCGGTCGCCGCCCTGGTCTCGCCCGAAAGCGGCGTCTTCGACAGCCACGGCTACATGCTGGCCCTGCGTGGCGAGATCGAGGACATGGGCGGCGCGGTGGTCGAGGGAACGCCGTTCGAGGGCGCGGCGCCGATCGCCGGCGGCGGGTTCACGGTGCGGGCCGGCGGCGAAGCGCCGACGGCCCTGACCGTTGCTCGCCTAGTGACGGCGCCCGGATTGTCGGCCCAGACCGTCGCCGCGGTCATCGAAGGGTTTCCGGCGGACCGGATCCCGGCGCGGCATCTGGGCAAGGGTGTCTACTTCCGCCTGACCGGCAAGGCGCCGTTCGAGCACCTGATCTATCCGCCGCCGATCCCGGGCGCCCTTGGCACCCACTACCGCAAGGACCTGGGCGGCCAGGCGGTGTTCGGGCCGGATCTCGCCTACGTCGAGACCGAGGACTACACGGTGGACCCGGCGCGCGCGGCTGGCTTCTACGCCTATATCCGCCGTTTCTGGCCGGGTTTGCCGGAGGGCGCGCTCAGCCCCGACTACGCCGGCATCCGGCCCAAGTTGCACGGACCGGATGAAGCCCAACCGGATTTCCGCATCGACGGGCCCGAGGCGCACGGGATCGAAGGCCTCGTGGCGCTCTTCGGCATCGAGAGCCCGGGCCTGACCTCTTCGCTGGCGATCGGCGAGGCGGTGGCGAAACGTCTCGATCTGGCGCCGCCGACGGCCGCTTGAAGGCGCCCGGCCTCTTGCCTATAACCCGGCGCTCGCCTTCGGCTGGGTAGCTCAGATGGTTAGAGCGGTGGATTCATAACCCACAGGTCGGCGGTTCGATCCCGCCCCCAGCTACCAACCGCCTCGCTTAGGCTGCGGCGGGAGAGCGGCCTGCGGGAGCGTTTTGCTGAACCATCATTGCCGTCAGTTGCCGCGCCATTCGCATGAAGTCGTGTGGATAAGGCAGATGCGGTTCGCTGGCGGCGTCAATTCGTTCGATGGCCTCAGCGGGGAGATCGATCTCCAGGGCGGCCAGGTTGTCGCTCAACTGCTGTTCGGTCTTCGGCCCGATGATCGGCGACACGATCCCCGGGCGCGCCAGGTTCCAGGCCAAGGCCACTGCAATCGGCGAGGCGTTGAGCTGGCGGGCTTCCTCGAGCACCACCGAGACGACCGCATGATTGCGCTCGTTCAGCGAGCGTGTCCGCCACACGCTCTGGAAGGGCCCAGGGGCGGCGAAACGCGTGCCCTCCTGCGGCTCCTCGCCCGGCTTGTACTTGCCGGTGAGCATGCCGCCGGCCAGGGGGCTCCACGGGATCACGCCCAAGCCGAACCTGCGGCAGGCGGGCAGGATCTCGACCTCGATGTCGCGGGTGAGGATGCTGTACTGCGGCTGCAAGCTCACCAGGGGTTCCCAGCCCTTCGCGGCGATGATCAGGCAGGCCTCGACGATCTGCGACGCCGTCCAGTTCGAGACGCCGATGTAGCGCACCTTGCCCTGCCTAACGAGGTCGTTGAGCGTGCTCAGCGTCTCCTCGAGGGGCGTCGCATCGTCGTAGCGATGCATCTGGTAGAGGTCGATGTAGTCCGTCCCTAGCCGGCGCAGGCTGTCCTCGCAGGCCTTCAGCACATGCTTGCGGCTCGAGCCGGACTCGAACGGACCGGGCCCGAGCGGCGAGGCCGCCTTCGTCGCGACGACAACGGAGTCGCGGCGGTCCTTCACCGCCTTGCCAACGATCGTTTCCGACTTCGTTCCCGAGTAGACGTTGGCGGTGTCGATGAAGTTGTGTCCCGCGTCCAGGTACGCATGGACGACCCCGATCGAGGTCTTCTCGTCGCAGCCGAACTGCTCGTTGCCGAAGTTCATCGTCCCCAGGCACAGCGGCGATACGCGCAGGCCCGACCGACCCAGATTCCGCAATCCTTGTGACGCCATGGTAGCGAGTCCTCCATCGGGCTTGATCGCTGGTCGCGAGCGATAGCCACGCTGCAAGAACCCTATGAAGGCTTATCGGAAGCGGGCAAGCAAAAGGTCGCTGGAGGCGCCGCCGGAGCGGCGGGTCCCTCGCCCGCCAGGCGACATTGCCGACGTTGGCTCCCGTCCACAAAGCTGACCCTGTAGCGCGCGCTCATCAACTGACTTAAGCCCAGAGCGAACATCCTGGACGAGCGGGGGCCAGTGAACGCGACACCGTCGGATGGTCTAGACTACGCATTGCCGGCGGGCGTGCGCTCCCGCTTCGTCGATGACGTCAACGGCCTGCGGATGCACGTCCTCGAGTCCGGCCACGACGGCGCGCCTGACAGGCCCATTGTCCTGCTGTTGCACGGATTTCCCGAATTGGCCTGGTCATGGCGCAAGGTGATGCCGGGGCTGGCGTCGGCCGGGTTTCACGTCATCGCGCCCGATCAGCGGGGCTACGGACGCACCACTGGCTGGGACCGAGCTTATGATGGCGACCTCGCGTCGTTTCGCCCGCTGAACCTTGTCCAGGACATGCTGGCGCTGGTATTCGCGATGGGCCATCGTCGCGTCGCGTCGGTGATCGGTCACGACTTCGGCTCGCCGATCGCCGCCCATTGCGCTTTGGTCCGCCCCGACGTGTTCAGCTCACTGGTGATGATGAGCGCGCCGTTCGCCGGGGCGACGGCAATCGGCGCTCAGCCCGGGGCGCGAGCAGACGTCCAGTCCGACCTGGCAAGGCTGGCGCCGCCACGCAAGCACTACCAATGGTACTACTCCACGCGAGAGGCCGAACGCGACATGTTGGAAGCGCCGCAGGGTCTGCGCGACTTCCTGCGCGCCTACTACCACGTCAAGAGCGCTGACTGGCGTGGGAACAGCCCGCGCCCGCTCGGCGGCTGGAGCGCCGAGGACCTTGCCGCATTGCCGGCGTACTACGTCATGCCCCTCGATCAGGGGATGGCGCAGACCGTGGCGCCGTATATGCCCTCCGCCGCCGAGATCGCGTCTTGCGCGTGGCTCACAGAGCCAGAGCTGGACGTCTATTGCGCCGAGTTCGCGCGGACCGGCTTTCAGGGGGGCCTGCAATGGTATCGGTGCGGCGTGAGCGGCATCGCCGGCGCCGATCTTCGCCTGTTCGCCGGCCGCACGATCGACGTCCCGGCCACGTTCATCGCGGGTGCGGCCGATTGGGGCGTCTACCAGTCTCCGGGCCTCTTCGAGCGCCTTGATCGCGTCTGCTCCGACCTGGGCGGGCGTCATCTGGTCGCCGGGGCCGGACATTGGGTCCAGCAGGAGCAGCCCTCGACCGTGACCGATCTGCTGCTCGCCTTTCTGTCTCGGTGAACGGGGTGGTTCCGACCGCGCCAGTTCTGCAGCGCGCCATGTAGCCGCCCCCAGCTACCACCTGGCGCCCCAGCGGCCCGCGCGTCTCGGAATGGCGCCTAAGGCAGCGAAGCGACCGACGCCTTGGCGCCTGATTTGAGCACGCCGCCGCCGTCGCCGACCAGGACGAAGGCGGCCCAGTAGAAGGGATGACCGGTCTCGGCCTGGCTGTAGATCTGACTTTGCGCCTGCGAGAGCGCCTCGCGCACGCTCTCGCCCGGCTGGTTGACGCCGGCGAGCAGCTTGGTGACCTCGGCCTGCGAGGCCGCGGCGTCCACCTTCCACTCGGTCGCCAGCACGTTGCGTACGCCCGAGTAGATGAAGGCGCGCGCCAGGCCGCTGAGGGCGTCGCCGCCGTCCGCAAGGCCAGTGCTGGCCTCGTCCAGCTTGCCGCCGGCGGCGGTGTCGCAGGCCGAGAGCACCACCAGCGAGGCGCGCAGCTGACGGTCGAGCAGTTGCGAGGCTTCGATGAGGCCGGCGCCCGTGTCGCCGACCGACGTCAGCAGCGCCGGCTCCGGGAAGCAGGGCGAGAGACCGAGCACCCCGTGAGTGGCCAGCATGATCACGTCGGCCTCGCCCGTGGCCGGGTCGTGCATGAAGTCCTGATCGGTGAACTGGCGCCCCAACAGCACGTGGGCGGCGACGAAGCTGGCCGCCGCGCTGCGCGCCTCGTCGGCGGTCTCCGGCAGCGGCCCAAGCGTCGTCAGCACGTGCTCGACCGAGGCGCGGCAGGTGTCGGTGAGGCTGTGCGCATCGGCCAGCCGCTGCGCAACCGCTGCCGCATTGGGCTGATAGTCGCCATAGATCGCCGCCTTCAGTTCCGCCACCGGCGCCGGCGGCAGCTTGCGCATGCGGATGAAGGACGCAGGACCCAGGGCGTTGGCGACGCTCACATGCCGCGCCAACCAGTCGATCCCGGTGTAGTCCTGGTCGGACTTGACCTTGTCCAGCTGCGCCTGGCTGGGCGCCGAGGCGATGAGGGCGGTGAACGGGATCGAGGCCAGCGAGCCGCTGACGTCGATGTCCAGGTCCTTGACGCTGGCCAGCTGGTCCTGCACCGGGCCGATCAGGTCGGCGTAGAGCTGCTGGGCGGCGTCGATGTCGAAGTCCGGCAGGCGCCGGCCCTTCAAGTGCGTGCTGCGGCGCAGCCGGTCGGCCAGAGCGTCGATCTGAGCCCCGGTCGTGGCGATGTGGAAGGGATGGACCCCGGTCTTGTCCACCAGTGCGCCGTAGCCGCCGTCGCTGGCCATCGCGATGCGCAGGTAGGCCTCGTGCTCGCCCAGCACCGACAGCAGGTCGCCGGTGGCGATCGCGGGGCTGAGGAGTTCGAGGTAGGCCGGAGCCTTTTCGCGCAGCGCCGCCTCGGCGCCGGCGAGCCCCGCGGCGGCCGTCTGAGCGGCGCCGTCGGCGAGCGCGATCTGCTCCTTGGGCGTGTTGGGATCGCCCGCCAGCTGCTGGCGCCGCGCATAGGCGGCGCGGTAGCCGCGTTCGGCGTCCTGATAGACGCGCGCCTGGTCGCCGGCGTCGCGCAGCACCAGGCGCGCGGCCAGCTGGGCGGTGGTCTTGGCCGCCGCTCCGTCCCAGACCAGCGCCAGATCCTGGAAGTATTCGGCGCTCAGCGCGCCATCGCCGCTCTTGCGCCAGGCGTCCTCCAGCAGGGCCAGATGCGGCCCGGCGACGTCCGGCGGCAGGCCGGGCGACTCGGTCTGCTTGGCGTAGATCTCAATCGCCGCGCGGCCGGCGGCGAGGGCGTCGTCCATGCGGCCAAGGCCGACCTGGGCGGCCTCCAGCGTCAGCCACAGGTGGGCCTCGCTGCGTGAACCCGGCGCGACGGTCTTGATGGTGACGATGCCGGTCTGCGCGATCGTCGCGGCCTCGGCGAAGGCGCCGCTGGCAAGCGCCACGTCGGCGCGCGCGTTGGCGACGTCGCCCACCAGCCAGGCTGGGGGCGCGGCGGCGTCGTCCAGCCAGGTCGCAGCCGAGCGCAAATAGTCGGCGGCCGCGCCCGCCTGGCCAAGGGCGCGGGCGGCGACGCCGGCGACATAGTAGCCCTGGGCCGACAGGATGGCGGCGCGGTCGGCGGGCCGTGCGTCGGTCAGTTGGATCAGCAGGCCCCGCTGGCTGAGGCTCGCCGAATGGCTCTCGACGCGGCTGACATCGCCGGCGCTGATCGCCGCTTGGCTGCCGCCCCGTTGCAGCTGCGCGCGCGCGGCGCGGGCCGCCAGCGCCAGCTGCAGGGCCGAGTCGAAGTGACGCTGGTTGAGCTGGTCGATGGCGCGGTAGTTGGTGATCTTGGTGAGGAGCAGCGGATCGTCGGCGCCGCGCCCCAGCGCCTCGGCGTGGTCGAGCGTGGCGGCCGCGTCGTCGAAACGCTGGGCGCTCGACATGTTGAGGCCGATCTCGGCCAGGATGTCGGCCTCGCCCGCGGCGTCGTCCGGCGCCACCTTCTTCTGCGCGGCCATCAGCGTCTCGAAATCGCGCAGCGAGGTGCCGAACTCCCACATCACATTGTATTCGTAGGCGCGGCGGCGCAGCAGTTCGTAATTCGCCGCCGCGGTCTGGCCAGGCGCGCCGGTGGGAAAGACCGCCTGGATCTCCCGAAGGCCCGGTGTTTCGGCGCCGGCCGTCGCGCTCGCCGACGCCCGCTCGATACCGGTCAGCACCCGCGCGGCGCTCACCAGCGGCCCCCAGTCGGAGGGATAGACCTCGCCGACGATGAGGCTGGCGCTGCGGTGGGCGATGAGGGCGTAGCGGCGCACGCCCCCGCCCTGGCCGCGCTCGCAGGCGATCTGCTGGACGCCGGTGAAGTCGGCGCTCTGCAGCGCGGTCGTATCGCCTTTGCATAGGCCGGCGAGGGTCGCCGCCGCCTGGCTTTCGTTGGCGAAGATGGTGATCCGGCCGGACGGCGTTTCCCAGGCGCCGCAATAGATGTCGGCGGATTTGGCGTTTGGCGGGGCGTCGAAACGGGCGACCGCGCGGCAGGTCTGGCTCTCGGCGTTGACGCCGAGGGCGAAGTCGACGCCCGCCCTCGCATGGTTTGGCGCGGCGAAAACGACGCTCGCGACGATGCCGATCAGGCCCAGGACGCTGCGCATGCTCACGGGTTGGCCTTCTTATCCAGATCCGATCCCTCCCAGAGATCGCCGTTGCCGGCGCCGGTGATCGGCAGGTTGTCGCCGGGACCCTTGTCGCTGTCGTCGTTGGCGACCGGGAAATCCAGGAACACGGCGAAGGGCGATCCGCCGAGGCCAGTGAAGACCAGACTTTGCGGCGGCTGGCCGGTCAGGGTCTCGGGGATCTGAGGCGGATCGGTGACGATCTGCGGCTGGATCGGCAGCACGATGGTGATGACCCCGACGTCGCCGGAGTCGGACGAGGCGACCTGATAGTTCTGGGCGGCGGCGCCCGAGAGCGCGAGCCCGCTCACCGTCACCGTCTTGCCCCGGCCGACGAAGGGAGTGTCGTAGAGACCCAGGCGCGGGTCGTTCAGCGTCACCACATCGCCGGTAAGGACGCCGGAGAGCTGGTAGTTGTCGTTGGCCAGCGTCGCGGTGCTGTTGCCGTCGTACGGCTTCAGCACTTCGCCGGTCAGGGTCACGGTCAAGAGCTTGGGCGTGATCGTGCCGGCCGCGCTGACCAGCTTGATCGTGTAGTTGGCGCCGTCGTTCCCATCGTTGACGGCAAAGCCGTTGTTGACGGCGAGCGTCCGCTCTCCGGCGTTCTTGGCATCGAAACTCTGCGAGAGACCGGAGACGCTGTCGCCCTCCACGAGGCCCCCGGTGGTCGGCGCGCCGCCGGAGACGGTGTTCCCATCGTAGGTCTTGGTGTCGGAGACCGCCGCCAGGGTCAGCGTCGCGGGCGTGATCGTCCCTGACGCGCTGACCAGGGTGACGGTGTAGTTGCCACCCTCGTTTCCGTCGTTGACCAGATAGCCGTTGTTGACCGTCAGGGTCCGCTCGCCGGCGTTCCTGGAATCGAAACTCTGGGTGAGCCCGGAGAGGCTGTCGCCTTCGACCAGCCCCTGCTCGGTGGGTGAGACGCTGGAGCTGGTGGTCCCGTCGTAGGTCCTTGAGAGGGTGACGGCCGAAAGCGTCAGCGGCGCTGGGGTGATGGCGCCCGACGCGCTGACCAGCATGACGGTATAGTTGCCGCCGTCGTTGCCGTCGGAAATCGTGTAGCCGCCATCGACGGTGATGGTCCGCGCGCCTGCGTTCCGCGAGTTGAAGCTCTGGGCGAGGTTGGAGACGCCGTCGCCCTCCACCAGGCCGCTGACCAGCGGCGTTCCGCTGGAACCGGTCCCGCCGTCGTAGACCTTGGTGTCGGCGACCGCGGTGAGGGTCAGCTGGGCGGGCGTGATCGTGCCGTCTGCGCCGTTCAGGTGGACGGTGTAGTTGGCGCCATCGTTGCCGTCGTTGATCGTAAAGCCGGTCACCGCGAGCGTGCGGGCGCCCGCGTTCTTGCTGTCGAACACCTGGCTGAGATTCGAAACGCTGTCGCCTTCGACGAGCCCGATCACGATCGGCTGGCCGGCTGAATCGACGGCGCCGTTGTAGACCTTGGTGTCGGCGACCGCGCTGATGGTCAGCGACGCTTGGGTGATCGACCCGTCGGCGGTGTTGAAGGTGATCGCGTAGTTGCCGCCGCCGTTCCCGTCGTTGATCGAAAAGCCGTTGACGCTGAGCGTCCGCGCGCCGGCGTTCTTGCTGGCGAACGCCTGGCTGAGGTTGGAGGCGCTGTCGCCTTCGACCAGGCCACTCACCAGCGGGACGCCCGCCGAGGTGGTGGTCCCGTTGTAGACCTTGGTGTCGGTGACCGCGTCGATGCTGAGGGGCGCCTTGGTGATCGTGCCGGCGGCGCTGACCAGATGGACCGTGTAGTTGCCGCCATTGTTGCCGTCGTTGACCGAGAAGCCGTTGACGACGTTCAGCGTCCGGGCGCCGGCGTTCTTGCTGTCGAAGACCTGGCTGAGACCGGTGACGCCGTCTTCGCCGAAGAGGCCGCTCACGGTCGGGACGCCCGCTGAGACGACGGTCCCGTTGTAGACCTTGCTGTCGGTCACCGCCTTGATGGTCAGCGTGGCCGGATCGATCAGGCCCACATTGCCCGACGCGCCGTCGGTGAAGGTGTAGTTGGTCGCGTCGGATCCGTTGATCGAGAGGCCGCTCACCGTGACCAGGATGTGGGACCCGGCGTTGGCCGTGGCGTAGGTTCCCGGCCCGGACACATCGACGGTGACGTTGTCGCCGGCGATCGCGCCCGGCAGGGTCAGCTCGCCGCTGGTCACCGGGGCGCTGGTGGTGGAGTCGTAGGTCTTCTCCACCGTTCCGACCAACGCGGCGGTGATCGGCTTTGGCGTGATCTCGCCGTCGTTGCCGGCCGTGGTGATGTCGTAGTTGTGGCCGCCATTGCCATCGTTGATGGTGTAGGTCGAGACATTGAGGCTGCGGCTGCCGGCGTTCTTCAAGTCGAACACCTGGCCGAGGTTCGAGGCGGTGTCGCCGCCGACCAGGCCGAACACCTGCGGGACGCCGCCGGAGGTGACCGTGCCATCGTAGACCTTGGTGTCGCCCACCGCGTCGATGCTGAGCGGCGCCGGCGTGATCATGCCCGCCGCGCTGACCAGTTGGACCGTATAGTTATTGCCGTTGTTGCCATCGCTGACCGTGAAGTCGTTGACGACGTTCAGGGTTCGATTGCCGGCGTTCTTGCTGTTGAACGCCTGGCTGAGGCCTGAGACGCTATCGTCGTCGAAGAGGCCGCTCACGATCGGCGTTCCGCCGGACGTGACGGTCCCGTCATAGACCTTGGAGTCTGCAGCAGCGGTGATCGTCAGCAGCGCCGGGTCGATGATCCCGACATTGCCGGCCGCGGTGCCGGTGAAGGTGTAGTTGCCGGCATCGCCGCCGCCGAGCGTCAGCCCAAAGACGCTGACGTGGATGCCCGAGCCGGCGTTGGGGGTCGCATAGTTTCCGGTGAAGGGAACGCCGACGCTTAAGCTGTCGCCGGCGATGGCGTTGACCAGGGTTATCTCGCCGCTGGTCACCGTGGCGTCGGTGAGCGAGTCGTAGGTCTTCTCCACCGTGCCGGTGATCGTCGCGCTGAGCGGCCGCTGGTCGATCGTGCCCTCGGAGCTGAACGTGCTGACGTCGTAATTGGCGCCGCCATTGCCGTCGCTGATGGAGAAGCCGTTGACGCTGAGCGTGCGGCCGCCGGCGTTCTTGCTGTCGAACATCTGACTGAGGTTGGACGCGGTGTCGCCGCCGACCAGGCCGAACACCTGCGGGACGACGGCCGAGGTCGTCGTGCCGTCGTAGACCTTGGTGTCGCCGACCGCGTCGATGCTGAGCGGCGCGGGCGTGATCATGCCCGCCGCGCTCGCCAGGCTGACGGTGTAGTTGAGGCCGCTATTGCCGTCGCTGATCGAGTAACCGTTGACGCTGAGGGTGCGGCCGCCGGCGTTCTTGCTGTCGAACACCTGGCTGAGGTTCGAGGCGCTATCACCGCCCACCAGTCCCACCACTTGCGGGACGCCGGTCGACAAGGCGTTGCCGTCATAGACGCGGGTCTGCGTCACCGCGCTGATCGTCAGCGCCGCGGGATCGATCAGGCCGACGTCGCCCGAGGCGCCGTCGGTGAAGGTGTAGTTGGTCGCATCGCCGCCGCTGATCGAAAGGCCGCTGACGGTGACGTTGATGCCCGAGCCGGCGTTGCGCGTGGCGTAGGTTCCGGGAACCGAGACGTTGAGGGTGACGTCGTCGCCGGCGATCGCGCCCGGCAGGGTCAGCTCGCCGACGGTCACCGGGGCGCTGGTGTTGCCGTCGTAGGTCTTCTCCACCGTCCCGACGAGGGAGGCGCTGATCGGCTTTGGCGTGATCTCGCCGTCGTTGCCGAACGTGCTGATGGTGTAATTATTGCCGCCGTTGCCGTCGTTGATGGTGAAGGTCGAGACACTGAGGCTGCGGCTGCCGGCGTCCTTCAAGTCGAACACCTGGCTGAGGTTGGACGCCGTGTCGCCGCCGACCAGGCCGGACACTTGCGGGAGAACGGCGGAGGTTGTCGTGCCGTCGTAGACCTTGGTGTCGCCCTGAGCGTCGATGCTCAGCGACGCCGGCGTGATCGAACCCCCGGACGCGCTCACCAGGCTCACCGCGTAGTTGGCGCCGTTGTTGCCGTCGTTGACGGTGAAGTCCGAGACATTCAGCGTCCGCGGGCCGACATTCTTGGAGTCAAACTGCTGGGCGAGGTTGGTGACGTTGTCGAGGCCGAACAGGCCGGACACCCCCGGCGTCCCCGTCGAAGTGACGCCGCCGTCGTAGATCTTGGTGTCGGTGATCGCGGTCAGGGTCAGCGTCGCCGGATCGATCTCGCCGATGAAGTCGTGCGCGACGCCGGTGAAGGTATAGTTGGCGATGTCCGCGCCGGAAGCCGTGTAGCCTGACGTGTTAACCCCGATGCAGGTGGCGTTGCACTGGCTCAGGTCCACGTTCGCGGTATCGTAGGTCCCGGCCGTCTGAATGCTGCCCGGATCGATGGCGACAAGATCGCCCGGGACCACGCCGACATTGCTGTTCCCATCGACGATGTTGGGCGCATTGTTGACCGGGTCGATGGTGGCGATGTTCGTCGAGTCGTAGGTCTTCTGGACCGTCCCCGTCAGCGCCGGATTGATCGGACGCTGGTCGATGAGGACGTTCCCGGTGTTGTAAATGATCCGGTAGACGCCGGTGGACCCGACGGCGCTGGCCGCCGAGAGCGTGCTGCTGGCGGTTCCGGCGGCGAAGAAGCCGGCGTTCGACAGGGTGTCGCCGGTGATCCGGACAGTGGCGCCGGTCACCGCGCTGCGCGCATCGCCCCCCTGCAGGCCGAGCACGTTGAAGGCGAAGATCGGGAAGTCGCCGTAAGTGTACTCCAGGTCCTGCGGCGTCAGCTTGAGCACGTGCGAGACGCCATAGAGCTGCGGGTAGAAGCCGCTCGATGGGGTCGACCACGTGCCAACGAAATCCAGTTCCGGGTAGCTCGCGGGATTGAAGGGGTCGCCGCTGACGTCAGTGGCGTCGATGCCGCTGGCCCCGTTGCCGGTCGCCCCGTCCTGGCCGGTCGTGCCGGCGTCCCAGTAGCCGCCGATCAGATGATCGCCGATGAAGGATCCGACGAGACCGCCGAGCGTACCCGTTCCGGAGACTGCGCCGGTCGCCAGGATCCGATCCAGGCCGCCGCCCGATTGCACCGTGCCGGCGAACCCTCCGAGCAGGTTGTTGTGAACATCGCCGCCAACCGTTCCGGAGGCGTAGGAGTCCTGGATTTCCCCGGCGCTCAGCCGACCGACGAAGCCGCCGGCCTCGGAGGGAAAGCCAATCGCGCCGACCGTGATCACGTCGCCGCTGGCGAAGGCGTTCTGGATGACGCCATTGCCCATGAAGCCGACGAAGCCGCCGGCCTCGTTGACGTTGCCGCTGACGCCCGCCGCTGTCTGGGTGACCGCGCCGGTGGCGTAGGAGAAGGAGACGTTGACCCAGTCGAACCGGCCGCCGAAACCGCCGATCTCGGCCCCGCTGCCGCCGTGGACCGCCCCACCGGCGAACGAGCCGGTGACCACGACATCGTCGCCGGACGTCCCCTGGGCCTGGCCGATCAGTCCGCCGGCAGCCGGGATCGCCGGCGTGCCGGACGGATCGTTGCCCACCGTCACCGCGCCCGAAGCGCTGGAGAGCAGGATCTGAGCGCCGCCGTGCGCCCAGCCGACGAGGCCCCCGGCGATGCCGTCGCCCGCGGCGACGGTCGCAGAGGAGCTGGAGAACTCGATCACGCCGGCGCTGACGCCGTCGCCAAGATCGCCGACCAGGCCGCCGGCCGCCGCATTGATCGGACCGTTCAGGGTGTCGCCGACCGTGACCGTGCCGGAGGAGGTCGAGTTGGTGACGAGGCCCGCCGTGCTCCCCACGAGCGCGCCGGCCACCATGCCGCTTCCGGCGGTGACGTGAGCGCTCGCCAGGCTGACGTTCTGCAGCACGCTGGCGGCGCTGGCGAAGCCGAAGAGGCCGACCGCGCCGTTGGTCGCAAACCCCGATGCTAGGGTCTGCGCGACGGCTGTCGTGTCGATGATCGTCAGGTTGGAGATCGCAAAGCCATTGCCGTTGAACGTTCCGGTGAACGGTTGGGCGGCGCTGGCGCCCACCGGGACGAACCCGTTGGCCGGGTTCCAGACGCCCGTCAGGCTGGTAGTCTCGCTGGCGTTGAATGCGTTGGCCACCGTGTAGGCAGCGCTGCGGTTCAGCGCCATCAGCTCCAGCTGGTGGGCGTCGGTGATGGTGGTGGAGTATTCCGCGCGCAGGATCGGGCGGGTTTCGCCATCGATCATGAACCAGGTGGTGGCGAGGTTGAAGTTGGCGTAGCTCGAGGCGTTGAACGGGTTGAGTCCGGTCGAGCCGCCGACGCCGACGAGGTTGGTGGCCGTGCCCCCAAGGATGGTCTGGCCGATCGCCGTCGTCCGCAGCGTCGTCCCCTCGTCCCAGTACGCTGTGGTGGCGTTGCCGGTGGCGCCCAGCACGCCCACCAGGCCGCCCTCAGTCCCGGCGGCGTCAGAGACCGCCCCGGTGGCGTAGAAGTTGTTCAGCGTTCCGCTGACGCTGCCGCCGAAGCCGCCGGCGTCGTCGCCGGCCTGCGCGTTCAGGATCGACGTCGCGCCCAGCGCATAGGCGCCGGTGATCGAGCCGCCGCTATTGAGGACGCCGACGAAGCCGCCGGCGGTGGCCGGCTGGGTTCCGGCGCCGTTGGCCGAGACCGCGCCGCTGGCCCAGGAGCCGGTGATCGTGTCGCCAGCGCCGCCCTCGCCCAGGAACCCGCCGGCGATGTCGTTACCGCCCGCCGCGGCGGCCGCGATCGCCGAAACCCCGCCCGTGGCGTACGAGGCGCCGATGGTCGTGTTGAGCGCCAAACCTGCGAAGCCGCCGACGAAGGTGTCGCCCTGGCCGGCGACGGCGCCGGTGGCGAAGGAGGTGGTGATCGCCCCGTGGTTGGTGGTCCCGACGAAGCCGCCCACCGCCGAGAAGCCGCCGCCGCTGACCGCGCCGGATGCGTGGGAGTTGCTGACGTTGACGGTCAGCGGATTGATCCCGCCGGACTGGAAGCCGTTGATCAGGCCGACCAGACCGCCCGCGTCCGCCTGGGCGCCGCCGGAAACGCCGCTGGCGACAGTGACCGCCCCGCTGGCGGCGTCGCCGCTCAGCGTCGCGCCCGAGCGGAGCGTCCCCACGAGGCCGCCGGCCGCCGCCTTCCCGCCGTTGACAACCGCCGACGATGAGGAGCCCGAGATCGAGCCGGCGAAGGCGGCGTCGCCGACGAGGCCGCCCCCGGCTGCGTAGCCCGAAGCTGTGTCGGAAGCGCCCAGATCGTTGCCGACCGTGACGACGCCCGATGAGGCGGCGTTCTTCACCGTCCCCTCGACCGCGCCGGCCAGGGCGCCGACCAGCATGCCGTCGCCGCCGGTGACGACGGCGTTGGCCAGGGTCAGGTTCTGGACCGAGCCGGCTGCGCCGATGATGCCGAAGAGGCCGACGAAGCCATTGTGGCTGTAGCCGTCCAGCGTCTGGCTGGCGACGGTCGTGTCGACGATGTGCAGGTTGGAGATGGTGTGGAAGCCGCCGTCGAGCGAACCGGTGAACTCGCTCGCCACGGTCCCGCCGATCGGCACGAAGCCGTTGGCGGTGTCCCACACCCCAGCGGCGTTCGACGTTTCGCTGGCGTTGATGTCGGCGGCGATGACGTAGTTGGCGGTCGGATGGAGCGAGATCAGCTGCAGCTGATGGGCGTTGACGATGGTTGTCGAGTACTCCGAGACCAGCATCGGCCGGGTCTCGCCGGCGATCATCGTCCAGGCGCCCACCAGGTCGAACGCACCGTAAGTGGCCGCGGCGTAAGGGCTGGGCCCGCCGCCACCGATGGCGGTGACGTTGGTCGCCGTTCCGGTTCCCGCCAGGTTGTAGCCGGTCGCCTCGCCGGTAGTCCCCTTGTCCCAATAGCTGTTGCTGATCGAGCCGCTGGTGTCCCCGACGCCGGCGTTGCCGACCCGGCCGGCCAGCCCGCCGACCGAGCCTGGCGTCGCGGCGACCGCGCCGGAGGCGTAGACCCGCTGCACCGATCCGCTCTCTTCCACCAGCCCGACGAAGCCGCCGGTGAGATTGGTCCCGCTCCCCGTCACGGTCACCGAGCCGGTGGCGTAGCTGTCCGCCACCGAGCCGTGGTCGAGGTCGCCGACGAAGCCGCCGGCCAGGGTGGCGTCGGCTGCGTCCGGGCCGGTCTTGGTGGTCAGCGCGCCGTCGGCGTAGGAGAGCGTGACCACTCCGTTCTGGCCGATATAGCCGGCGAACCCGCCGATACGGTCGGCCGCGACACTGGCGATCCCGCCCGCTGTCTGGCTGACCGCGCCGCTGGCGTAGGAGGTGGTGAGCGTGGAATTGTCGACGCTGCCGACGAAGCCGCCGACGTACGAGCCCGCGCCGCCGGTCACCGCGCCGCTGGCGGCGGAGACCGAAACCAGAGTCTGGGTCATCGAGCCGGCAAAGCCGCCGAGGAACGCCTGCTGGCCGCCGCTGACCGCGCCGCTCGCCTGGTCGCCCGAGAGCGTGATCTGGCCGAAGCCCGAGCCGGCTGCGTCGCCGATCAGCCCGCCCGCCATAACATCGCCGGCGCCGGTCAGGTCGTCGCCGACGCTGACGGCGCCGCTAGCCTGCGAGTTGGTGATGACCGAGCTCGCCTCGGTTTTGCCGACCAGTCCGCCGGCGGTGGCGATGCCGGCGCTGACCGTCGCCGACGAAGATGAGTTGGCGATGCCGCCCGAGTTGATCCCGACCAGCCCGCCGGCGTTGACGAGTGACGTGCCAAAGATGTCGTCGACCCGGTCGCCGCCGGTGACGCTGCCGGACACGGTGACGTTGCTGATCTGGCCCTGACTGAAACCGGCGAGGCCGCCGACCACCATGCCGTCTGCGCCCGTCACGTTGACGTTGGCGAGGTGCAGGTCGCGGACGAAGCCGTCGAAGCCGATCTGACCGAAGAAGCCGACGTAGCCTTTCGCCAGGTCGCCATTGGCGGAGAACTGGGTGTCGGAGACCGACTGGTTGATGTTGATGTCAGAGATGGTGTTGCCGAGGCCCGCGAAGGTCCCGAAGAAGAACTGGCTGCCGAAATAGCCGCCGATCACCGCGTGCGTGTAGAGCTGGCCCGCGAAGCTGAAGGAATTGCCGACCGCGTAGTTGCAGCAGACGAAGTTGTCGCCAGTCGGCAGGTCGGCGGCCGAGTAGATCAGGCTGTAGAAATTGCCGTTGATGAACAGGCTCTCGCCGGAGTGCGGTGTACCCTGGAAGCTGATGTTCGCGCTTGACGCGATGAAGTAGTCGCCGCCCGTCCCGCCGTCATTGGTGACCAGCTGCAGCGACCCGGGACCGTGGACGGTGATCGGCGCGTTGATGTTGATGGAGTGGTACGCATCGACCAAGAACACGTTGTTGCTCGACCAGTCGATCGGCGCGTTGATGTTGATGTCGCCCGGGCCCGCTGACTGGTTGCCCGGTCCGCTCGCCGAGCTGGCGCCGGTCTTCAGCGTGACGTTGGTGGTGGCGAGGTTGGCGTCGATGGTCGAGGCCGCGGCGGCGTCGACGGTGAGGTTCACCGGATCGATCAGCCAGGTGCCGGCCTTCACGCTCAGGCCGGTGAAGTCGACGGTTTCGCCTGAAGTCTCGACCAGGCCGCCGGTTCCGTCGGCGTGGTGGGCGTCGATCTCACCCTTGGCGGTCACATTGCCGCCGCCCGCGATCAGGTAGACATCGCCGTCCTTGGTCGAAACGCCGGTGGCGCGGATGGCCGCCCCGGAATTGACCGCCAGGGCGTAGACGTTGCCGCCGTTGGCGATCAGCTCGGCGCTGGCGGCGGCGATGAGGCCGCTGTTGGTGGCAGCGGTGTCCGCCCCGCCGACGGTGACGGTGAGCTTGCGATCGTCCAGGGTCTGGTCGTGCAGCACCACCGCGTGGCCGGCGCCCAGCGCCACGTCGCCGCCCGGGGCCTGCAGGGTCCCGTCGTTGGTGACCTGCGCGCCGATCAGCGCGATTTCGCCCTTGGCCGAGACGATCAGCCCGTCGTTGACCACCCCCGCCAGACTGGCGCCCGAGAAGGTCAGGTCGCCGCCGTTCATGAACTGGTCGTTCTTGACGTCCAGCGTCGAGGCGACGAACGAGCCGCCGACGTTGATCACGCCGCTCTTGCCGACGATCACCCCGTTGGGATTGAGCAGGTAGAGGCCGCCGGTCGCCGCGAGGCCGCCGTCGATCTGCGAGAGCGAGCCGCCGCCGGTGACCCGGTTGAGGGTGACGCCCGAGCCGTTGTTGAACTGGACCTGGCCGCCCTGGCCGATCGAGAAGCTCGACCAGTTGATCACCGCCTTGGCCGAGGACTGGTCGATGGTGAGTTTGAAGCCGGTGGGCGTACCGATGTTGGCCGCGCCCGCCGCAACCGCGCCGCCGGTCGGCAGCACCGGTCCGGCGGCGGCGGACGAGCCGGCGCCGAGCGCGCCCAGCAGCGCCGCCGTTCCCAGGAGCAACGCCAGTCTCGAAGGCGCGCGCGGGCTCTGAGGTCGAACAAGGGCGGCGAAGGGGGAAAGCTGGGTCATTTTCGGGTATCCGCGGCGATGCGATGGTGGATCGCTGCAAAGACGTCATTGACGCTGACGGTAAGGTTCAACAGCAGTTCCGGCGAGGGTCTTGGCTGGCCGACGAGGGCGTCCTGCGGCGCGGCGTAGACCAGGTCGAGCTGCACCTTGCCCGGGATCTGGAAGCGCAGGCCGCCGCCGATGGAGGTCAGGCTCTGGGCCGCGGCGCCGCGGTTGTAGAGCCGGCCCCAATCGATGAAGCCGAAGGGCTGGACCTGCAGCACCTTGCCCAGATGCAGCGGGCCGACGCGCACTTCCACCGACCCGGCGACGACGCTGTCGCCCAGCGCCGCGCCCGGCTCGTAGCCGCGGCCGATGGTCAGATTGCCGAAGGCGTACTGGTCCGGCGCGGTGAGGGGCTCGCCCGCCAGCTGCATGTCGGCGCGGGCGGCCAGGCTGACATAGCCGACGGTCGCGCTCTCGGCCTCCAGCGAGGCCTTGAAGACGGTCGCCTGCGGATCGCCGTTGGGGCGCGAGAGGTCCGCATCGCCGGCGTGGCTGGCGCCGGCGAAATCCAGGCCCTGGTGGATTTCCAGGGAACCGGAGAGGCGACCGAAAGACCCCGAGGTTTCGCCCAGCAGGCTGGCGCTGAAGATCCGCAGCTTGTCGAAGCTGAGCGGCGCAGTCTTGAAGACGCGCGTCCGCTGATCGCTGATGTCGAGGGCCACGTCCGCCACCAGCGAGCCCTCATGCCGCTCGATGAGCGGCTGGCTGATTTCCGTGCGCACCGTGGCGACGTCGGTGGCCAGCTCCAGCGGCGCGGCGGTATCTTGCGGATTGGCCTTGCCCCAGAGCCCGGAGATGGTGACCCGCGTGCCCGAATTGTCGAGGCCGAAGGCGTAGCTGCCGCGCGCCAGCACCTGCCTGCCGAACGGGATGGAGGTGTAGATCTGGGCCGAGAGGTCGTCGCCGTAACGGGACTGGCCATAGTAGTCCGCGCCAACCAGCACGCCCCAGGGACCCACCGCGTTGGCGTAGAGGTTGTTGACGTTCACATAGACGCGCACGAGGTCAGGCCGGACGGCGTTGACCACCAGGTCCATCCCGCCGGGCTGGTCGCCACGCCGCAGGGTGCCGTTGATGCCGAGGCCCGGGATCTGGCGGGCGAGCAGATAGGCGCGCTCCACCTCCGCCAGCGAGAGCGGCGAGCGGTTCACCAGCGGCTGCAGCATGGTGGTGGCTTGCCGCCGCGCGGTCGGATCCAGGCCCAGCACGGTCAGGTCGGTGATCTTGCCTTCCACCACGCTGTAGTGGACGACGCCGTCGCTGACCTTCTGCACCTGCAGCAGGATGGCGACGAAGGGATAGCCGGCCCTGGCGTAGACGCCCTCGGCGCTGCGGCCGATGGCGCGCAGATCCGCCATGCTGACCGAACGTCCGCGGTACGACGTCCATGCTGACTCCAGGTTGGCCGGCGGGACCTCGGTCGTTCCGTCGAAGCTGACGCCCTGCAACACGAACCGCGGCGTGAGGTCCTCGCCGACCGCGCCTTTGGGCGGGGCGGGGAAGCCGAGCGGCGTCGAGATCGGCGCGGCTGGGTTTGGGGCCACGCGCGAGGGGTCGTTCGAGGAGAGCGGCGCATCGGCGGCGTGCGCGCCGGCGGCCCACAGGAGCAGGGCTGCGGTCGCAAAAGCAGTCAGCGATTGGCGCTCCCTCCCCGCGCGCCCACTGTCGCCAATCACTCCAGCCGCAAAACGCAAAACCCACCCCACTCGGCGGCAAAGGCCAAAAGTTTACTAGATGTTAACCACAGGCCTGTGGACAAGCTCTCAAAAATAGGAGGGTCCAGGTCGCCAGACAGGCGCGCAAGCGAGCGGAAAGTGTGGGCGCCTGCGGCTGCGCCGGAGGCATTCGCCGGCGTCAAAACCCTGGCATCGGGTCCCTCGGACTAGGGGCGAACGCTGAGTTCGAAGCTCCCCGCGCCCAGCCTCACGGAGGTCTCGCCGCCAGCGGCGACTCCGCGCGCGGGATCTGCAGGCGCCAATCTCCCGCCGTCCACCCAAACGTCGTCCCCGAGCGCGGTGGGCAGCACCACCTGCGCTGACGCGTTCGCCGGCACGGTCAGGGACAGCCGGAACAGCTCGCCCGGCGTCCAGTCCCAGTCGGTGGAAATGCGGCCAAGCACGCTGTCGTAGTCGCCGCCTGCGCGCCGCAGCCGCGGATCCAGAACCGGGCGGACCACGATCTCCTTGAACCCCGGCGCCGCGGCGTCGATCCCGGCGATGCGGCGGAAGAGGAAGCCGGCCACGGCGCCCAGGGCGTAGTGGTTGAAGGAGTTCATCGCCACATCGCCGACATCGCCGTTCCAGCGCTCCCAGATGGTGGTGGCGCCCTTGGCGATCATGTAGCCCCACGAAGGGAACTCGGTGCGCAGTAGCAGATCGTAGACCAGATCGGGCCGCCCGATGTCGGCCAGCACGTCTAGACTGAAGGGCGTGCCGAGAAAACCGGTGGAAAGCACCCCGCCCCGCCCCTCGATCTCATCGGTCAGGCGCTTGGCCGCCACGGCCCGGAGCGCGTGGGGGACCAGACCGAACTTCAGCGCCAGGATGTAGCCGGTCTGGCTGCCGTTGCCGATCGAGCCACCCTCGTCGATGTGGGCGCCCTGGAACGCCGCGACGATGCGGCCGTGAAGCGCCGTCAGTCGTGCCGACTCGGCCGCCCGCCCGGTGGCATGGGCCATCTCGGCGGCGAGTTCGGTCGTGTAGGCCCACCAGGCCGTGCCGATCAGGTCCTTGGGCGTCGTCGGATCGCCCGGCCGCTTTGCGTCGAGCGCCAGCCAGTCGCCGAAGTCGAGGCCGCGCTTGTTTTGCCAGAGGTGATTGGGGTTGGCGTCCTCGATGTAGCCCAGGTAGCGCTCCATCGCCGCCCAGTTCTGGTCGATGATCGAGGTCGCGCCATAGCGGCGCCAGGCGGTCCAGGGCAGCACCACGCCGGCGTCGGCCCAACCGGGCGCCGGCTCATCGCCGAACCGCCGCGCGGCCGGCGCATAGTCCGAGAAGCCGCCGCCGGGCGCCTGGGCGTCGCGCATGTCGTCGGCGAAGCGCTGGGTGAAGGCGTAGACGTCCATGTTGAACGCCGCCGCGTCCCAGAACACATTGGCGTCGCCCAGCCACCCCAGCCGCTCGTCGCGCTGGGGGCAGTCGGTGGGAATGCCGGTGAAGTTCGAGCGCTGGCTCCAGAGCGCATTGCGCCACAGCTGCTGGACGAGCGGGTTGTCGATGCGCAGGGCGCCGGTGAGCGGCAGGTCCGAGTGGATGACCAGGCCGTCCAGGTCGGCGAGCGTCGGCCGGCCGGGATAGCCCTCGACCTGGACATAGCGGAACCCGTGATAGGTGAAGCTGGGCTGGAACACCTCGCCGGCCTCATCGCCCCCAAGGATGTAGACATCCGTGGCGGCGGCGGCACGGAGGTTCGACTGGTCGACCTCGCCATCGGGCCCAAGGATCTCGGCGAAGCGCAGTTGGACGCGGTCGCCGGGCTGGCCCTTGACCCGCAGCCGACAGATCCCGGCGAAGTTCTGGCCGAAGTCATAGAGGAAGACTCCAGGGCGCGGTTCCGCCACCGTTTTCGCCTTCAGCGTTTCCGTCACGCGGATCGGCGGGCCCGCGTGGGCGGCAAGCTGCGACGGCGGCGCCTCGGCCAGCCGCGCCGGGCGCCAGACGGACACGTCGAAGCCGGGGCGGTTCCAGCCGACCTGATCCAGCCGCGCGTCCCAGGTCTCACCGTTGTAGATTTCCGACCGGACGGCGGGCGAGGGCGCCGTGCGCCACTGAGGGTCGGTCTGCACGATCTGGCGTGGGCCATCGGCGAAGGTCAGCTCCAGCTGGGCCAGGAACCGCCGCGGCGCCGGGCCGAAGGCGTAGCGCCCGCCGGGCGCGACTACGCTGGCGTACCAGCCGTCGCCGGCGTGGGCGGCGAGGACATTCGCGCCGGCCTGGATCAGATCGGTCACATCGTAGGCGCGATAGAGCGCCCGCTTGCGGAAGTCGGTGCTCTCGGGAGCCAGCAGGGCGTCGCCGACGCGCGTCCCGTTGACGAACGCCTCATAGGCGCCGAGCGCCGTCGCATAGAGCCGCGCCCGCTTGATCGGCTTGGCGACGTCGAAGTGCGTGCGCAGGCGCATGGCCTGCGTCGGCGGCCACGGCTGGCCGGGGTTGGTCTGGGCGGGCCCCGCCGCGGGCCAGCCGGCGTCGTCGAAGCTCGGCGCCGCCCAGTCTGGGTCGTCGTCCGCCGACGCCTTCCAGTCCGGACCGGTGACCAGGCGCTCGGCCTCTCCGTCATCGAGGTTGAGCGTCAGCAGGGCCGCGAACGCGCCGCGCGGCGGCCTGGGATCGCCCCCTCGGCGCGCGACCGTCACCTCGGCGGCAAGGCAGTGATCGCCGGCCGCGAGGTCGCCCAGCTCGAGCCTGAGCGCACCGCCCGGGCCGAAGGCATGCGGATTGGCCGCGGGCACCTTGAGCGGCTGGCCGTCGAGCCAGAGCGCAGTCACCTGATCGCGGGCGGCCGCGGTCAGCGTGGCGGTCTTGGCTGGCTGCGTCAGGTGGAAGCGATAGCGAAAGCGCCGGGTCGGGGCCTCGGGCGGGCCCTCGCTCCAGATCCACTTGAGGCCCGCCTCGCGGTCGGCCCGGTCCTCGTCGGTTTCCACCGCCAGCCACTGCGCCGTCCAGTCGGCGGGATCTTGCAGGCCCATCTCCCACCGCGCGTTGGCAGGCGCCGCCGCCGGCGCGTCGGTCTCGTCCCAGACCTGGACGGTCCAGAAGCACAGCTGGCGCGAACTCAGCGGCGGCCCCTCGTAGGCGATGTCGAAGGACCTGTCGGAAACTATCTTGCGCGAGTCCCACAGCCCACCCTCGCCGCGCGCCAAGGCGTCCGGGTCGGCGGCGACGAGGACGCGGTAGGCCGATTGCCGGGCGCCGCGGCGGTCCGATTCCAGGCGCCACGACAGGCGCGGTCGTTGGATCTCCAGGCCGAGCGGATCGTCCAGGCACACGGCCCTCAGGCCGACGACCCTGACCTGGTCAGGCAAAGCCCTGGTCCGCGAGCCAGTCGCCCAGGAGATCGATCCAGCGGTCGACCGGCAAGCCCCGGCGCACCATGCCGAACCCATGGCCGCCGCGAGCGAAGACGTGCAGCTCCGAGGGCCGATCGGCCTGCGACCAATCGCGGTAGAGACCCTCGACCACCCGGAAGAGCAGCCGGTCGTCCTGGGCGATGCAGGTGAAGAGCGGCGGGGCGCTGGCCGGGATCGGCCGGCCGGCCGCGCCGCCGCCGTAGATCGGGGCGACGAACGCCAGTCCCGCGCCGGCGGGCGAGAGCGCCACATCGATGGTCAGGAACGCGCCGGCGGAGAAGCCGGTCATGCCGATCCGGTCGCGCCCTACCCCCCAGTCGTCCGCCCGCTCGCGGACGATCTCGAGGGCGCGGCGGCCGTCGTCGATGGAGATCGCCCGCGCCGCCTTGGTGGCGTCGTCGCGCATGATCTCCTCGATGGCCTTGGGCGCGTCGGCGGCGGCGCGCGGCAGCGTGAGCGACGCGCTCATCTTGGCCGAGGCCTCGGCGAAGGCGGCGGGATCGGCGGGTGTCGCCGCCACCCGGTACTTGAGCAGGAAGGCGGTGTACCCCCGCTCGGCCAGCCATTCAGCCAGATCGACGCCCTCGTGTTCCCAGGCGAGGATGCGCCAGCCGCCGCCGGGAGCGACGATCACGCCGACGCCGTTGGCTTTGCCGGGCGCGGGCGCGAACACCGTCAGGGTGGGCTCGGAGACATTGCGCAACATGGTCGTGTCCGGCCCGCCGGCGGTCGGCGAGCGGAAGGCGACCTCAGGACCCACACCCGGCAGGCTCGTGGGCGGGCCATCGGGCCAGAGCCGGATGATCTCCTGCGCCGTCTGAACCTCGGTGCGCGCGTCGTCGGCCATGGCCATCTCCCTCCCGGTTTCGGTCACTCTCGCCCAAAGACCGCGCGGGGAAAAGCGGTGGCGTTGATCAACGTCACTTGTACCCCAGACCCAGCCACAGCAGGACCGGCACGATCACGGCGATCAGGGCTTCACCGGCGATCAAGCCCGAGGCGAGGGGGATCATGTAGATCTTGGCGGTGCGCCCATGCCAGCGCTCCCAGGCCGCAGCAGCCGCGCCGCCGATGAAGAGGGCCGCCACGGACGAGAACGGCAGCAGGATCCCCAGACCCAGGCCCGTCGGCGAGGGCGTCCAGCGCTTCCACTTCGGGTTCTGTTCGAGGAGGCGAAGACCGCGCCCAGCACCGCGGCGATCAGCATCGCCCAGAGGGCCGATGGCGGCAATTTGCCGATGCCGGCGCTGAGCAGCTCGGCCAGGCCCGCGGACCGCCGCGCGCCGGGCGCCGAGAGCTGGGCGTGGTCGCCGACGATGCCGTAGGTCTTGACCAGCGCTGGATAGACCAGAGCCAGCACCCCGGCGCCGATCGGCGCGGCCATCAGCTGGGCGATGGTCATGTTGCGCGGCGTCGAGCCGATCATGTGGCCGGCCTTGTAGTCCTGCATCAGCCCCTCGGAAGTGACGGCGATGGTGCCGGTAGTCCCGTTGCCCATCATGTTGGCGAGGACATTTCCGGGCGCGATCGCCGCGAAGACGCCCTGCATCAGGTTCGAGAGCGCTCCGATCGGCCCCCAGTTGGTTTCGCCCAGCGCCCGCAGGCCCACCAGCATCAGCGGCACGGAGGATAGGATCGCCACCAGGCTCATCCAGATCGGCAGGCCGAAGAAGGCGTACTGGACGAGGCAGAGCAGGACCGTCAACACGGCGGCGCCGATGATCACCCATTTGAGCGGGAATTCGTCCGATGCGACGCTGGCTTTGCCGAGCGTCCCGAAAGCCTCGGCCAGCATGCGCCAGCGCAGCGTCAGGGCCGCCAGGCCGCCGGCGATGACCATGGAGATGCCAGGCCACATCACCCAGTAGAGCACCTGGGTCCGGGTCGCGTGGTCGGGCAGAACGCCCTGCTGGATCAGCACCAGCGGGGCGAGGATCCAGCCGAGGACGCCGCCGAGGAGCATCCAGATATTGACCCTCAGCCCCACCAGCATCCCGGCGCCGGCGCTGAGCAGGCTGTACGAGAGGCCAACCCCCATGTTGGCGACCACGAAGGAGGCGCCGGCCGCGCCCAGGGCCAGCGCGCCCGGCGTCCAGCCTTCGGGTATCAGGCGGAAGATCTTGAAGTCCTCGCGCAGCAACCCCGCCAGCGCCGAGGCGAGCAACCCAAGGCCAAGCACCATGGCCGCCCGTCGCGCCTGAACCCACTCGGCGTCGTCCTTGCCGACGCCGCGGGGCGGGTCCAGCACCATCAGCGTCTCGCCGGCGGCCATCCCGTCGGGAAAGGGCAGCTTCTCGTCGACGATGAAGTGGCGGCGCATCGGCACGGCCAGCAGGACGCCCAACAGCGAGGCGCAGGTGAGCCAGATGAAGGTCTGCAGGGGCGTCGGGTTGAGCGTGAAATGGACGATCTTGGAGGCGCGCAGCATGTCGAACGCCGCCAGCACCCCGCACATGAAGGCGGTCTGCGCCGCCGACGTGCCGGCGGTCTGGACGATGTTGTTCTGCCAGCGGTCGTAGGTCTTGCGGGAGATCAGGTTGAGGATCAGGAAGCCGAAGAACGCCGAGACCACCGAGACGTTGGGTCCGAAGCCCAGCTTCAGCACCATGTAGGGGTAGGACGCGCCCATGATCGCCGCGACGATCACCGCGGCGATCAGCGCCTGAGGGGTCAGCTCACCCCGCCGCGGTCCTGCCGCTGCGTGGACGTCGGCGCCGAGCGAGCTCTCCGGAAGCAGCGCCTCAGCCACCGACGGCGCCGGGCGCTGGGGCGAAACGGCTTGAAGACATGGAAACCCTCGAGGCACGCAGCGCTCGAGGCTGCGCGAGGAAGCCTATCGAACTCCGCGTCGCCGCTCCAGGGGCGCGCCGGGCGCCGCTCGCCAGCAGCTAGCCGGTCATCTTCATCGGGGCCGCCAGGCCCTGCTCGGCCAGGGGCTCGCCGGTGAGCGGTGTTCGCGCCTCGTGGCTCTTGGCGAGCAACTCAAGCTTCGCCTCGACCTGGGCCCTCGCGACGACGAGCTCGTCTTCCAGCCGCCTGCGGGCGGTGACATCGCGGTAGTTGGTCACCACCTGTCTTGGTCGGCCGAGTTCGTTGCGCAGGATGGTCGAATTGCCCTCCAGCCAGACGTAGTCGCCAGCCTTGGTGGCGACGCGGTATTCCCGGCGGACGCCGGGGTCAGGCGGGTCGCCGGTGAAGAGATCCTGGACGATCTTGATCGCCCGCTCGCGGTCATCGGGGTGGACGAACTCGGTGGTCTTTCGGCCGATCAGCTCGGCCGGCTGATAGCCGAATTGGTGAACCGAGGGCGAAACGTAGTCGATGGCGCCGTCGGGACCCATGAGAATGACCAGGTCCGTGCAGTTCTCCGCCAGCAGGCGATAGCGCGCCTCGCTGGTCGCCAGGGAAATCTCGTCGCGTCGGCGCTGGCTGAGGATCGCGCCCACTGGCAGCGTGGTCACGGCGGTGACGAACAGGAAGACCTGCGTGTAGAACATCTGGTGGGCGAGGTTGTGCGTCAGCAGCGCCGTCGGGCCCAGCCCCGTCGCCGTCAACGCCACCGCGATCACCGCGGTGATCAAGAGGCCCAGCGCCGCGCCGGCCGCCTCCATCTGGAACGTCGCGAAGAGCAGGGCCGGCGGGATCAGGAACAACAGCGGCAGCTGCGTCTGCAGGAAGACCCAGGCGACGATCATCGCCAGGCCGCTCAGCGCCAGGCCATTGGCGGCGAGCTTTGGCGAGGTGGCGGCTTGCGCCAGGTTGCTGGGTCTCATCAGCAGCAGGGGCGGGACCAGCAGCAGCAGACCCAGGGAATCGGTGAGCGCCCAGGTGACCAGGGCCCTGACCGGGTTTTCTTCGCCTGTCGGCCCCAGCACGGCGGCGGCGGCCATGGCCGAGATCAGCGGTCCGGCCAGGCCGCAAAGCCCGGCGAAGAGCCAGATATGGCGGCTCTGGCTGAGGTCCAGCCGCCGGCCGGCGACGCCGCGCAGCCCCGCCGCGCAGAGCCCGACTTCCAGGCTGTTGGCGAGGCTGAGGGCGACGCCGGAGAAGAGCGCGTCGCCGGTCCCGGCATCGGCGGCCAGATTGCCGGCCAGGGCGGCGATCATCAGGCCCGGCCACCGGCGCGCGTCGGTGCGCAACAGGCAGACCAGGACGACGGCGTTCATCGGCCAGATCGCCGCCACGCGGCCGTCCTGACGGGTGATGGTGAGGCTCACCCAGGCGAGGGCGAAGGCCGTCACGCCCAGCATCACGGCCTGGGCGAATTTGACCACGCCGCGCCGGTAGCCGTCCCGGGCCGTCGCGGTGGTTGGGCGTTCGCTCGCGGTCAAAGTCGACGTCTCGGTCCCTGGCGTTGCGCGATCGGGCCGATACTCGGCGGCGCCCTGCTGACCGCCGGTTAACTCGGCGGCTCGGCGCGTGCGACCCATTGACCTAGGCAGCGGCGGCGCCCTGGGCTGGGCGCGAATCGGCGAGCGCGCCGTCGAGGGCCTCCATCAGCCGCTCGGGCTTGATCGGTTTTTCCACCACGCAGCGCATCCCGGCGGAGAGATATTCGGCGACCTCATCCGGATCGGCGTTGGCCGTCAGCGCGATGATCGGCACGCGGCCGACCGAGCCGCTCAGCTTGCGGATCTCGCGGGTGGCGGTGACCCCGTCCATCCGCGGCATCTTGATGTCCATCAGGATCACGTCGAAGCGGCCGGCCTTGGCGGCCTCCACCGCTTCGACGCCGTCCACCACCGACTCGGTGGAGCAGTCGAACATTTCGCACAGCGCCTCGACCACCATGCGGTTGGTGGCGTTGTCGTCGACCACCAGCACATGCGCCGAGCGGCTGGTCCGGCCTGTGTCGCTCGCTGGCGACTCGGCCAGGGCGGCCTCGCTCGCTTCGGCGTTGAGTTCGAAAACCACGGTCGCGCCGGGACCGATGTTGGCCTTGGCGACCAGGCGGCCGCGCATGACCGCGATCGCGCGTTCGGCCAGCATCAGGCCCAGCTGGATGCCCATGCCGCCGGCGCCCACGGCATCGCTGGCGCCGCGGAACATGTGGGCGAGATAGTCGGGCGCGTACTGTGCGCCGTTGTCGCGCACGCGCCCCGTGAGTTCGATCCCGGCCGACCCTTGGCGGGCTTGCAGGCTGGCCTCGATGACGCCGTGACGCACATGCGCAAGGGCGTGGCCGATCAGTGCGTCGAACACCTGCAGCAGCCGAGCGCGATCGATGACGGCCACGCAGTCGGGCTGGCCGTCGTAGGAGACCAGCAGGGTGACGCCGGCGTTCTCGGCCTGATGGCGCCAGCGGGCCTCGATGTCGTCCATCAGCTCCTGCAGGCGGCGCGGCTCGGCCAGGATCTCCAGGCGTCCGGCCTCGGCCTTCTGCAGCTCCACCGCCGCATCGAGCAGCGCCAGGGTGGAGTGGCCCGCGTCGGTGATCGTCTCCAGGTGACCGGCGGCGGCCTCGGGCAGGCGCAGCCGACGCAGGCCCTCCGCGGCCGCCAGGGCGTGGGCGATCGGTTCGCGCACTTCGCCGCAAATCCGCTCGATCAGCTTCGCCTCGCCCTGGGGCGCCATCAGCGAAACGATCAGCCGCGAGGCGTCCCCGACGCCGACATAGGCGCCATCCTGGGTGACGACGAAGCCGCCCTCCAGCCCCGCAAGCCGGCTCAGAAGGGTCTGTTCGATGAAGTCGCCGATCGGCTGGCCGGCGTCGCCGATCAGCGGATCGCGGTCCATCACTTCGGTGATCGGTCGGTCGATGGCGCCGGCGGCTTCCATCCGGGCCATGAACGGCTCGCGCAGGATAAGGCCGATCGGGAGTTCGCCCTCGACCACGGCCAGCACCCGGCATTGAGGATCGCGCACGAACGTCGCGAGCGCTGACTCGCATAGACTGTCAGCGGGCAGCGCTGGGCGACGGTCGATCGTCTGGTCGAGAGTGTCCATTGACGCCGCGGATACCTAATTCTCCGCACACCATGAACGAGGGCGCTTGCGAAGACGTTAAGCGCCCAGGTAGATACCAAAAAAGTGGGACAACCACCCCGATAGCGCGCTCAGCCTAGGATCGTGCTCCGTCGCTCCAGGCTGTCGGCGGGCCAAAGCCGCTGCATGTCGTAGTAGACCTTGTAGGCGCGGGCGCCGGGCGGCAGGGCCAGCCAGGGCAGCTTCGAGCGGGTGAAGATGTGCACATCCGGCGGCAAGGCGCCGGGCTCATCGAGCGTGCCGACCCGCACGAACCGCAGTTGCGGGCGTCTGCCATAGTCGCTCCAGAGCGCCGTCTGGCAGACCGGGCAACGGTAGACGTCGTGGGGACGGCCGCTGTCGGTGGGGACACCCACGGCTTCCGGCGCGCCGGAGACGAGGGCGATCCGGTCGGTCTCGATTAGCGCGTTGAGGACGAAGGCGCTGCCGGTCTGGCGCTGGCAATCGTGGCAGTGGCAGCAGTGGACGAACATCGGCGCCGAGGTCAGGCGGTAACGGACCGCTCCGCAGGCGCAACCGCCCTCCAACGCTTCCGCCATGACCTTCCTCCCTCGTCGGCAGGACGCGGGCGCCGCCCGAGAAGGTCGAGCGGTCCGCAGCCGTGGTTCACTACGCCGATGCGGTTCGGGTCCTGGCAGCAGCCGCTCAGCGGCCGGTGGGGATGTCCTTGAACGCCACGTCCTTGTCCACCCGCACGTCCTGGGGCAGGCCCAGGACCCGCTCGGCGATGATGTTGCGCAGGATCTCGTCGGTGCCGCCGGCGATCCGCATGCCGGGCGCGGCCATCAGCGCCGCCTGGAAGGCGCCCTTCATCGGCGCCAGTTTGGGGTCGGTGATCAGGCCGAACTCGTCCTCCAGCTCCAGCGCCGCATTGGCGACGTCCTGCATCAGGCTGGCGGAGACCACCTTGCCGATCGAACTTTCCGGCCCCGGCGTCTGGCCGCGCGAGAGGGCGGTCAGGGTGCGGTAGCGCGTGTAGGTCAGGCCCTCGGCCTGGACGTACCAGTCGGCGATCTTCTCGCGCAGCGCCGCGTCCTTCATCGCCGGGCCGACCAGGGTGGAGAGCTGGCGCGCCAGGTCGAGCACGGCGCCTTGTCCTGGCCCGGCGATGCCGCCGACCGACAGCCGCTCGTTCATCAGGGTGACCAGGCTGACCCGCCAGCCGTCGCCGACCGCGCCGACCCGCTGGGCGTCCTTGACCTTCAGGTCGGTGAAATAGACCTCGTTGAAGTTCGAGGCGCCCGACATCTGGTGGATCGGCCGCACCTCGACGCCCGGCGCCTTCATGTCGATCCAGAACATGGTCAGGCCCTTGTGCTTGGGCGCGTCGGGATCAGTGCGGGCGATCAAGAGGCCAAAGTCCGAATAGTGGGCGCCGCTGGTCCAGACCTTCTGGCCGTTGATCACCCATTCGTCGCCCTGCTTCACCGCCCGGGTGCGGGCGGCGGCCACGTCCGACCCGCCCGAGGGTTCGGAGAACAGCTGGCACCAGATCTCATCGCCCCGCACCGCGGGCCCCACGAACCGCTGCTTGTCGGCCTCATTGCCGGCGCTCATCACCGTTGGCACGCACATGCCAAGGCCGATGGCGAAGGGATTGCCCGGGGTGGAGACGCGCGCCTCCTCCTGGCCGAAGATCACCGCCTGCCATTGGGCGCCGCCGCCGCCGCCCCATTCCTTGGGCCAGGTGATGCAGGCGTAGCCGGCCTCGGCCTTGGTCCGCTGCCAGGCCTTGGACTCGTCCATGCTGGTGGGGTCTTCCAGGCCGGTGTCGACGCCGCCGCCGGGCTTGGGCGCGTGCCCTTTCAGCCAGGTGCGAACTTCGGTGCGGTAGGCGGCTTCTTCGGGTGTGTCGTTGAAGTCCATGGTCGAAAGCCTTTCAGGCCGCGTTGCGACGTTCGAGGTGGCTCACCAGGCGCTCTTTCCAGGCCTTGGCGCCGCCGGCGACGAGGCCGAGCTGCTGCGCGCGCCGGTAGAAGAGGTGGCAGTCCACGTCCCAGGTGTAGCCGATCCCGCCGTGGGTCTGCAGGTTCTCCTTGGCGGCGAACCAGAAGGCTTCGCAGGCCGAGACCCGCGCGGCGGCGGCGGCCAGGGGGAGTTCCGCGGCGTCGGTCGCCAGGGCCCAGGCGCCGTAATAGGCGTTGGAGCGGGCCAGTTCGTTCTTGATGTAGATGTCGGCCAGCTTGTGCTTGATCGCCTGGTAGCTGCCGATCGGCCGGCCGAAGGCGTAGCGCTCCAGAGCATAGCCCTTGGCCATGTCCAGAGCCCGGTCGGCCCCGCCGACCTGTTCGAAGGCAATGAGCACGGCGGCCCTGGCCAGCACCGTCTCGGCCAGCGCGTGGCCCTCGCCCGCTTCCCCCAGCCGCTCGGCGGCGGCGCCGGAGAAGGTCAGCCTGGCCGCGCCACGGGTAGGATCGAGCGTCTCGATACGCTCGCGCGCGACGCCGGCGCCGCCCAGCTCCACCAGGAAAAGCGAGCTGCGGGCGCCCTCCTTGGCCAGCACCACGGCCAAGTCGGCGATGGCGCCGTCGGTGACCGGCAGCTTGACGCCGGTGAGCTTGCCGCCCTCGACCCGCGCCTGGACTCCCTCCTCGGTGAAGGCGCCCGGCCGTTCGGTGGCGGCGAAGCAGCCGATGATCTCACCGGCGGCGATCTTGGGCAGCCACTTGGCCTTCTGCGCCGCCGAGCCGGCGCTGAGCAGCGCCTCGGCGACGAAATAGACCGTGGAGGCGAAGGGGATCGGCGCCAGCGAGCGGCCCAGTTCCTCGGCGATGGCGCAGAGCTCCACGTGGCCCAGGCCAAGTCCGCCGTAGGTCTCCGGAATAGCGGTCCCGAGCCAGCCCTGGGCGGCCACTTCCTTCCACAGCCCCGCGTCGTAGGCTTTGGCAGGATCGTCGAGCACCGCGCGGGCCACGGTGGTCGGCGCGCGCGCGTCCAGAAACTTGCGCGCTTCGTTCTTCAGAAACTTCTGATCGTCGGAGAAATCGAAGTCCATGAGCATCGCCCTTTGAAATCGGCGCCACCATAGCCGCCTTTTCGCCGCGCGAAAGATTGACTGCGCGTCAATGATTTCAGGTTTCTATGGGGGGTTACAGCACCAGTGATCGGGTCTGACGGACATGGCCAAGGCGGTCTACCAGCGCAACCAGAAGGTTTGGGTCGAGAGCGTCGGCGCCTGGGCCGTGGTCGAAAAGATCGAGCCAGTCTGGGCCAAGGGCTTCGAGGAGCCGGTTCGCGTCACCTACGACGTGGGGCTCGGCCGCCCGTTCATGTCCCACGAGCTGCGGGGCGAGGACCCGGTCACCGGCGATCCGAAGGTCGAGGGGCCGGGCTGGCGGTTGCTGAGAGCGCGCAACAAGTGGCAGTCGGCCGAGGACTGCGCCCACCACCCCTATCCGGGCACGTTCCCGGTGATCGTCACCGACGCCAGCGACTGGGGCGGCTGGCGCGTGCCGGGCGCCGAATACGACCGCGACCCGCAACGGATCGAACAGCAGGCCAGGTTGATCGCCTCGGCGCCAACCCTGCGCGGCATCATCCGCCAGCTCTTCGAGCTGATCTCGACCTCGCCCGAAGACGCGCCGCCGGGCCTGCAGGAGCTGGCTCGCAAGGCTGTGGCGGTCGAGCGCTATCTGATGGAAATCCCCTCGGCCGAGCCCGCCGCCGCCACGATCGAAGCGGCGGAGTAGGGCGGCCCTAGAACTTGAGGCCGATTCCCGCGGCGGCGACCCAGGGATTGAGATGCTTGCCGCCGTCGAATGTCGACGCCGGCATGAAGATCTTGCGGACGCCGAGGTTGACGTTGAAGCGGCTGTGGCCGTTGACGTCGGCGCCCAGGCCAACCGCGATAGAGGCGCCGTTCTTCACCCCCAACGTGACGCCGGTGCGATCCCGCCGCCGAAGAAGCTCAGGGTGCTGAGGCTGCCGGTCAAATAGGGGCTGAGGCGGCCGCTCGCGCCGAAACTGTAGCGAACGGAGACCGACGGCGGCGGGGACGCGTCGTGGATCGCTGCATTGAGCCCGGCCGAGCCTGTCTTCGGATCGGAGAGCCGCACAGCCCCATTGAGCGCGGCGGCCTGAGCCAGCAAGTCGGTGTCGGCGCCGGATGGCGGCGCGGCGTCAGAGGAGGCCGCACCGGCGTCCGCCAGCGGCGATCCCAGGTCGGCCCCGTGCAGGTCCCCCGCGCAGGCGACGGACGCTGTCAGGGCGATGGCACAAGCCGCGCCAGTGACGCCGATCCTTCCCATTACGGCCCCCCAGCCGCGTTTCATCATTGACACATCATAAATCGGGCCAAGTCCAGCCCGTGGCCGGCGATAAGGCCGCGTCTGACGTTGTCGGGACGGCAGCGCCGGACTAGAGGCTCTCGCATGCGTACGGAAAACCCCCCTCCGGTCCTGCTTTCGGACTATCGCCCGCCAGCCCATGTCGTCGATGAGGTCAGCGTGGAGTTCGACCTCTCGCCCGCCGCGACCCGGGTGAAGGCGAAGCTCGCCGTCCGCCGCAACGGCGATCACGCCGAGCCGCTCAGGTTCAATGGCGAGCGGCTGAAGCCGATCTCGGTGGCGATCGACGGGCGGGTCCTGGCGCCCGCCGAATATGAGATCGACGATCAGTTCCTGACGGTCTTCGATCCGCCGGCGGCCTTTCAGCTGGAGACCGAGGTCGAGATCGATCCGGAGGCCAACAAGGCCCTCGAGGGCCTCTACATGTCCGCCGGGCGCTTCTGCACCCAGTGCGAGTCCGAGGGGTTCCGCAAGATCACCTACTATCCGGACCGCCCGGACGTCCTGGCCAGGTTCACGGTGCGGGTCGAGGCTCTGAAGGACTATCCGCGCCTGCTCTCCAACGGCAACCTCCTGGAGGCTGGCGACTTGCCAGGCGATCGCCACTACGCGGTCTGGAACGATCCCTTCCCCAAGCCCTGCTACCTCTTCGCCCTGGTCGCCGGCGAACTGGACGTGCTCGAGGACGACTTCGTCACCATGAGCGGGCGCAAGGTGGTCTTGAGGATCTATGTCGATCCGGGCCAGTCGCCCCGCGCCGCCTACGCCATGGATTCGCTCAAGCGCGCCATGCGCTGGGACGAGGAAACCTTCGGCCGCGAGTACGACCTGGACCTCTTCATGATCGTCGCCGTGCGCGACTTCAATTTCGGGGCGATGGAGAACAAGGGGCTGAATATCTTCAACTCCTCGCTGCTGCTGGCCGACGCCGCCACCGCCACCGACCTTGACTACGAGCGGATCGAGGGCGTGATCGCGCACGAGTATTTCCACAACTGGACCGGCGATCGGATCACCTGCCGCGACTGGTTCCAGCTGTGCCTGAAGGAAGGCCTGACGGTGTTCCGCGACCAGAGCTTCTCGGCCGACATGCGCGGCGAGGCGGTGCAGCGGATCAAGGAGGTCAAGACGCTGCGGGCGCGGCAGTTCTCCGAGGACGCCGGGCCGCTCGCCCATCCGGTGCGGCCGGGCAGCTACATCAAGATCGACAACTTCTACACCGCGACCATCTACGAGAAGGGCGCCGAGGTCATCCGCATGCTGAAGTCGATGATCGGCGCGGAGACGTTCCGCGCCGGCATGGACCTCTATTTCGACCGGTGGGACGGCAAGGCCACCACCATGGAGGCGTTCATCCAATGCTTCGCCGAGGTCTCGGGCCGGGACCTCACCCAGTTCTTCGCCTGGTATGAACAGGCCGGGACGCCCCGGGTTCGGATGGAATCGACCTACGATCCGGCCGCCCGGACGCTGGAGATCAGCCTCGAGCAGTCGACCGCGCCGACGCCCGGCCAGCCGGACAAGCGCCCGCTGCCGATCCCGCTGGCCATCGGCCTGCTGGATGAGGACGGACGGGAACTGCGCGAGACCGAGCTGATCGTCCTGGACGCGCCCTCCCGGCGCCTGACGCTGGAGAACGTCGTCCGCACGCCGGTGGTGTCGGCCCTGCGCGGCTTCTCGGCGCCGGTGAACCTCTCTTCCGACGCGCCAGCCAAGGACGGCTATGTTCTGCTGGCCTCCGATCCTGACCTGTTCAATCGCTGGGAGGCCGGCCAGACCCTGGCCCGCGACCTGATCTTGGCGCGCGCCGCCGGCAAGCCGGACGAGGTCGGCGAGCAGCGGTTCGCCGAAGCCCTGGACCGGGCGATGACCGACCAGTCGTCGGAGCCGGCGTTCAAGGCCCTGCTGCTGGCGCTGCCCAGCGAACACGACCTGGCGGTGATCGCCACGCCTGCCGATCCGGAGGCGATCCATGGGGCCCGCGAGGCGCTGAAGAGCCGGATGGCGGTGCACCTGGGCGATCAGTTGCGCGACTTGCACGCGCGCCTGCAGGACGGCGGCGAGTTCTCCCCTGACGCCGCGTCGGCGGGACGGCGGGCGCTGCGCAACGCGGCGCTTGAACTGTTGGCCGCCGATCCCCGGGCGCTCAACCTGGAGCGCGCGGTCGGCCACTACCAGGCGGCGGGCAACATGACCGACGCGATGGGCGCGCTCAGCGCCCTGATGCACATCGGCGGCGATCCTTTCGATGAGGCCCTCGCCGATTTCTACCAACGCTGGCGCGACGAGCCCTTGGTGGTGGACAAGTGGTTCGCCCTGCAGGCCCGCGATCCTTCCGAAGGCGCGATCGGCCGGGTGATGGGCCTGACGGCGCATCCGGCGTTCGAGGCGAAGAACCCCAATCGGCTGCGGGCCGTCGTTTCGACCTTCGCCAATTTCAATCCCGCCCGGTTCCACGACCCCAGCGGGGCCGGTTACCGGTTCCTGGCCGACCAGATCCTGTTGATCGACACCTTCAACCCCAGCGTCGCGGCCCGCCTGGTCGATCCCCTGGGACAGTGGGCGAGGTATGAGCCGGAGCTCGGCCAGCTCATGCGCGGCGAACTGGAGCGGATCACCAAGGCGCCGGGCCTGTCGAAGAACGTCTACGAACTGGCCTCGAAGGCGCTTTCCTGACGGGCGCTGCGCCGGACCGGGCGGGGGATTTGTCGTCCGTTTAGAGTTGGAGGCGCATACTCTCGCTCGATCCAGGAGCGCAGACCGAAGCCGTCGGTCGCGCGGACGAGGGAGAGCGGGTTGCCGGCTTCGCTCGAGAAGGTGCGATTCCTGATCGTGGACGACAACGTCCACATGCTTGACATCGTCAAGACCATCCTGCGCGGATTTGGCGCGGTCCACGTTTCCGAGGCCAAGAACCCGCAGGAAGCCATCTTCCGGCTGCGGCATGACGCCATCGACATCCTGATCCTCGACTATGTGATGGGCGAGGAGGACGGGGTGGCGTTCCTGCGCAAGCTGCGCCACCAACCCGATAGTCCCGCGCCCTTCATTCCGGTGATCATGCTCACCGCCCATTCGGAGCGGGCCAGGGTGGAGGCGGCGCGCGACGCGGGGGCGAGCGAGTTCTGCGCCAAGCCTGTGACGGCGGCGGAGATGCTGCGCAAGGTGGCCGCGGTGATCGACCATCCGCGCCCGTTCATCCGCTGCGACGACTATATCGGGCCCGATCGCCGACGCCACGACGACCCGGCCTATCAAGGGCCAGAACAGCGCAAGGATCGCCAGGAAGGCGAGAAACCTGTGGCCGAGGACGCCGCGACGGGTGACGCCACCGGCGACCACCGGTAGGATTCAGCTCGTTGGGTGACTCGCGCCGGCCTTGTCTGGGTTCGATGCACCGAACTTTAGGCAAGTGGCCCGTTCAATAGCCGGATGCTGCAGCATCCGGACGCATCGGTCCGCTAGGGGAGCTTGAGGGTTGGCCAAGACCAGGGGCGGTGGGTCGACGCCCCGGTCCGCGCAGGGCGTGGGACCGGCCTTCACAACGCCTATCCCGAAGGGCGGGCGGGCGATCTCGCTGGGCATCCTGGCGGCCCTGATCCTGCTGGCCGTCTATACGGGCCTCTCGGCGATCCGCC
>JBIOEF010000006.1:0-63196 GCA_044445785.1 Caulobacterales bacterium
CTGATGGGGGGGGGCGGGTGAGTCTGAGCGCATGCTGACACGCTGTGTCAGCCACTGGCTCGCTTTTGACGTCCTCGCCGGCTATATGCTGCAAAGAAAACTCGGGTTTGGACGATGAAGGAACTTGTGAAAGCAGAGGGAAGGTTTGCTGCGCTGCTGACCGCTGAATGGCCTGGGCGCGACGCCTACGACAGGCCTTTGCTCGTGGTGCAGGACTGGGTCCTTGCGCCTACGCTTGGCGCGATCGTGCCGAACTGGCTGATCGTCGTCCCGCGACGGCCGGCACTCAGCTTCCGCGGCTGGTATGATGAAACCCAACGTGATCCGGTAGCGATTGTGGATCACGTCGCGGCGCACCTGTCTCTCCCGGTTGAAAGGTTGTTCTGGTTCGAACACGGGCCCAAGTCTGTGGGAACCGAGGTCGGCTGCGGCGTGGACTACGCACACCTTCACATCCTCCTCGACGCTCCGTTTACGATCGAGGATTTCCTTAGGCACGCCGAGACCTCTGCGACGCTGAATTGGCGGCATGTAGCAGCGCACGAGGCGTATCGCCGGCTGACTGGCGGCGAGTCCTATCTCGTGGTTGGCGAAGGCGATCGCGCGGCAATCGCGGAGGGCGTCGAGCACACGGGCTCTCAATTCTTCCGGAGGGTCGTGGCGAACGCCGTCGGACAAGCGGACACGTGGAACTATCGGTGCCATCCGCATCACGAAAACATCACGCGTACAATCAATGGGTTCCGGGCGCTCGAGCGCGCCGCGGGGCGTTGTGACTGACTCAAACGGCGGTGAATCGGCCGATCGCCCCAGCAATGGGGGGGCCGGCTTTGCGACGCCACTAGCAGCTCCGGACCGGTCGCCCGACTACACGGACGGCCGCGCGCCCTGGGATTGGCCGTCTAAGTTCCCCTCCGAAGCGCGACACAAAATCAACTTCGAGGCGGTTGTGCTTGGCGTCTTGCTGCTTGTGACCCTCTTTGGCACAGCCATTTGCATAGGTGCAACCGGGCCAGAAGACCACTCATTCTCTCTTTTCGGCACCGACGTTCACGTCAGCTTTCGTTTGCTGTCGATCTTTTTCACCGGCTGCCTCGGTGGAACGACCTTCTCTATCAAGTGGCTCGTCCATTCGGTCGCTAAGGGAAAGTGGCACCTCGACCGCCGCTATTGGCGCTTCATGGTACCGGCGATCGGCGGTGTTTACGCGTGTGTTGTGATGACACTCTTCAGCGCGGGCCTGTTCGCTTCACAAGCGACGGTCCAGGCAGGACCGATGCCAACTACGGCTGCGCTTGCCTTTCTGGTCGGCTATTTCTCCGATGGTGTGAGTGGCCTGCTCTCCAATGTCGCAAACGCGGTATTTGGTACGCTGGAGAAGAAATGAATGGCGATGTCATCTTCTCTGACAGTCAACCGCGCGCCGATTGGTCAGAGGCGAAGCTCGCGGAGCCGCAGATCGGCACGAAAGCCGCCGGGTGTTTGACGCTTCCTCGAGCCTGGACGCCCGCCTTCGCCATAGTTCCAGTCGATGTCGTCGCGACCGTTTCGGCTCAGACGCCTCTGTCAGACAAGCTCGACAAGACGGACCTCGAACGTATTCGCGCTCTGGCGGGGGACGGAGGCGAAGTGATCGTCCGATCCAGCGTGGTTGACGAGAGCATTTGGGACCGGGGAACATATGTCAGCGTGAAGATTTGCACCGGTTCGGAGGACTTCCTACCAACCCTTGATCAGGCGGCTTCCGAGGTAGTTGCTTCTGCGCAATCAAGAGCCATCGGATTGATTATCCAGCGCTATGTCGGGCCGGTGACTCAAGGCGAGTTCGGCAATCTGCAACGCATATCGAAGACGCGAGACCAGTGGGAGGTGAGCGCCACGGATAGAACGGGAGTAATGACGCGCCAGCGCCTCAACAGCCAGCGAGACACGGCTGCAGACCCGGAATTACCAATTTTCGCCCGGTCAGGAGTCTCAAGAGAGCGACTGTTCGGGTCGATCGCCGCATGGCTCAACAACGAGCTGGTGCGCGGGAAATCTCGCCGATTGAACTGTGAGTGGCTTACCGACAACAAACAATTCTTCCTGGTTCAGATCGACGAAGAGGATGAGGACCTCCGCGGGATCAACCCTTTCCAACTCAGGGTCCCCGCTTGCTCGTGGCCTAGCGCCTGCGACGGCCATTATCTGAAAGTCGCGGAAGGCGATGCTTTGAATGAGTGGGACAAGCTGAAGGTGCTCAAGGAGCTGTGGGAAGAATCGTCGGCCCGCAAGCCTGTGCTCTTCTACCTGCGCCTGAGCGATCTGCCTGGGGAAGCCGACAGACGCGCCCTGGACGCCCTAAAACAGGACTTCCACGATCTCATCGGCGGTTCTGGGATCATCGTGCGTACGAGTGTTGCCGCAGAACACGCGAAGATTGCGAATCTACCGCACACTGAATGCCTGACTCCGGAAGGCGCTGTTGCGTGGTGCATGAAAACCGCAGCAAAACTGCGTGCGGACCATGACTCATCTACTCTCGCATTTGTCGCGCACCGATTCATTGCAGCGCGCGCGAGCGCCTGGGCTAGGGCTGACCCCAATAATCCCATCGTCGAGATTCACTCGCTCTGGGGATTGCCTGACGCCCTCCAGTACTGCCCGTACGACATTTGGGAAGTTCACGTCCCAACGAACGTCGCGACCGACTACGCAGACTACAAATCGGACATGTTGGTCCCAAAAGGCGACGGCGGTTGGGAACACGCGCGGGTCAAGAACGAAGTCGCTCGAAGCAACAGCATCACCTCGACTGAGGCGCGTGATATTGCGGCGCGCTCGCTTGCGATCGCGGATCGTCTAAGCCGCCCTTGTCACATAATGTGGTTTGTTGGTTGCACAGATCCCGGCGGTGTCCGCTTCAGCATGCCGTGGTACTGGACGGAGGCCCATCCGGCTGAAAGAAACCACGATCGTGCCACCTATCGCACGATCACAGTCTCAGACGCCGAAAGCCTTGAGAGGTTTGTCGCGTTGGATGGTCCGCGCCACAGGCAGGCGCTGGCGCTTAAGCCCACAGACCTCGATCTTATGCGGGACACACGCTTCATCATTCGAGTCGGAGAAGCGGCGAAGGCAGCGGAAGTCCCGATCATTCTTGCCGGATCGACGCTCGCGCACGCCTACTATCAGCTTCGCAAGCTGGGTTGCACCGTCCTGACGCCGACCGAGAAAGAACGTTCCCGTGTTCGGCGCACGGCCAGTTTTGGAAAGCTTGTTCGAGACAAGATTCCCGCTCGAATAGCGGAGCGCCGCGAACTCGAGGCCACACGGCAGATCCCCACGAGTCTCGTGAAGGGATATCTAATCGCAAAGTTGCTCGAGGAAGCACTAGAGGTCCGCGGTGCAATCGGTCCCGACCAGAAGCTAGAGGAACTAGCCGACCTCTACGAGGTGGTCAGGGCGATGGCCAAAGCCGAGGGCCTTGTTGTCCCCGACGTCGAGGCGGCAGCCGATCGCAAACGCGAGAAAGTCGGAGGCTTTGAGCAGGGCCTTGTTCTACTTCAGACGGGCATTGCGACCACCGAAAAGGGTCCGCTTACAGAGCTCGATCGCGCTGTCGGCCAAGTCCTAGCCAACCAGGCATCGGACGACACGATCGAGCTACCATTCTCCTTCTTCGGCTTCATGGAGCTCGATCAACCGAGGTCGATCCTCTTCGAACACCTCGGCGTCCGAATAGACGTTTCCCTACGTCCCGATCGTATCGAGTTCCGCGTTGTGCGCTCTTCCGAGCAGCTTGGACTCCCTCTGGACGAACCGTTGACCACGTCGGAAGCTGAGTGACCGGCCGCGGCACCCGGCAAGATAGCCCCTCACTCACCCGAGCCCCAACATCAAGCCCCGTGTCCTGAAACCCTTCACCGATCTCACTTGATCGGGCGCGCCGGCCCTGCATGACTGAGCCCTCAAGCGGCGCGGGGGGATTGGCATGGCGACCAACAGCGGTGAGACCGTCATCCACGCCGGGCGGCTGCTGGCTGACGCGGCCGCGGCGCCGGCGGAGCGGCGGTCGATCCGCATCGCTGGGGGGAAGATCGTCGCCATCGCCGATGGGTTCGTCGATCCGCCGCCCGGCGCGACGCTGATCGATCTGAAGGACGCCTTCGTGCTGCCGGGGTTGATCGACTGCCACGTGCACCTGACCAGCCAGCTGGGGCCGGGCCAGCGCCTGCGCTTCGTCGAGGATTCCAACCCCAAGGTCGGGCTGGACGGCGCCTGGCGCGCCGGCCTGACGCTGAGCGCCGGCTTCACCACCGTCCGCGACCTCGGCGCGCGCCAGCCGGAGGTGATCTACGCCCTGCGGGACGCCGTCGCCGAGGGCAAGGTCCCGGGGCCGCGGATCCTCTGCGTCGGCGCGATCCTTTCGCCCACCGGCGGCCACGGCCAGACCTACGGCTACCGCCAGGACGTCTGCATGTGCGTGCAGTCGACCATCGGCGTCTGCGACGGCGTCGACGGCTGCCGCCGGGCGGTGCGCGCGCAGGTGGCCCAGGGCGCCGACGCGATCAAGTTCGCCGCCACCGGCGGGGTGCTCTCCAACGTGCGCGCGGGCGTCGACCAGCAGTTCACCACCGACGAAATCGCCGCGATCGTCGAGACCGCCCATCACCTGGGCCGCCGGGTCTCCGCCCACGCCCACGGCACGGCCGGGATCAACGCGGCGCTGGCCGCCGGGGTCGATTCCATCGAGCACGGCAGCTTCCTGGACGACGAGTCGATCGCGCTTTTCCTCAAACACCGCGCCTACCACACGCCGACGATCATCGCCGGCGTCACCGTCTTCGGCATGGCCAAGGCCGGCGGGGGCTTGTTGACGCCCGCCCAGGCGGAGAAGGCCATGGTGGTGGGCGAGGCGATCAAGGAAGCGCTGGGCCGGAGCTATCGCGCCGGCGTGGCGATCACCTTCGGCACCGACATGGGCGTCGGGCCGCATGGCGAGAACGCTCGCGAGTTCGCCCTGATGGTCGAGTCCGGCATGACGCCGGCGGACGCCATCAAGGCCGCCACCGCGACGGCCGCCGAGCTGCTGGACATCTCCGACATCGCCGGAACCCTCGCCACCGGCAAATCCGCCGACCTCATCGCCGTCGCCGGCGACCCGCTCACCGACATCACCGAGCTGGAACGGGTGAAGTTCGTCATGGCGCGGGGCGAGCGGGCGCTGGTGGCGGCTTAGATCATCGTACCTCGGCGGGACCCCTCACCTCACCTCTCCCCACTGACGTGGGGCGAGGGCTACTGAGAGAGCGGTGAAGCCGCCTGACCGCGAAACCGCCTCCGCCCTATCAGTATCCCTCTCCCCGCCCGGAGGGTGGGGAGAGGTGCGGTGAGGGGTCGCGGCGCCGATTGCATACCGCGCCGCCTACAACCCCGTTGACGCCGGGGCTGCACGGCGCACACTGCGCAGCTTACGGACGGATGGGGGAACAGCGTGCGCGCACTCGTTGTGGCGGTCGCATTGACGATCGGACTTGGCCTGGGCTGGCAAGCGATCGCCGAGCCGCCGCCGCTGGAAGCCTACGGCCAGTTGCCGACGCTCGAGATGGTGACCCTGTCGCCGTCGGGCGATCGGATGGCCATGGTCGTGCGCGATGCGCAGGGCGCCAAGATCTACGCGCGCCAGATCGGCGGCCCGGTGCTGATGGCCGCGCCGATCAAGGACGGATTCATCGACGGCGTTCGCTGGGCGGGCGAGGACGTGGTGCTGGTGCGCGTCTCCAACATCATGAAGTCGGGCCCCTACACCTGGGACGCCCAGGGCGAATTCGCCCTGGACGTCTCCACCAAGAAGGTCATCCAGATCTTCAACAACGTCGCCGAGATGCAGCCGGAGATCGCCGGGTTCTACGGCGCGCGGAACGTCGGAGGGCGCTGGTACGGCTACTATGGAGCGGCGTCATGCCCGCTGCAGACCCCGTGCGGAATCTCCCTCTACAAGGTTGATTTGGAGGCGGGCGCCACAACCTTCCTCGACCGGATGGGCGCCGGGGGTCATTGGGATTTGACCCGGGTCCAGTGGGCGATAAACGACGCCGGCGCGCAGGCAGCGCGGCTGATTTTCGACAGTCGCAACAGCCAGTGGACGCTCTCCTCACTGGACAGGTCGATCGCCCAGGGCGCCGCGGGTTTCGACGGCGTCTGGTTGTGGGGTCCGGGGCGCACGCCAGGCACGACGATCGTGCGCACCCGGGCCGACGACGGCTATCTGGCCCTCTTCGAGGCGTCGTTGTCGGGAAGCGCGCCCGCGCGGGCGGTGACGCAGGGCCAGGAAGTGATCAGCGAGTGGGCCGATCCCGACAACGGTCGCGCTCTTGGCTACACCTGGTACGACGACGCCTACCACGACGTCATGTATGACGCCCTGGCGCAGCAGCGGCTCGACGCGGCGCGCGCGGCCTTCCCGAACTACCGCGTGAGCCTGACCTCGGCCTCGCGCGACTTCTCCCGCATCATCGCCTTCACCGAAGGTGGCGACGACTCCGGCGCCTATTGGCTGGTCGACATCAAGACCGGCAAGGCGGAGGTCCTGGGCTCGGCCTATCCGCTGGTGCCGCCCGCCCAGACCAGCGCCGTCAGCGTGTTCCGCTACAAGGCGGCCGACGGCCTGCCGATGGAGGCGGTGCTGACGCTGCCGCCCGGCCGTGATCCCAAGGGCCTGCCGCTGGTGGTGATCGCCCACGGTGGCCCAGAGGGCCGGGCCCGCCCCGGTTTCGACTGGCTGGCCCAGGCCTTCGCTTCGCGCGGCTATGCCGTGCTGACCCCGAATTTCCGCGGGTCGAGCGGCTACGGAAAAGCCTTCCGGGACGCTGGTTTCAATGAGTGGGGGCGCAAGATGCAGACCGACCTGTCGGACGGCGTCGACGCCCTGGCCGCCTCAGGCGTGGTCGATCCGAAGCGCGCCTGTATCGTCGGCGTGGACTACGGCGGATACGCCGCGGTGGCGGCCGTTACGCTGCAGCAGGGGCGCTACCGCTGCGCGGTTTCCTTCGGGGGCGTCTTCGACTTGCCCGACCTGTATGCGCGCAAGATCGGCTTCGAGTATCGGGTCGAGACGCGTTACTGGGGCTCGTTCATGGGCGTCGGCAAGCCGGACACGAACCTCGAACAGCTGTCGCCGGTGAAGCGGGCCGCCCAGGCGGACGCGCCGATCCTGCTCGTGAAGTCAAAACCGGACTGGACCTACCTGATCGACCAGGAGCCGCAGATGGAGAGCGCGCTGCGGTCGGCCGGCAAGCCGGTGGAAGGGGTGGTGATCGACACCGACGACTGGCGCCTGCGCACCTCCGTCGCGCGCATCGGTCTTCTGAAGTCCGCCGTTCCGTTCGTCGAAAAGTACGATCCGGCCGACGCGCACTAGGCGCCGTCAGAACGTCTCGCCGACCATGGATTCGCTCTTGGGCCAGAGCGCCTTGGCGCGCTCGGGATCCAGCGCATAGGGCTGCACGCTGCCGCGCACCGCCGGGTCGGACTCGATCTGCGCGACGTGGCAGTCCTCGCAATAGCGGCCGCCCACGGCGTCGGAGGTCGCGCGGAATGCGCAGAGGAATTGGACACGAAGCTCACCAAGGACACGAAGGGGTCGGAGTGAGCCGCCTCGTCTTCGTGTCCTTGGTGAGCTTCGTGGTTCATTTACGCTGTGCGCCCTCTGCGCCTTCTCTGCGTCCTCCGCGTTGAGTCTTGTTTGTGTGGTTCGTGAGGTTCGTGGCTCCTTGAAATCGCGCTCATCGAACCCTCTCCACCCTTTGCATCACTCTAGCCCCGTCGCCGGGTCGCAACGCAAGGCGACGCACGGCGCCAGGGTCGCTAGGCTGCGCCAAAGACCTTGGGAGGGGATCATGCGCCAGGCGAACGTGGTGGCGACGGCGTTGACGACGACTCTGGCGGTGTTCGCGCTCTCGGCGAGCGCCTGCGATCTCAAGGCGCCGGACGCGGCCAAGGCCGGGCCGGGCTGTGCGAAGGCCTGGATGGACGCGAACCTGGCCATGAACGACATCATGACCGTCGGCACCCACAACAGCTACAAGCAGGCGATCAGCGATCCGATCATGGGGCTGGTGAGAGCGGCCGCACCCAAGCAGTGGCAGGCGCTGGACTACCACCACCCGCCGCTCCTCGATCAGCTGAACGACGGCGCCCGCGCCCTGGAGCTGGATCTGGTCTACGACCCCAAGGGCGGCCGCTTCGCCCATCCCGCCGGGATGAAGCTCACCGGCCAGACGGTGGGCGACGACTACGTGGCGGCGATGTCCAAGCCGGGCTTCAAGGTGATGCACATCCAGGACATCGATTTCCGCTCCAGCTGCCTGACCTTCATCGAGTGCCTGACGATCATCCACACCTGGTCGCTGGCCCACCCGGACCACGTCCCGATCCTGATCACCATGAACACCAATGACGCCAAGACGCTGACGCCGGGCGGGGTCGACGAGCTGCCCTTCGACGAAGCCGCCTACGACGCCCTGGACGCCGAAATCGCTCAGGTGTTCGCCCGCGACGAACTGATCACCCCGGACCTGGTCCAGGGGACCTATCCAACCCTGCGCGAGGCGGTGCTCAAGCACGGCTGGCCGAGCCTGGGCGTCGCCCGCGGCAAGCTGATGTTCGCCCTCGACGAGGAGGCGCCGCATATCGCCGCCTATCGCGGCCAGCGCCACTCGCTCGAAGGCAGGATCCTGTTCGTCAACACCGACGAGAACTCCCCCGCCTCCGCCTATCTGACGCTGAACGAAAAGGCCGACGCGCCCCGCATCGCCGCCGACGTGAAAGCAGGCTTCATCGTCCGCACCCGCGCCGACGCCGACACCGTGGAGGCGCGCAGCAACGACGTCAGCCGGCGGGACGCCGCCCTCGCCTCCGGCGCCCAGTACGTCTCCACCGACTACCGCCATCCGGAGACGCGCTTTTCGGACTACCAGGTGCGCCTGCCGGGCGACGCCATCGCGCTCTGCAACCCGCAGCGCGCGCCGGAGCGCTGCGCCGGCTTGCCGATCGAGCCCTAGGCCCTAGGTTGGCCCCGGGAGCTGCGGCGAGCATCGAGACGCAGCGCCTGGACCGAAAGGGGCGAATGCCGGACGAAGGCCAGCGCTACTGGGGTTTCCTGAGCTACAGCCACGATGACGTCCGCTGGGCCAGGTGGCTGCATCGGGCGCTGGAAGGCTACGCGGTGCCGCGGCGGTTGGTAGGGCGTCCGACGCCGGCGGGGGTCACGCCGGCGAGGCTGCGTCCGATCTTTCGCGACCGCGAAGAGCTGGGCGCCGGCTCGGACCTGGGCGAGCGGCTGACGACGGCGCTGCAGGGCTCGGCCTATCTGATCGTCATCTGCTCGCCCGCCGCCGCCCGCTCGCGCTGGGTGGAGGAGGAGGTCAGCCGGTTCAAGACCCTGCACGGCGCAGACCGGGTGCTGGCCCTGATCGTGGGCGGCGAGCCGTTCGCTTCCGACCAGCCCGAGCAGGCCGCGATGGAATGTTTCCCGCGGGCCCTGCGCCTGCAGCTGGATCCCGACGGCCAAGGCGGCGAGCGGCGGGTCGATCCGCTGGCGGCGGACGTGCGGCCCGGCAAGGATGGGCGCCGGCTCGCCCTCCTGAAGCTGGCCTCGGGCATGCTGCGGGTCGATCTGGACGAGCTGATCCAGCGCGACGCCCGGCGCCGCCACCAGCAGCTGCTGGCGCTCACCGCCGCTTCCCTGACCGGTTCGGTGGTCCTGGCCGGACTTTCAGTCACCGCGATCCAGGAGCGGAACGAAGCGGTGGCCCAGCGCGCCCAGGCCGAGGGCTTGATCGAGTTCATGATCAAAGACCTGAAAGGCAACCTGGAGCCGACCGGTCGCCTCGACGCGCTGGACTCCGTCGGCGGCCGGGCGCTTGCCTACTACAGCGCCCAGAAGGGCCACAACCTTGACGCCGCCTCGCTGGGCCGCCGCGCCCGGGTGCTGCACCTGCTGGGCGACATCCGCGACCGGCGCGGCGACCTGGGCGGGGCGCTGAAGGTGTTCCAGGAGGCCGCGGCCAGCACCGGCGAGCTGCTCGCGCGCGCGCCGGGCGATCCGCAACGCATCTTCGACCACGCCCAGAGCGTCTATTGGGTGGGATACGTGGCGTGGCGGCGCGGGGACCTCGACGTCGCGCTCCAGGAGTTCGGGGCGTACCAGCGGTTGGCCGACCAGCTCGTGTCGATCGATCCGAAGAACCAGGATTGGCAGCTGGAGGTGGGCTACGCCAACGCCAACCTGGGGACGGCGCTGCTCGACAGCGGTCGCGCGGACGACGCGGCCCAGGCCTATGGCCGCGCACTCGGCATCGCCCGCGCCGTCGTCGCCGAGGCGCCTAGGAATCGGGATCGCCAGTTCCTTCTGGCCCAAACCTATGGCTGGCTCTCGGACGTCGAGCTCCAGCGCGGCCGCCTTGAGGCGGCGAGCGCCAACCGCTTGGCCGAACGGGCGGTCTATCAGGACATCATCCAGCGGACGCCGGGCGACGAAGACACCGCCCTGGCGCTGGCGGTGAATCGCACGGCGGTGGCCCAGATCCTGATCGCCCAGGGCTCCACGCAGGGGGCGATCGCCGAACTCAACGCCGCCAACTCCGACATGATCCGGCTGATGTCGGCCTCGCCGGACGACCTCTCCTACAAGGCGATGGCCGCCAAGACGTTCGTCACCCTCGGCCAGGTGCTGCTGCAGACGGGAGACCTGGCCACCGCCGAAGCGATCGCCCGGCGGGCGCGCGACCTGGCCGAGGAGCTGGTGGCCAAGGATCCGAGCGTGGCGGAGGGGCGGCGTCTGGCCCTGGGCTCGGCCCGCGTGCTGATGATCAAGATCACCTGCGCCAGGACCGCGTCGGCCGCCGGGCGCAAGAGCTGCCTGCAGCCATCCCTCGCCGAGGCTGAGCGCCTTGGCGCGCTCTCGGCCGCAAAGCCGCACAGTCTGGGGCTGGCGCGCACGGCTGGCGAGGCGGCGCTGCTGGCCGGCGACTATGAGAGCGTCAGCGGCGCGCCCGACCAGGCGCGCCAGTGGTGGAGCGCCGCGGCGGCGTTGATGACGCGCGCCAGGATGGCCAGCGTGCCGCCCAGCGATCGCGGCCAGGCAATCTTGCGCCAGCTATCGTTTAGACTAACCTTCGGCCATCCGCCGTTCGGGCCATTGTCCGCCAGTAAAACGGCGATCGGACGATCAGCCCAGGCGGGTGATCGGTCGGAGATTGACTACAAATGGTAGAGCGGCCGACCGCCGCCACACCTTCGCGAACTGACCTGGGGGGAAACTATGGGGCCAATGATCTGTCCGGCGAATGATCCGCCGGCCGTTACGATTGAAATCGACGTGGTGACGTCAGGCGACGGGCCGAGCTTCTACGCCGCCTTTGTGCCGGTCCCTGGCGTGGTCGACAAATTCGGCAACTGGGATTTTCACGCCCATTCGCGGTCGGTCGCGGTGACGATGAAGTTGACCGACACCTCTGGCTTGAACCGGTTCTTCTTCGATGGGCGAGGTTCCGACGGAAAAGACTATCACGTCTTCTCGTTCGCCGACGACAAGGATGGCGACGCAAAGGAACCGATCAGGAACGGCCACCATCAGTTCAAGCAGCTGCCGACCGTCGCCAACGGCACGACTGTGACGTTCTGTTATCACAACACCAGCCGCGGCAAGAACAATGACCCAGCGGGCGCGCATCGTTACGCGCGCTACGGTCTCTACCTGGGCGACGACGAACACCCTTCGAAGCCCTTCAGCATCGACCCGATCATCACCAACGGCGGCAACGACAGCGTGAAGCCGCAGTGAGGCTGAAGCGCTAGGCGGTCTGGCGCGCGGCCTCGCCGCCCGCCTCCCGACCCGACGACCACTTCGACAGGGCCGCCAACAGGGCGTCCGGGCGGATCGGCTTGCCCAGGTGGTCGTCCATGCCGGCGTCCAGGCAGCTCTGAACCTGATCGGGCAGGACGTTGGCGGTCATGGCGATGATCGGCGTCAACTTGGCGTGGGCCAGCGGCAGCGCGCGAATCCGGCGGGTGGCGGTCAGCCCGTCCATCACCGGCATCTGCACGTCCATCAGCACGATGTCGAACGAACGCTCGCTCAGGATGTCGACGGCGATCTGACCGTTCTCGGCGGTCTCGATCTCGATGTCGAAGGGGGAAAGCAGGGTGGTGATCAGTTCGCGGTTCACGCCAACGTCCTCCACCAGGAGCATCCTGAGCGGCCTCTCCGGTCCCTGGGGTTGGACTTGCTTGGGCGCCTGGGTCAGGGCGCCCGCACGAGGCAGGGTGAGCTCGAACCAGAACGTGGCGCCCTGACCGGGCGCGCTGTCGCAGCCGGTGGTTCCGCCCATCAGCGCGACGATGTGCCGGCAGATCGCCAGTCCGAGCCCCGTGCCGCCATAGCGGCGCGAGACGGTGGCGTCCGCCTGCGTGAAGCGATCGAACAGGCGCTCGATCTGGTCCTTGGCGATGCCGATGCCGGTGTCGCGAACCTCGACGCGCAGGGCGTCGGGACCAGCCTCGGCGGGCGATTGGCGCACGACGATGGTGACGCCGCCCTCGGACGTGAACTTCAGGGCGTTGGAGACGAAGTTCATCAGCACTTGCCGCAGCCGGGCCGGATCGCCGCTCAGCGGCCTGATCTCGCCTTCCAGGCGCACCGAGAGCGCCAGGCCCCTGGCGCTCGCCTGCTCGGCCATCAGATTGGCGACCGTGCGCGCCGGCTCGGCCGGGTCGAACGGCTTGCTCTCCAGCTCGACCGCCTGGGCTTCCAGCTTGGAGAAATCCAGCACGCTGTCCACCAGCTCCAGCAGGGTGTTGCTGGCGTCGTGGATCAGGTTCGCGTGCCGGGTGTCGGCGGGCGCAAGACGGGTCGAACTGGCCAGGACGCCGGAGAAGCCGATGATGGCGTTGAGCGGCGTGCGCAGCTCGTGGGTCATGTTGGCCAGGAAGTTGGCCTTGGCCGCCGCCGCTTCCTCGGCGCGCTCGCGGGCCTCCACCAGTTCGGTCTCCAGCGCCTTGCGCGCCTCGATGTTGCGCGCCACCGACAGCAGCAAAGGTTGCTGCTGGTCGTCCTGGCCGGGGACAACCGCGAAGTTGGTCTCCATCCAGACCGGGTGGCCCTGCTTGTGGATCATCCGCAGTTGCAGCGTCGTCTCGCCGCCTCGCTGGGCGAGCTCGCTTGTCGCCTCCGCCACCCACGCCGTGTCGTCGGGATGGATGACCCTGAAGTTGTCGTCGAATAATTCCTCGGGCGAGTAGCCCAGCGCCCGGTGGACCGACGGGGAGAGGTAGAGGCGCCGGCCGTCCGACTGATTGAGGGCGATCACGTCGGTGATGTTGTCCGCCAGCAGGCGGTATTGGCCCTCCGAAGCGGCCAGCTTCTGCTGGGCCTCCTCAAACCGGCGGCGCACGGCGAGGCTGCGGATGACGCCGTCGCCGACGAAGCTGAGCGACAGGACGATCAGCCCGCAGACGGGCACCAGCGGCAGGTGCAGCGGGTTGGGCCCTGCGATGACGAAGACCAGCATGGCGACGCCTGGAATGGCGCCACCGACAACGAAACCGGTGGTCGACTGGTAGGCGTTGTTCTGGGCGAAGAACACCACCGAGAGCCAGATCAGCACCGCGCTCACCGCGCCGGCAGGCGTGCCGGTGGTCCAGAGCGCCACGGCCAGTCCCATCCACAGGGAGACGCCGAAGACCAGGGTGCAGAGGTGGGCGAAGCGTACGCGCAACGACACCTTCTGGCCGAGCGCCTGGGGCCGGGTGACGAGGACGGACAGGCTCTCGCAGAGGATCTGGAATAGCACCCAGACCAGGCAAAGCCGCCAGGGCAGCAACAGACTGGTGAGCGCGGCGGTGCCGGCGGTCACCACCAGCCGAAGCGGCATACCCTGATAGGCGCGGGCGGCCATCTCATCGAGGCCGTCGTCCAGGATCTTCACCAAAGTGCGGGTCCCCCGAGGCTTTCCGCCTCCCGGGACTATGCGCCCCGACCTCTTGCAGTGAGGTTACCTCGCCTTACAGGCCAAAAACGCGCCTGGCGTTCTCGCCCAGCACCGCCGCCTGGCGCTCCGGCGTCAGGCCGGCCAGGGAGGCGCGGATCAGCTGCGGCGCGGCCAGGGTGGAGTCCACGTGCGGGTAGTCGCTGCCCCAGAGGATCTTGTCTTCGCCCACCAGGTCCAGCATCGCGCCGATGGTGCGTTCCTCCGGCTCGGCGACGAAATAGCAGTTGCGGCGGATGTAGTCGCTGGGCTTCATCGGCATGGGCGCCAGCGGGGCGAAGACGCCCTGTTTCTCGTCCAGGCGGTCCATCAGATAGGCCGCATAGCCGCAGCCGGCCTCGACGCTGACCATCTTCAAGGCCGGGAACCGCTCGAAGAGCAGATCGGTGACCATCGCCGCCAGCGCCGGGATCAGCTGGCCGGTGGCCCCAAGACCGAAGCTGAACACCGGTCCCGGCCTGGTCTCCTGCCAGTGGACGAAGGGCGAGAACGCCCCGCCGAAGCGCACGATCACATGGATGCAGCCAGGCGCGCGCGCCTCTTCGCAGAGCCGCCAGATGGGGTCGAAATGCGGATCGCTGGGTCGTCGCCCATCGATGGTCTCGGGCGGCACGAAGAGGCCGCGGAAGCCGGCCTTGAGGCAGGTCTCCAGCTCGCGCGCCGCCTCCTCGACATCGCGCCAGTTGACCAGCGCGATCGGCGCCACGCGGCTTGGCGCGGACTCGAAGAACTCCCGCTGCCAGCGGTTGTAGGCGCGGCAATAGGCGCTCGCCAGCGGCCGGTCGTCGGTGGGGAAGGGCAGGATGCCGATGGTGGGGAAGAGCACGCCCTTGTCCACCTGCCAGGAATCCAGCAGCGCCGCGCGCGCCTGCGGGTCATAGCTCGCCGGCTCGCAGCCGTCGCTGTAGCTGAGCTTGCCGGCGAACACTTCGTTCCGCGCCAGATGCGCGCCGCCGAGCCCCGCCAGCACCCCCTGCAGCACCGAAACCTCGCCGATGATCAGGTGCTCGACGCCGTCTCGCCGTTCGATGCGGATCGCCCGGTCGCGGAACTCGGGCTCCAGGTAACGCTGCCAGAGATCGGCCGGCTCCATCACGTGGGAGTCGCAATCGACGACCAGGGACATCGGCTTTGAGGCTCCAATGATGGGCGGGTGACCACGGTGCTTGACGTGTAGTCTGTCCGAGGATCGGGGCCGGGGGAAGCAATGATGATGCGGGTTCGGACATGGCTGGCGGGCGGAGCGGCGAGCGCGGCATTTGGCCTTGGCCTCCTGGACGGGGCCGGCGCCGCGGCAGCGACGCCCGCCCCGTTCCCCCCGGCCGTGGCCGCGCCGGCCGTCTCGCCGGCGGTGCAGGAGGGATCGCAGCAATTCGTCGTCCATTCGGCCAAGGTCGGGCGCGACTTCACCATCGTGGTGACCCCGCCGCAGACCCCGGCGTTGCCCGGCCAGAAGCAGCCGGCGATTTATGCGCTGGACAGCGGCTACGGCATCGCTGGTCAGATCGCCCGGCTGAGCGGCGCCGCTGCGGGCATGTCCGGCGCCTATGTGGTCTCGGTGGGCTATGGCGAGGGCCAGACCAACGATCGCAACACCGACCTCACCCATCACCCGTTCCCCAGCGAGGGCGGCCAGACGGTGGGCGGCGGCGGTCCAGCGTTCGAGGCGTTCCTGCTTGAAGAGCTGCGCCCGCAGATCGAGGCCCGCTATCCGGCCGACCCCAACCAGGCGATCCTCTTCGGCCATTCCCTCGGCGGCCTCTTCGTCGCCAATGTGCTGGCCGACAACCCGCAGGCCTTCCGCGCCTACATCATCGGCAGCCCCTCGGTCTGGGCCGACCCCACGGTGGTCGCCCGGGTCGCGGCGGCAGCCGCCAATGGCGGGGGCCGACGCGTCTATGTTTCGGTCGGCGAAAAAGAGTCGGCGCAGATGACCGACGGCGCCGCGCAGCTCACCGCAGCGCTTTCCAAGCCAGGCTCGACGTTCGTGGTGAAAGAGCGGGTGTTCGCGGGCGAGAACCACCTGTCCTACTATCCGCAGCTGGCCTCGCTGGCCTTCGCCTACGTCCTGCCGCCGCCGCCCATCCCGCCCGAGCGGCACGAGATCGCGGTCGATGCGGCGACCCTCGCCCACTACGTGGGCGTCTACCGGCTCACCGACGGACGCACCGTCACGGTGACGATCAAGGACGGCAAGCTGTTCGCCCAGCTCACCGGCCTGCCGCAGATCCAGCTCTTCGCCGAGACCGCGCATGCGTTCTTCGTCAAGGGCGTCGACGCCCAGATGACCTTCAAGGACAACGGATCGGCCCCGTCCGAAAGCGCGGTGGTGCACCTCAACGGAGGGGATGCGAACGCGGTCCGCGCGCCCTAGAAAACCGCTGGCGCTTCCCCAGCGTCGCCAGGCTATGCTGCGCAGCATAATCATTCGCAATTGTCGGGAGAGCGCCGTGCGGGATCTGATAATTCGAGGCGGGACCATCGTCGATGGAACCGGCGCCGCGCCCTACGTGGGCGACATCGCCATCGAGGGCGACCGGATCGTCGAAGTGGGCGAGGTCAGCGGGTCGGCCAGGCGCGAGATCGACGCGACGGGCATGATCGTCACCCCCGGCTGGGTCGACATCCACACCCACTACGACGGCCAGGCCACCTGGGACCCCTTGATGGGCCCCTCCAGCTGGCACGGCGTCACCACCGCGATCATGGGCAACTGCGGTGTCGGCTTCGCCCCGGTGCGCCCGGACGCCCACGAGTTCCTGATCGAGCTGATGGAGGGGGTCGAAGACATCCCGGGCTCGGCGCTGGCCGAAGGCATCGACTGGAAGTGGGAGACGTTCCCCGAATACCTCGACGCCCTGGAATCGAAGAAGCGGGTGATGGACGTCGGCGTGCACGTGCCGCACGCCCCAGTCCGCGCCTATGTCCTGGGCGACCGCTGCAACACCGACTACGTCCCCACGGCCGACGAGATCGCCCAGATGGCGGCGCTGGTGCGCGAGGGCGTGGCGGCCGGCGCGCTGGGCTTCTCCACCTCCCGCACCCTGCTGCACAAGGACCTCAAGGGCGTGCACATGCCCGGGACCTTCGCCGGGTCAGACGAGATGCTGGCGCTCGGCATGTCGATGAAGGGCCTCAGCCACGGCATGTTCGAGATGGTCTCCGACCATCTGGGCGAGGATGACGAGTGGAAGTGGGTCAAGGGCTTCGCCCACGAGACCGGCCTGCCGGTGACCCTGGTGGCCACCTCGGCCGGCGCCTACCAGGGCGACAAGATGTACAACATCGCCGAGGAGTCCCGGCGCGAGGGCATGGACATCCGCCCGCAGATCGCCGGCCGTCCCACCGGCATCCTTCAGGGCCTGACCTCGTCCTTCAACGTCTTCTCCGGCCACCCGACCTACCGGCGCGAGATCGCCCATCTGCCGCTGGCCGAGAAGGTGGCGATGATGCAGCGGCCGGAGATCCGCGCGGCGCTGCTCGGCGAAGAGAGCGCCATGCGCGCCGGCGCCATGGCCAATCCCACGGAGCTCCTGGCCCGGGTCTTCCCGCTTGGCGACAACCCCAACTACGAGCCGGACCGCGAACAGAGCGTGGCTGGGATGGCCGAGGTCGCGGGCGTGACGCCCATGGAGATGATGTACGACCTGCTGATCCGCGACGGCGGCAAGGAGCTCTTCTACCAGCCGCTCGGCGGCTACGTGACCTACAACTTCGACTTCTTCCGCAAGAACATGCAGCACCCGAACGTGCTCTTCGGCCTCTCCGACGGCGGCGCCCACTGTGGCGTCATCGCCGACGCCGGCATGCCCACCTTCATCCTCAGCTACTGGGCGCGCGACCGGGTGAAGGGCGCGCAGTTCCCGCTGGAGTTCCTGGTCCGCAAGCTGACCAGCGACACCGCCGCCGCCTACGGCCTCACCGATCGCGGGCAGCTGAAGCCAGGCCTGCTGGCCGATCTCAACGTCATCGATTTCGAGGCGCTGCGGCTCTATCGCCCCGAGGCGGTCTACGACCTTCCGGCCGGCGGGCGGCGCCTGGTGCAACGCGCCGACGGCTACCGCTACACGGTGAAGTCCGGCGAGGTCACCTTCGAGGACGGCCAGCACACAGGCGCGCTGCCAGGCTCCCTGGTCCGCGGCGGCCGGGAAGCGCGGATCCTTCAGGCCGCCGAGTAGTATTTCCGGTGGTATCGCGTATTTCGAAATACGCGGCTGAGGCCTCGCCGGGTCAGCGCGGATAGTCCAGCGTCGGATACCAGCTTTCGCCGCGGCCTTCGGGGGTCAGGTCCAGCACGTTCCACAGCGGCGTCAGGTCGGGCGCGCCGCGGGGGTCCTGGCCGGGGTCGGCGGAATCGCCGGTCATCTCGCCGGACCAGAAGTGGCGGATGGTCCCGTCGCGCCGGGTAAAGACGTTGAAGCCGGGAATCTCGTCACCGCTGGGCAGCACACCGAAATAGTCGCGCGAATAGGCGTCGTTGAGGTCGCTGAAGAGCCGCAGGCCCTGCCAGCCGCGCTCGCGCGCGAACGCGGTCAGCCGCTCGACCGGCGAGCGGGCGACCACCACCAGCGAGATCTTCTGGCCGATGTCGCGCGCATTGCCATCCAGCGGGCCGAGGAGCGCCGTGCACATGGGGCAGGGGCGCTGGCGCTGCGGGCCGAACATGAAGCTGTAGACCGCCAGCGTCTCCTTGCCCGCGAAGAGGCCGGCGAAATCCGTCGGACCGTCTTGGCCTTGGAAACGGTAGTCGCCGATCACCTCGCCGCCCGGCGGCAGGGCGCGGCGCTGGGCGCTGACGCGCTCGATATGCCGACGCAGCTCGATCTCCTCGGCCAGCAGCGCAGTGCGCGCGGCGCGGTAATCGGCGTCTTCGTTCGGAAAGCGCACTGGGCCGCGGCGGGCGAGCTCGGCGGCGGGGGTCAGGGTCGTGGTCTTGGCGTCCATGGCGGCCTCCGTTTCGGATGCGCTAGCATAACCCAACAGCGGCGGCGTGGCTCACATCTGCGGGGGCTGTCCCTCGAAAGCGTGGCCGCGCGCGTCTATAACGCGTCATGACCATCGAATCCGACGCCGGCGACATCGTGGCGCGGCTCAGCGCCGAATATCGCCGCTCCGTCGAAGCGCTGCGCGCGGCGCTGAAGACTTTCATGGAGACCGGCGCGGCGCCTGACCCCGCGTTGCGGGCTGGCGGCGCCTTCACCTATCCTGAGCTTCGGCTAACCTGGCGCCCGGCCGGTCCGCCGCCCCGGCTGGCCAGAGCCTACGCTAGGTTCAGCCAGCCCGGCGTCTACGCCGCCACCATCACCCGGCCGGACCTCTTCAGCGACTACCTGACCGAGCAGCTCACCCTCTTGATGACCGACTTCGAGGTGGAGGCGCAGGTCCTGCGCTCCGACCAGGAGATCCCGTTCCCCTACGTGCTCGACGCCTCCGACATGGCCCAGGCGGACATCACCGCCAACGAGATCGCCCGGCACTTCCCGACCACGGAGCTGGCCTTCATCGGCGACGAGGTGGCGGACGGCTACTGGGCCCAGGGCGCGGACGAGCCGCGACCGCTCGCCCTCTTCGACGCCCTGCGCACCGACTTCTCGCTGGCCCGCATCACCCACTACACCGGCGCGCCGGCCGAGCACGTGCAGGCCTATGTGCTCTTCACCAACTACCATCGCTACGTCGACGAGTTCGTCCGCTGGGGATGCGCGGAGCTGAAGCGCGAGGGCAGCCCCTACGAGAGCCTCTCCTGCGCCGGCGGCTTGGTGATCACCAAGTCGACCCCCGATCCGGAGCAGGCGGCGCTGGCGGCGCCCTGGCGCGGTCGCCAGATGCCGGCCTATCACCTGATGGCGCCGGGGCGCCGCGGCCTCTCGCTGATCAACATCGGCGTCGGGCCCTCCAACGCCAAGACCATCACCGACCACCTGGCGGTGCTGCGCCCGGAGGCCTGGCTGATGATCGGCCACTGCGGGGGCCTCAGGGCCAGCCAGACCATCGGCGACTATGTGCTGGCCCACGCCTACCTGCGCGACGACCATGTGCTGGACGACGTTCTGCCGCCGGAAATCCCGATCCCGCCGATCGCCGAGGTGCAGCGGGCCCTGCAGCGGGCGGCCGAGATCGTCACCGGGGAAACGGGCGACGCGCTGAAGGCCAGGCTGCGCACCGGCACGGTGGTCACCACCGACGACCGCAATTGGGAGCTGCGCTATTCGCTCAGCGCCCTGCGCTTCAACCAGTCCCGCGCGGTGGCCATCGACATGGAGAGCGGCGCCATCGCCACCCAGGGCTACCGCTTCCGCACCCCCTACGGCACCCTGCTCTGCGTCTCCGACAAGCCCCTGCACGGCGAGATCAAGCTTCCCGGTCAGGCCAACGCCTTCTACGAGCGGGCCATCTCCCAGCACCTGCGCATCGGGGTCGTCACCATGGACCTCTTGCGCGAGGAGGGGCCCCGCCTACACTCGCGCAAACTGCGAAGCTTCGACGAGCCGCCGTTCCGGTAGCGCGTCCTTGGGAGAGCGCGGATGGCGACCGCCGCTGAAGCCGCCGAGGTTCACGAACCGATCGTCTGGCGGGTCGCCGCGCCGAGGCTGGCGACCGGTCTGGCGCAAGGCGTTGGGCTCTACCTCCTTTCCGAGGCGCAGGACAAAAAGCATTGGCCGGCCACCGCGCCGGCGCTCTTCGCCGCCCTGGCGCTGATCCTGGTCACCGTTCCCCTGGTCGTCGAGGGCGGCCTTGGCCGCATCCGCCTCTGGACGCTGGTGGGCTGGAGCGTCTTCGCCGCCGCGGTCCTCGCGCTCTTGGCCTGGCACGACATCGACGCCGCGATCTGGAGCGGGCTTGGGTCCTCGCCCAGGCTCGTGCCCGACTTCCAGGTGTTCTTCTTCGGCGCCGCCTTCGTCTTCATCGGCCACCATCTGGTAGGCCCCGCGGACGCCGAGCGGCGGCCGATCGCGCCCTACGCCGCCTATTTCGACTGGACCTGGAAGGACGCCGTGCAGCTGGCCCTCTCGGGCGCTTTCGTGGTCGTCTTGTGGATCTCGCTGGAACTGGGCGCGCAGCTCTTCAAGCTGATCGGCATCGACGCCTTCGCCAAGCTCATCGAGAAGCGCTGGTTCACCTTCCCGGCGACGGGCCTGGCCTTCGCCGCCGCCGTGCAGCTCACCGACGTGCGCGTAGGCCTGATCCGCGGCGTGCGCACCGTGGGCCTGGTGTTGCTCTCCTGGCTGCTGCCGGTGATGACCCTGATCGCCCTGGCGTTCCTGGCGGCGCTGCCGTTCACGGGCCTAACGCCTCTCTTTGGCGCCAAGAGCGCGGCGGCCACCATGCTCGGGGCCAGCGCCGTCCTGATCGTGCTGATCAGCGCCGCCTACCAGGAGGGCGAGGCGACGAAAGTCCCCGTCGTGTTGCGCTACGCCGGCCGCGCGGCGGCCCTGGCGCTGGTCCCGATGGTGGCGATCGCGCTGGATGCCCTCTCGCTGCGGATCGGCCAGTATGGCCTCACCCCCGCGCGGATCGAGGCGCTGGCCAGCGCCATCATCGCCGGCGGCTTCGCCATCGGCTACGCCGTCGCTGCGCTCCGCCGGCGGGATCGCTGGATGGCGGCGCTGGAGCCTACCAACCGCGTGATGGCCTTCGTGGCGATGGTGGCGATATTCGTCCTCTTCACGCCCATCGCGGACCCCGCCCGGCTGGCCGTCGACGATCAGGTCAGCCGCCTCATCGCCGGCAAGACCGCCCCCCAAGCGTTCGACTACGACTTCCTCGAGTACCGCGCCGGCCGATATGGGCAGGACGCGCTGAAACAGCTGGCGCGGCGCAAAGGCGGCCCGCGCGATGCGGTGATCGCCCAGCGCGCCGGCGTGGCGGCCAAGGGCGAGCCGACCAACGCGTTCGTCGCCCCCCCTGAGGTCGTGGCCAGCGTGTTCAAGGTCTACCCGGCCGGCGCGGCCCTCCCCAAATCGTTCATCAACCAGGACTGGGCGCATTTGACACCCGCCCCGGGCGAGCTGGCCCCGACCAACACGAACCAACCCTGCTTCGGCGTCGGACCGCAAGACTGCGAGGCCTACCTCCTCGACATCGACGGAGACGGCGTCGCGTCGGTTCTGACCGGACCCCGCGCCGACCTCACCGACGCCGTCAATCTCGATATCTTCAAGCAGTCGCCGGACGGGGTCTGGCGCAACACCGGTACGCTCAACGTCCACTGTCAGGCGTCCATCGACGCCCTGCGGGCCGGCCGCCTGACGCTGGTCCCCAAGGCCGGCAAGGATGTGGAGCTGGCCGGCCGCCGCGCGCAGCTCGTCATCGAGGACACCAAGCCGTGCCCAGCGGCGACGCCCGCTCCGCCGCCGGCGCCCGCCAAGTCCCACTAGGGGTCTCGCCTTTGTCACACGGGGCGGTTATCCCGACGCCATGACCAGACACCTGCGCCTGGAAGGCGTCGAGAACTTCCGCGACTTCGGCGACTATCCCACCGCGGCCGGCCGGCGCTTGAAGCGCGGGCGGCTCTATCGCTCCGCCTCGCACGGGCGGGCGACCGACAACGACCTGGAGCTGATCGGCGATCTCGGCCTGGCGGTGATCGTCGACTTGCGCCGGCCGGGCGAGCGCGAGCGCGATCCGGCGCGCCGCAGCCCCGCCTTCAAGGGCCAGGTGATCGAGAACGATCAGGGCGAGACGGCGGGCGAGGACCCCTGGTGGACCTTCATCAAGGCCAGCGACCTCAGCGCCGAGGCGTTCCGCGGGTACCTCCTCAACTACTATCGCGAGGCGCCTTTCACCGAGCGCCACATCGACCTTTTCTCCCGCTACTTCCGCGCCCTGGCCGAGACGGACGGGCCGGTGCTGATCCACTGCGCCGCGGGCAAGGACCGCACCGGCGTGCTGGCCGCGCTCACCCACCACATCGCCGGCGTCCACGACGACGACATCCTCGAAGACTACCTGCTGACCAACAATCCCGAGCGCATGGCCGCGCGCGTGCCGATGGTCACTCAGGCGATCGCCGAGGCCACCGGGCGCGTCGCCACCGACGCGGCGATCCGCGCGGCGATCGGCGTGGAGGCCGAGTACCTGGCCGCCGCGCTGGAGGTGATCGAAGCCGCGCATGGCACGGTTGACGCCTACCTCGAGGCCGCGCTCGGGGTCGACGCGGCCCTCCGCAAGAGGCTAGAAGCGCGGCTTCTCGACTAACCCGCGGGCCCTCTGGCGCCCGAAGCGTGAGAGGAACATCCGCACTTGAAGAGCTTCGAACCGCCCCGGCGGATCCTGATGGGGCCGGGCCCCTCCGACGTCTCGCCCCGCGTGCTGGCGGCCCTCGCACGGCCCACCATCGGCCACCTCGATCCGGCCTTCCAGGGCCTGATGGAAGAGATCAAGGCCGCGCTCGCCAAGGCGATGAAGGCGCCGGACCACGCCTGCGTGCCGCTGCCGGCGCCCGGCACCGCCGGCATGGAAGCGGCGATCATGAACCTCCTGGAGCCCGGCGACACGGCCGTGGTGGCGGTGAACGGCCAGTTCGGCGAGCGGATGGTCGACATGGCCGGCCGCGCGGGCGCCGAGGTCGTCCGCGTCGATCACGACTGGGGAACGCCGGTCGATCCGAACCGGGTCGCCGAGGCGCTCAAGGGGCGCGGGGCGAAGGCGCTGGCTTTCGTCCACGCCGAGACCTCCACCGGCGCGCTCACCCAGCCGAAGGCGCTCTGCCAGCTCGCCAGCGAGCACGGCGCGCTCAGCATCGTCGACTGTGTCACCTCGCTGGGCGGCGTCGACGTCGACGCGGCCGGCTGGGGCGCGGACGTGATCTATTCGGGGACCCAGAAGTGCCTCTCGGCGCCGCCGGGCCTCTCGCCCTTCGCCGTCAGCCCCAGGGCTCGCGAGGCGATCTCGGCGCGCAAGGAGAAGGCGCGGACCTGGCTCCTCGATATGGGGCTGCTGATGGGCTACTGGGGCGGCCAGGGCGGGCGCACCTACCACCACACCGCCCCGATCAACGCCCTCTATGGCCTCCACGAGGCCCTGGCCGTGCTCTTCGAGGAGGGTCTGGAGGCGGCCCACGCGCGCCACCGACGGACGCACGATGCCCTGGCCGCCGGCGTCGAGGCGGCGGGCCTGGCGTTCCTGGTCGCCCCCGAGCACCGGCTGCCACAGCTGAACGCCGTGTGCGTCCCCGACGGCATCGACGAGGCCCAGGTGCGGGCGCGGATGCTGGCGAGCTACAGCCTGGAGATCGGCGCCGGCCTTGGCCCCCTGCGCAGCAAGATCTGGCGGATCGGCCTGATGGGCGCTTCGGCGACGCCCTGGCACGTGCGCCTGGTCCTGACAGCGCTCACCGACGCCCTGGCCGCCCAGAACTACCCCGACGCCTCCCGCGCCGCCCTTTCGGCGGCGGAAGCCAAGCTGGCCGGGTAGGGGCGCCGCCGACCCACGAGATCCTTCTCCCCTTGTGGGAGAAGGTGTCGGCGTAGCCGACGGATGAGGGGTCGACGGGCCGATTGAACTGGCTCGGAGAGAGCTGGATAGAGCTTTCAACCCCTCATCCGTCGGGCATTCGCCCGCCACCTTCTCCCGCAAGGGGAGAAGGACCACTGATCGCCAGCTCGGCCGCAGCAACCAATCTTTCTTCGTCACGCCTCTTGCAATTCGACTGAACTTAGATATATCTATCACTCAGACATATCGTGTCACAGTCGGAGTTATCTTATGTTTCGTCATCACAACCGCCACCGCGAGGCCTTCGCGGCCCGTGAGTTTGGCTTCCATGGCCGCGGCCGTGGCCACTTCCGCAGCCGCCGCGCCGAGCGCGTATTCGACCAGGGCGACCTGCGTTTCGTGATCCTCAAGCTGATCAGCCAGGCGCCAAGCCATGGCTACGAGATCATCAAGGCCATCGAAGAGAAGGTCGGCGGCGCCTACAGCCCCAGCCCCGGAGTCATCTACCCGACGCTCACCCTGCTCGAAGAGCTGGGCTACGTCACCGTCGAGAACGCCGAGGGCGGCAAGCGTCTCTATCGCATCACCGAGGCTGGCGCCGCGGCGCTGGAGGAGAAGAAGGCCGTCGTCGACGGCATCTTCCGGCGCATGGAGGATATCCACTCGCGCTTCGAGGGCCCCGCGCCCCGGATCACCCGCGCCATGATGAACCTCGGCCAGGCGATCCGCGTGCGCATGTCCGCCAGCCCGCTGACGGCCGAGCAGCTCGACGCCCTCACCGCCGCCATCGACGAGGCCGCGAGCAAGGTCGAAAAAGCCTAAGCACCCGAGACTGAAGTTTCGGCTGACATCTCCCTGAAGGCCGCTACGGTGCGTCGCCAAAGGCGGCGCGGCCAACGCGCTCTTCGGGGAGACGTCAAGTGAGTCAAATCATTCCGGAAGCCGACCTCGTCGCCGTGCCTCCGGAGGCGGACGATCCAGCCGCCAGGCTGTCGCGAGGCGCGGTCAGCTGGTCGGTGTTCGAAGGGGCCCGCGACCCCTATGTGATCCTGATCATCATCTACATCTTCATGCCCTACGTGGGCTCGGTGATGGTGGGATATCCGCACGCCAATCCCACCAAGGGCCAGGAGGTGATCTCGCAGTGGAGCCAGTACTCAGGCTGGGCCACCATGGCGACGGCGCCCTTTCTGGGCGCCTCGATCGATCAGCTGGGTCGCCGCAAAGGCTGGCTGACCCTGGCCGTGGCGTTGATGCTGCCGCTGATGTTCGGCCTCTGGTGGGCCAGGCCCGACGGGTCGGCGCTGCCGGTGACCATCGTCATGCTGATGACCATGATCATCGCGATCCTGTTCGCCTACACCGAGGTCATCCACAACTCCCTGCTCGTGCGGGCGGCCGGAATGAGCGGCGCCCACAAGGCCTCCAGTCTGGCGCTCGCGCTAGGCAACGCCTTCGCGCTCCTGCTCCTCGGCTTTTCGGCGTGGGCCTTCGTGCTGCCCGGCAAGGTCACCTGGGGGTTCGTTCCCAAGACGCCGCTGTTCGGGCTCAATCCGCTGCTGCATGAGCCCGAGCGGATCGTCGGTCCGATGTCGGCCATCCTGCTGCTCATCGGCACCATCCCGATCCTGCTCTTCACCCCCGACGTTCCGCGCAGCGGCGTCCCGGTGGTCAAGGCCTTCGCCAACGGCGCGAGGGCGCTATGGCGCATGCTGATGACGGTGAAGGACCACCGCGACGCCTTCATCTTCCTGATCTCGCGCAGCTTCTACGTCGACGGCATGACCGCCGTGCTCACCTTCTTCGGCATCTACGCCACCGGCGTGATGAAGTGGGGGGCGCTGGAGATGCTGATGATCGGCATCATTCTCACCATCCTGGCGGTGATGGGCGGCTTCCTGGCGCGCTGGTTCGACGGGCGACTTGGCCCCAGGCGCGCGGTGCAGATGGAGATCATCATGTCGCTGCTGGGCATCATCGCCCTCCTGGGCATGGCCCCGGACCGGATCTTCTTCTTCTGGCACTACGACCTGGCGGCCCACGCCCCGCTGTGGAACGGACCCTTCTTCCGCACCCTGCCGGAATGGATCTTCATCCTGATCGGTTTCTCCAACGCGGTCTTCATCACCGCCCACTACGCCTCCAGCCGCACCCTGCTCACACGTCTCACGCCGCCGACGCAGACCGGCGCCTTCTTCGGCGCCTATGCCGTCTCTGGCACGGCCACGGTGTGGCTCGCGCCGATGATGGTGAACATCGGCACCCGCATCTTCCATACCCAGCAGGGCGGGTTCGCGATGATCGCGATTCTGCTGGCGATCGGCTTCGTGGGTCTGCTGTTCATCCGCAAGGGCAACCGCGACTTCGCGACCTGAGGATTGACGCGGCCCCAAGGTGCTCGCTGGCGCAGGCTCGATCTAGACTGATCGGCGCGACCCCTCACCGCACCTCTCCCCACTGGCGTGGGGAGAGGGATACTTGAGAAGGCGATGACGCGGATGGATGGTGAGGCCGCCGCCTACCTAACAGTATCCCTCTCCCCGCCCGGAGGGTGGGGAGAGGTGCGGTGAGGGGTTTAGGCAATTCATCAGACAGAGAAGGGTGGACCTAAGCCAGCTCGAAGCCCTCGTAGCCGGCGGCGGCGACGTCGTCGCACTTCTTGCGGTAGCCGACGCCGATGTAGGGCATGAAGACCCGCGGCTTGCCCGGGATGTTCGCGCCCATGTACCAGGACGCCGCCCGCGGAAAGAGCGTCTTGTCGGCGACGCGCCGCACGTGCGCGACCCACGCTTCCTGGGCGTCCGCATCGGCCTCGATGCGCGCCAGCCCCTCCGCCCGCAAATGCTCCAGGCACCGGATGATCCACTCCACGTGCTGCTCGATGGAGTTGATCATGTTGGAAAGGACGCTCGGGCTCCCCGGCCCGGTGATCAGGAAGAGGTTGGGAAAGCCGGCCACCGCCAGGCCCAGGTACGCCTTCGGCCCCTCGGCCCAGGCGGCCCGGAAATCAGCGCCGCCCGCGCCCTTGATATCGATGGCCAGGAGCGCCCCGGTCATGGCGTCGAAGCCGGTGGCGAAGACCAGGGCGTCTACCGGGTAGGTCGCCTCGCTGGTGCGCACGGCGGCCGGCGTGATCTCTTCGATCGGCGTGGCGCGCAGGTTCACCAGTTTCACGTTCGGGCGGTTGTAGGTCTCGAAGTAGTCGATATCGACGCAGATGCGCTTGGTGCCCAGCGGATGGTCGCGCGGCTGCAGCGCCTGCGCCGTCTTCGGGTCCTTGACCACCGCGGCGATCTTGTCGCGCACGAACTGGGCGGCCCGCTCGTTGACATCGATGTTGGTGAGGAGGTTCCCCCAGGCGGCGAGGAAGCCGGCGCCGCCGATGGCCCACAGTTCCTCGTAGCGCTGGCGCTGCGCCTCGTCGTCGGGGAGCGGCAGTTCGCCGGAGCGCCCGCCAAAGCCCATCCCCGGGCCTTTCACCATGCCGATGTACTCCGGATACATCTTCCAGAAGGTCTCGATGTCCCGTTCGGTCAGCGGCGTGTTGCGCGCCGGGATGCTGAAGTTGGCGGTGCGCTGGAAGACCGTCACCTGCTCGGCCTGGGCGGCGATCTGCGGGATCGACTGGATGCCGGACGAGCCGGTGCCGATCACCGCCACGCGCTTGCCGGTAAAATCCACGCCCTCATGGGGCCAGGCGCCGGTGTGATAGATCTCGCCGGCGAAGGTCTCGACGCCTGGAATATCGGGGGTGCGCGGGGTCGAAAGGCAGCCGGTGGCCATGATCAGCCAGTGCGCGGAGATATCATCGCCCCGGTCGGTGATGACGCGCCAGCGGTCGGCGGCTTCGTCGAAGGTGGCCGAAAGGACGCGGGTCTCGAAGGCGATCAGCGGGCGCAGGTCGAAGCGGTCGGCGACGTGGCCGGCGTAGCGGAGGATCTCCGGCTGGGCGGCGTACTTCTCGCTCCAGCGCCAGGTCTTCTGCAGCTCTTCGTCCCAGGTGTAGGAATAGTAGAGGCTGGGGACGTCGCAGCGCGCGCCGGGATAGCGGTTCCAGTACCAGGTGCCGCCGACATTATCGCCGGCCTCGAAGCCCTGGACCGAGAAGCCGGCCTCGCGCAGGCGGTGCAGCATGTACAGGCCGCCAAACCCCGCCCCGACCACGACGGCGTCCACCTCAGCGCCCCGCATCGGCGCCCGCTCCATCCGCGAACCATCAGCCACTAGCGTCGCTTCCTTCCACTGACCCTGCCTGGCGATACTACAACACGTTCTGTTTTTCGGGCCAACACGTCCCGGGCGGAGGAACGGCCGAAGGCCGAACAGGTTTAACGCGGAGGTCGCGGAGGGTTCGCAGAGGACGCGGAGAAGAGCCGGCCGCTCTGCGATCTCCGCGTCTCCTCCGCGACCTCCGCGTTAAACTCTTGAGGACGCCTGCGGCGCCCCAAGTCTCAATGCGTGGTCACGCCCGCGGCCGCCAGCGCCTTCTGCTTGGCGCTCGCCATGTCGTACGTCCGGTTCATCATCAGCCGCTGGGCCGTCAGCCCGCCGCCGGCCTGCAGGGCGACGACGAAGTTCCAACCGCCTAGGGAATCGGCGGTCATGTCGCGGATCAGGTTGTAGATGCGCATGCGCGTCTCGACGTCGACGCCGGCCTTGGTGTGCAGGTATTTGCGCATGTAGCCGCCGGTCTCGTTGCTGCGCAGGTCCGCCTCGCTGGGCAGCGTCAGCACCAGACCGCCGCCCAGGTCGTGCAGGTTGCGCACCATCTGGTGGAAGTTCGAGGCGTAGTAATATTTGGCCGTGTTGATCGCCAGCACGTTCGGGTGGACCATCCCCGACGCGGTCCGCTCGAAGTTCTTGCAGGCGTAGTCCAGGCTCATCCGCAGCATCTCGGCGTAGCTGATCAGCTCGGCGATCGAGGACTGCACCACCGGATCGCCGTCCTTGCCCTGCATCTCGCTGACCAGCTGCGCCAGGCCGACGAACAGGCGCGACTGGTTCACCGCCTCCACCACCCCGCCGGTGCGCTCCCAGAGGCCCAGCGACTGCGCCAGGCGACTGGCCAGCTGCGTCTCGCCGGCCAGGAACACCCGGTCCCAGGGCACGAAGACGTCGTCGAAGATCACGAAACCCTCTGGGCAGTTGTGCCGGCCGCTCAGGGGGTAGTCGAAGGGATTGAGCTCGGCGTTGGGGGCGAAGCTGCGGTTGATGATCTTCACGCCCGGCGCATTCACCGGGATCGAGAAGGAGACGGCGTAGTCGCTCTCCTCCGGACGCATGCCCTTGGTCGGCATCACCACCAGCTCGTGGATCAGCGAGGCGGCGGAGATGTGCAGCTTGGCGCCGCGGACCGTGATCCCCTCCTTGGAGCGGTCGACGATGCGTACATAGAGGTCCGGGTCGTCCTGCTCGTGGGCGCGGCGCTTGCGGTCGCCCTTGGGGTCGGTGATCACCTCGGCGCCGCGCAGGTCGTTGTCGCGGCAGAAGCGGTACATCCGCTCGATATTGTCCGCATACTGAGGGCTGACCTCGGCCACCTGGTCCTTGACGCTCATCAGGGCCATGAAGACCCCGGTCACCGCCGTGCCGATGGTGATGTTCTGCATCAGCTTGACCCGCTGGGCGAGGTCGTCCTCCGAGCGCGGAATCTGGAAGATGCGGTGCGCGCGATCGCCGGCGTCGGTGTCGTAGGCTAGGATCGGCCCGCGTTCGGGATCGTCATAGGCGTAATCGCCGGCGGTGTTGGCGATGGGGGTGGCGAACCTCGGATGAGTGGTGATGTCCTCGATCTGCTCGCCGTCCCAATAGGTGACCCGCCCGTCGCGCAGGGATTCGACGTAGGCTTGCGGTGACTTCAGACCCATGACGCGCCTCCATTTTGCCGGAAGCTAAAGCCCTTGACCCCAGGTGATGGCAAGGGTGGCGGCGCGCACCCCAACGTCACCCCGGCCGGAGCGCGCCGCGCGGAGAGCCGGGGCCGGAGGGGCCGGTCCCTAGACTACCTAAAGCTTGGCGGCGGAGGGTCCGGCCCCGGGTCTTCGCTTTGGCTGCGCCGAAGCTACGCCCGGGGTGACGGAACCGTGGAAGAACCCAGAGCTAGCCCTTCGCCTCCACGTAGATCTCCCCGCCGGCTTCCTTGAACTTCTCCGCCATGTCCGCCAGCCCCGCGGCCACGTCGTTCTGCGCGCCCGCGGCGTCGCGGATTTCCTGGCTGATCTTCATCGAGCAGAACTTGGGGCCGCACATGGAGCAGAAGTGGGCGACCTTGTGGGCTTCCTTGGGCAGGGTCTCGTCGTGGTATTCGCGGGCGGTCTCGGGATCGAGGCCCAGGTTGAACTGGTCCTCCCAGCGGAACTCGAAGCGCGCGCGGCTGAGCGCATCGTCCCAGAAGCGGGCCGAGGGGTGGCCCTTGGCGAGGTCGGCGGCGTGGGCGGCGATCTTGTAGGCGATCACCCCCTGCTTGACGTCCTCGCGGTCGGGAAGGCCGAGGTGCTCCTTGGGCGTCACGTAACAGAGCATGGCGGTGCCGAACCAGCCGATCATCGCCGCGCCGATGGCGCTGGTGATGTGGTCGTAGCCGGGGGCCACGTCGGTGGTGAGCGGCCCGAGGGTATAGAACGGCGCCTCGTGACAGGCGGCCAGCTGCTTATCCATGTTGGCCTTGATCTTGTGCATGGGGACGTGCCCCGGGCCTTCGATCATCACCTGGACGCCGTGTTTCCAGGCGACCTTGGTGAGCTCGCCCAGCGTCTCCAGCTCGGCGAACTGGGCCGCGTCGTTGGCGTCGGCGATGGAGCCAGGGCGCAGGCCGTCGCCCAGCGAGAACGACACGTCATAGGCCCGCATGATCTCGCAGATGTCCTCGAAGTGGTCGTAGAGGAAGCTCTCGCGATGGTGCGCCAGGCACCACTTGGCCATGATCGAGCCGCCGCGGCTGACGATGCCGGTGACCCGCCGGGCGGTCAGCGGGATGTAGGCCAGGCGCACGCCCGCGTGGATGGTGAAGTAGTCCACCCCCTGCTCGGCCTGCTCGATCAAGGTGTCGCGGAACACCTCCCAGGTGAGGTCCTCGGCGACGCCGCCGACCTTCTCCAGCGCCTGGTAGATCGGCACGGTGCCCAAGGGCGTTGGGCAATTGCGCAGGATCCATTCGCGGATGTTGTGGATGTTGCGGCCGGTGGAGAGGTCCATGATCGTGTCCGCGCCCCAGCGGATCGCCCAGACCATCTTGTCCACCTCGTCCTCGACCTGGCTGAGCACGGCCGAGTTGCCGATGTTGGCGTTGACCTTGACCAGGAAGTTGCGGCCGATCGCCATCGGCTCCAGTTCGCCGTGGTTGATGTTGGCCGGGATGATCGCCCGCCCACGCGCCACCTCGTCGCGCACGAACTGCGGGGTCACGAAGTCGGGGATCGAAGCGCCGAAATCCTCGCCGTCGCGGATCACCGCCGCGCCGGCCTCGCGCCGCAGGTTCTCGCGGATGGCCACGAACTCCATCTCCGGGGTGATGATCCCGGCTCTGGCGTATTCCAGCTGGGTCACCGCTGCGCCGGCCTTGGCGCGGAAGACGCGCCGCTGGGAGACGTCGAACTGCGGCGCCAGGTGCTTGCCGCGGGCGTTGCCGTTGTCCTCGGGCTTGACGATGCGGGGCGTCACCTCTTCGACATCGCCCCTGGCCAGCACCCAGTCTTCGCGCGGCCGCTCGAGACCCCGCTTGATGTCGATCGAGGCGTGCGGATCGGTGTAGGGCCCGGCCGGATCGTAGAGGGTCACCGGCGGCTCGCCGGACGAGGGGTGCACGGCCACCTCGCGGAACGGCACCTTCAGGCACGGGTGCAGCACGCCGGCCTCATAGACCTTGCGCGATCCCGGCCGCTCGCCGGTGGGGATGGCCGCGGCTTTTGTCTTGGAGTTGGGCGTCTGGATGTTCATGGCAGGTTCCGCGAGAGGGAGAGCCAAGCCTGAGCTTAGTTCGGTTTGCGGACGACGCGTCCGCGTTCCCTCCCTTCGCCGGCATGACCCGGATCAGGTTCGGCGGGTCGCCGCTTCAGCGGCCTCTCAGTCCCTTGCGCGGGACACCCCGGAGAACGGCGCCGAGACTACGCGCCGGGGCGGCCCGGTCAAGGCGCGATGGTGGCGAGAGCGCCGCCTCGCCGCTAGATTGCGGCCGCGGCGCAGCTGGGGGCGTACATGACCATCACCGCGACGGGCGCGGGGTTCGACGCCGGCCGGGTGCTGGGACGGGGGTTCGCCACGGTGCGACGGCGCTGGCTGGCGCTGACCGTGCTCAGCCTCACGCTAGGCTGGCTGCCGCGAGCGCTGCTGATCGTCGCGCCCCTGCCCAGGATCACCCAGGGCGTCCACAACACGGCGGCCTTCGCCGTCTATTTTGCCGAGACGCTCGCGCTGCTGCTCTTGGCCGAGGTGCTGCACAACGCCATCGTCAAGACCTCCCTGGCGCCGGCGGACGAGCGGCCGTCGATCGCCGGCGCGGTCCTAGCGGCGCTGCGCGCGGCGCCGACTCTGCTGGCCTTCTGGCTCGTCGCCAACGCCGGCATTTTCGTCCGTCTCTGGATCCTCTGGCGGGAGGACAGCGAGCCGACGGCGGTCGCCGCTCTCCTTGGGCTGCTGGGCCCCGGCTCGTTCCTGTTCGAGGCGCTGCTGGCGCTGTTCGTGGCCATGCTCACTCCGGTGGTGCTGGCCGAGGGGAAGGGCCTGCTGGTGGCGATCGCCCGCAGCGCCGCGCTGATGGGGGGCGGGCGGTGGAAGTTCCTGGGGCTCTATCTGCTCATGCGCATCGCCGTCGCCATACCAGGCCGGATCAGCGCCGTGGCGCTCATGGTCGGTTTGCAGATGTTGGGTCCCTCCAACTGGCGCGGGTTCAACGACGTCGCGGGCCTCATCCTCAACCTCGTCACCCTGGCCGTCGCCGCCGTCTGGGGCGCTATCCTCGCCGCCGCCTACCGCGAACTCTGCCGCATCCACGACGGCCTCGCCCCCGGCGAGGTGGCGGAGATCTTCGCCTGACCCGGCGCCTGCCGAGCGAGGGCGGTGGACAGGCGGCCGCCCGTCGCGTCTAGATTGCGCGGGGGTCCAAATGACAGCCGCGCCGATCAGGTTGAACACCTTCGACGTCGGCCGCGTGGTCGGCGCCAGCTTGGGGGTGATCCGGCGACGATGGCTGCCAATCGCGGTGATCATTCTCCTGCGCTGGGCGCTCGGTGTCACCTACAGCTTCCAGAATTTGCCCTCATACAAACGGGGCAGTCACGACCCAGGCGCCTTCGCGATCTATTGTGCCGTTTCCGCCGCTTTCATGTTCGTCGCGTGGCTCAAGAGTGCGGCGATCACCAGCGTCGCGCTTGAACAAGCAGTCGATCGTTCTCCACTGATTGAGGCTGTCGGCGACGCTCTCCGCAGCTTTCCGACGCTACTTCCGTTTCGCCTCGTCGATGAATTGTCTACCGGCGTCGATCTGTGGCTCTTGTGGGCGGCCACGGATTCGGCGTTCCACTTCGGGCTCGACTATTGGCTGCGAGAACTGGCGTACTGGGTGTTCGGGCTCACGGTCACTGCCTTCTGGGGCCTGACAGTTCCAATAGTGCTGGCCGAGAGGCAAGGCATCCTAAGCTCACTCCGCCGAAGTGCGGCTTTGCTTTCGCTCGCGCGATGGCGCTTCCTAGCGATGTTGCTCCTAATTACGGTCGTCGCGGTCCTGGCCGACTTCGCGCACAGCGCCTTGACGTTTTTCATCATCAGGAACCTCCCCGAGACAAGCTGGTCTGTCTTTTCTAGGTACGACCACTTAGCTGGCGATCTTCTCTCGTCCATCCTAGACGCGATCTGGTTCGTGATCGTGGCGATGAGTTACCGCGAGTTCTGCCGGCTGCACGATGGCGCGGAACACGACCAGATCGGCCGGGTCTTCACGTGACTGCCCTTCGCACGAGCTTTTCGGCGCGTCTGAGCGCATACTTTCGCCGTTTTCGCCCGTTTAACAGCGGTCAAGGAGACGACCCGATGATCCAGCCCCTGCGCACCGCCTTTTGCGCCGCCACGGCCCTGGCGGCGCTGGCGATCACCCTGCCGGTCGCCCAGGCCCAGCCCAGCCATTCGGCCGGGTCGTGCTTCTACATCACCCAGGTGAGCGGCATGAAGGCGGACGGCGCGCGCACGATCTACGCGCGGGTCAGCGGCCGGACCATCTTCCGGTTCGATCTGGCCAACGATTGCAATAGCCTGAAGGGGAACTCGGACACCCTGGTCCTGCGTCCCGCCAACTCCGGCAGCATCTGCGCGCCGCTGGACATGACCATCGGCACGCGCGAATCGGGCGAAGAGTGCATCGTCAAATCGATCGCGCGCCTCAGCGACGACGAAGCCGCGGCCCTGCCTAAGAGCGTCCAGCCCCCCGGGTGAGGCCTACCGCCGGATCACGGTGAAGCGGAGCAGTTCCTTCTTCGGCAGGTCCCAGTTGGGCTTCAGCGTCAGGGCCTGCTGGTAGTCGAGGTAGGCGGACTTCTCGTCGTCCATGCCCTCATAGGCCAGCGCGCGGTTGTAGTAGGCCTTCGCCGGCTCCTCGACGCCCAGCTGCAGGCCCTTGTTGATGTCGGTCAGGCCGTCCTGGTAGCGCTTTTCGCCGACATTCACCGCCCCGCGGTTGACCCAGCCCTCGCCCAGCTTGGGTGCGGTGGCGATGGCCAGGTCGAAGTCGGCGCGGGCGCCGGCGAAGTCGTTCAGGCGCAGGCGGATCACCCCACGGTTGATCAGGGTGCCGGCCTGGTCGCGGCGGTCGAGCAGGCCCTCCTGCAGCGCCATGGTGCACATGTTCAGCGAGCCGGTGTCGGCCTTGCCTTCGAAGGCGGCCTTGGAGCAGTCCTCGGCGAGGGAATCGCCGATGACCGTCACCGCGGCGCGCGCGGAACCGGCGGCGAGCAGCGCCAGAACCGCGGCGCCGGCGAAAATACGGAGATTCATGACGGGCCTCCTTGCCCTTCCAGCGTCGCCGGAAGCAAAAATGGACGTCGCGACGCAGGGTAAGCTTCGCGCTGGCGGGACCGGCTGTCAATTTTTCCCGGAGGCGAGCGGCCCTTCTTTGACCGCCATCCGATCCCTAAATAGGGCGCCATGAACGCACCCGCTCCCACCTTGCAGACCACCGCGCGCCAGGTCGTCTGGTCCGGCGCAGGCATCGCCGCCTCCGACGGCGCCGGGGTCAAGCTGAACCGCATCATCGGCCAGCCGGTCCTGCCGGATCTGGACCCGTTCCTGCTCCTGGACGAGTTCGGCTCCGACGATCCGGCCGCCTACATCGCCGGCTTCCCCAGCCACCCGCACCGCGGCTTCGAGACCGTCACCTACATGCTGGCCGGCCGCATGCGCCACAAGGACAACGCCGGCAACGAGGGCCTGCTTGGCCCTGGCTCGGTGCAGTGGATGACCGCAGGGCGCGGCATCGTCCACTCCGAGATGCCCGAGCAGGCCGAAGGGCTGATGCAGGGCTTCCAGCTGTGGGTGAACCTGCCGGCCAAGGACAAGCTGACGGAGCCCAGATACCAGGACATCGCCGCCGAGCGCGTGCCGCGGGTGGACTTGGGCCACGGGGCGAGCGCGCGAGTGCTGGCGGGCGAGGTCGCCGGCGTCCGCGGACCGGTGGATCCGGGCGAGACCGCCCCGATCTTCCTCGACATCGCCCTCGAGCCCGGCGCCTCGGCGACCGTCCCGCTGCCGACCGGCCACAACGCTTTCGTCTACGTCTACGAGGGCGAGGCGGCAGTAGGCGATCCGCCGACCGGTCTGGCCCGCGGACGGATTGGCGTGCTCTCGGCTGGCGTTGACGTCCGACTGGCCGCGAGGGCCGGCGCGCGCCTGATCCTCATCGCCGGCCGGCCGCTGCGCGAGCCGGTGGCCAAGTACGGCCCGTTCGTGATGAACACCGAAGCGGAGCTGCGCCAGGCCTTCGAGGACTTCCGGGCCGGGCGGTTCTAGAACCTGTGATCAAGTCACCCTATATTTCATCAATAAATTCAATAGGTTTGTCATCCCGAAAGGCCGCGCAGCGGACTGTCCGGGACCTACTTCCCACAGTCGGCGCTGAGTAGATCCCGGTCTTCCAGCTCGCTGGCGCGAGCTTCCAACCGGGATGACAAGCAAAGAGGTGAAGGCGAGCAGGGCGCCGGACTGACGCTTCAGAACCGCGACGAGGTCAGGGTCACGTCAGCCATCTTCCAGGCATCGGTGAACCGCGCCCGGGCCGCGGTCGCTTCGGCGGTCTTGCCCTGGGCGTCCAGGGCCTGGGCGAGGCCAAAGAGCGCCCAGCCGTCCTGGCGGTAGCCCTTCAGGCTCTCCTCATAGACCGCCTGCGCCTCGGCCGGCTGGTGCGCAGCCAGCAGCGCCGCGCCCAGCACGTGGCTCACCGGTTGATGCCACCACGGCGGCTCGGTGTAGGGCAGCGACTGCTCGATGCCGCGCGCCTTGCGGTAGCTGGCCACCGCGCCGGCCACATCGCCGGACGCGCGGGCGATCTCGCCGTCGGCCAGCGCCAGCGCCAGCTGGGCCATGATCGACCCCGGCATGCTCGCGGCGTCGTACTTGGCCCAGTCGCCGGCCGCCAGGGCCGCCCGATCGGTCCTGGCGGCCGCCGCCTGCTTCAGATCGCCCTTGTTGGCGAAGGCCAGCGCCCGGGCGTCGAGCTGGACCGCGCGGTCCAGCTTCAGCTCGTCCGGGAACGCCGGCTCGGCCAGCACGGCGTCCCACTTGCCGAACCGCACCAGGGTGGCGATGGGGGTGAAGGCGTAGAGTTCGCCCAGCGGCAGCTGCTTGGCCAGGTTCACCGCGTCCACCGCCTTCACCAGCCGCCGCGACGCGTCCAGCGAGGCGCCGTAGCGGCCCAGCATCTCGCTGGACGTCCACAGGAAATGGATGTTGTGGGCGTAGTAGCCGGCCGGGTAGTAGCCCTGCGCCTTGCACTCGGCGATGTAGTCCTCGTCCACCTTGGCGGCCAGCACGTTGACCCGTGCGGCGTCGGCGTAGCGGCCCACGCGATAGTAGATGTGCGAGGGCATGTGAACGATGTGGCCAGCCCCCGGCATCAGCACCAGCAGGCGGTCGGCGGCCGCTTCGGCCCGCTCGGGCGTCGTCGTCGCCTCCACCGCGTGGAGGTAGAGATGCAAGGCGCCTGGATGGTTGGGATCGCGCTTGATGATCCCTTCCAGGGTGGAGACGATGTCCAGCGCGTGGCCCTTGGGCGTCACCCCGTCCAGCTGCCAGTAGTCCCAGGGCTGGGTGTCCATCATCGCCTCGGCGTAGAAGGTTCCGGCGTCGAGGTCGTCCGGATAGGCGCGCCAGAGCTCGCCCATGGCGCCGGCGTAGGCCTCGTCCATGGCGTGGCGGTCGGCCTTGGGATCCTTCGAATAGCGCTTGGCCAGGGCCTCGATCCAGGCCCGCTCCTCGGGGCTGGCCTTGGCCTCCAGCGAGCGCGCATTGCCCAGCGCCTGCCAGGCCGGCGCCACCGCGTCGTCCGGCATCGGCAGGTTGATGTTGGGACCCAGCGCCACCGCCACGCCCCACCAGCACATGGCGCAGTCGGGATCGAGCCTGGCGGCCTCGCGGAACGATCGGATCGCCTCGGCGTGGTTGAACCCGAACATCAGGTTGACGCCCTGGTCGAAGTACATCTGGGTCTTGGGGTTCTTGGTGCTGATCGGGTGCTTGTGGGCGCCAAGGCCCTTGAACACCGGCGCGCCGGGCTTGTCCGCCTGGCCCTGATAGACCGCCGGCATCGGGGCCATCATCATCCCGGTCATCGGCCCCATGCCAGGCATCGGATCGCCCGCCAGCGCCGCCGAGGCGGCCAGCAAACCGCCGGCGATCGACATCGCCGCCGCGCCAAACCGTGATCTGGATCTCATGGTCGCCTCCCCGTGCGAGCGGGACGATACCCCTTGAGCCCGCGGCGTCCAGCCTCAGGCGCAAGCGGCGGCGGCGCCGCTCTTGCCTGTGAACGTTTCGGTAAGTTTCACCTGTCCCGGTTTCGAACAATGGCTACTCACCCTTGGATGTTCAGCGAACAAAAGCCCAGGGTCCGGTCCCCCCGGACGATGGGGCGCCGTGCGGCCGACCGCCGGGCCAAGCTGGAGACGGTTCTGGCCGCCGCCGGGATCGCCGCGTGGGCCTGGTGCGCCTACGAGATTTTCCTGATCTTCGTCCACTAGAGCGCGATAGCCGAAAGTGGGAACTACTTTCGGCGCCCATCGCGCTCTAAGACTCTTGAGTTTAGAGCCTTTTGGCCGCCTCAAGTGATTCCACTTGAGGCTAAAAGGCTCTAGCGCTGCCGTCCCCACGCCAGGGGCGGCTAGCCGACCACGTCCTTCGCCTCGATCTCGCTGATCAACGCTTCGCCGGCGAGGTAGCGGCGCAGGTTCTCCACGAACACCGCGTCATTACGGGACGTCGTCCCCGACCCGAACGCCGAGGCGTGCGGGTTGAGGCTGACGCGCGGATGGCGCCATAGCGGGCTTTCCGCCGGCAGCGGCTCGGTTTCGAAGACGTCGAGCACCGCGTGTTCCGGCGTCCCTTTGTCCAGCGCCGCGATCAGCGCCGGCTCGTCGATCAGCCCGCCGCGGCCCACGTTCACCAGCACTGACCCCGGCTTCATCGCCGCCAGGAACGCGGCGTCCACCACGTGCCGCGTAGCCGCGTTCAGGGGCGCGCTCAGCACCACCACGTCGGCCTCGCCCGCCAGGCCGGCCGCGGCCTCCAGCGGGACGATCCGGTCGGCCAGGGGGTGCGGGTCCTGGTTGCGGCGCACGCCGGTGACCTTCGCGCCAAAGCCGCGGGCGCGCTCGGCCACCGCCTGGCCGATGGCGCCAAAGCCGATCACCAGCCACTGGCTCCCCATCACTTCGCGAAACGGCAGCCGCGTCCAGCGGCCCTCCGCCTGCTCGCGCCGCCGTTCGGTCAGGCGCTGGAGGCGCCCGAGCACTTCGGCCAGGACGAATTCGGCGATGCTGATGGCCTGGCCGTGGCTGGTGGTCAGCCGCACGCCCCTCTGCACCATCTGGCCGAACACCGGGTGGTCGAACCCCGCCGCGCCACTGTGGACCCAGCGCAGGGCCGAGGATTTCAGGAGGGCGATCATCAGGTCGCGCTGGGCGCGGCTGGAATACATGTCGCCGCTGGCCCAGGCGGCCTCTGGCTGGGCGGTGTCGGTGGTGAAGGTCTCGCCGCCGCAGGTGATCTTGCCCTCGCGGTCGATCAGCATCAGCTCCAGCTGACCGGCGAAGGGCGCCATCGCCTCGCCGACGCGTTTGTAGGCCCCCTCGAAAATCAGCAGTCGCATCGTTCATCCAGCCTTGGGTCTGGGGGGCGGCGGCGGGTCAACGGCCACGTGCACCACCGCGAAATCGTCGGCGTAGAGCCGCCGCCACTTGGGGGAGTTGTCAAGCTGGCGCACCAGCTCGTCGCGGGGCGAAAGGATCGTCCAGCGGATCCCCCAGCGCTTGAACGCCTGCGCGGCGTCCGGCTGCACGCCCTCCATGATCGCCAGGTACTCGCGCACGAAGTCGTCGCCGTACATGTCGGCGCGGCCGTCGATGTAGGGGTGGACGCCCTTGAAGATCAGATAGCCGCCGAAGGCGTACTCGTTGAACACGTGCTGGCGGGCGATCTCGGGCGGCACATGGGCCATGGCGCTCACCGGCACGTTGGCGTTGTCGCGCCGCACCACCGGCCAGGCCAGCCGCGCGCCGACGACGCCAAGAGCGAGGACGGCGGCGATGATCGCCGGAACCGGCAGCCAGCGGCGCAGGTCCGGCCAGGGAATGGCCTGGGCCAACCGTGGGCCCTGCCGGTCCGGCTGCAGCGAGCGGCCGAACGGTTCGGCCAGCAGCAACGGCGCCAGCGCCGCCAGCACCGCCTGCTGGCGGATGTGCTGCAGCGCCATGTGGGTCAGCGCCACGAGCAGCAGCAGGCGCAGCGGCGGCACGCGCAGGCCGCGCCACAGCCCCAGGAACAGGGTCGCAACCAGCGCGCCCTCGTACAGGGTCGGCCGATCGAAGGTGGCGCTGCGCCACTCCAGGATATTGGGCAGGATCTTCATGGTCAGGACCATGAAGGGGAAGATCAGCCCTTCGATCCCGTGCGGCGTCACCAGCGCGAACGCCAGCGAGGCAAGGCCGAAGATCGTCCAGTCGCGCAACGGGCCGACCTTGTCCTTGGCCTCGATCAGCGCCTCCAGGGCGAAGGGGCCGACGATCGCCAGGCCGAAGATGTAGCTGGCGTGCAGGTTGGCCCAGACGATCATCAGCGGCGCGAGGGCAAGCGGCGGCGCGCGCCCCGCTCGCCTCGCCGCCAAGAGGCCGCGGGTCCAGAAGATCAGCAGCGGCAGCGCCAGGATGTGCGGCCGCGCGTAGAGAAACGCGTCCAGGCAGGCGAAGCTCAAGACGAGGCCGATCACCTGACCGACCGGACCCATCCAGAGCCGCAGCTCCGCGGCGATCATCGCATAGGCCGCGCCCGCCGCCGCGCCCACCAGCAGCACCACCCCGCTCCAGCCCGCCGCGTACCAGGCCAGAGTCATGGCTGCCTCCGCCAGCCATTCGTGCGCCAGCCAGGGCTTGCCGGCGTAGGTGTAGGAGAAGGGATCGGTGGCGGGGACCAGGCCGTGCTCGATGATCCAGCGGCCGGCGGCCACGTGCCAGTTGGTGTCGCCGTCGGTGAAGACGCTGGGCGAGAAGCTGGCCACGCTCATCAGCGCGATCGCCGCGAGCGCGGCGACGGCGAAGTCGAGCGTCACCCGCGCCTGGGCTGCGCGGGCGAGGCGGGGGTTGAAGGCGGCGGAAAGTGAAATCGGCGAGGTCCCCTTAGCCGTCGTTCTCGACCCTGGTTGGCGGGCGGCGTCAAGCCTGAAGGCGAGCGCAGGCGCGGCCCTGAAGCGCACTCCCTTAACCATCTCCCCTGATGGTATGCTTCCTCCTAGGGGCGGAGACGTCGGCGCCGTGAACAAAGAGAGCAAGATCGAAGCGGTCGTCCAACCCGCCTCCGCCGCCCTCACGCCCCGCAGCCGCGCCGGCAAGCGTCTTTCCATCGTTGCGCCGATGCACAATGAGATCGAGGTGCTGGAGGTCTTCTTCGATCGGATCGAGGCGGCGACGGCGAACCTGGGCGTCAGCGTCGAGATCGTCTGCGTCGATGACGGCAGCCGCGACGCCACCCTGGCGGGCCTGCTGCTGCGCGCCGCCCGCGACCCGCAGGTCAAGGTCATCGCGCTCGCCCGCAACTTCGGCAAGGAGGCGGCGCTCACCGCCGGCATCGACGCGGCGCGCGGCGACATGGTGATCCCCATCGACGCCGACCTGCAGGACCCGCCCGAGCTGATCGCCGAGTTCATCGCCAAGTGGGAAGAGGGCTACGACGTCGTCTATGGCGCCCGCGTCGACCGCAGCAGCGACAGCCACATGAAGCGCACCACCGCGGGGCTGTTCTATCGCATCTTCAACTGGGTCTCCGACCTCGACATCCCCGAGAGCGCCGGCGATTTCCGGCTGATGGACCGGCAGGTGGTGGACGCGCTGAAAGCCCTTCCCGAGCGCAACCGGTTCATGAAGGGTCTCTTCGCCTGGGTCGGTTTCCGCCAGGTGGGCGTCCCCTACGTGCGGCCGGAACGCGCGGCCGGGACCAGTTCCTTCGGCTACCTGAGGCTCTGGCGCTTCGCTCTGGACGGCATCACCTCGTTTTCCACCGCGCCCTTGCGCATGTGGACCTCGCTGGGGCTCGGCGGCGCGGCGCTGGCGGTGATCGCCGCGATCGTGCTGACCGTCCGCACCCTGATCGTCGGCCGCGAAGTGCCGGGCTACGCCTCGCTGATGGTGGTGATGCTGCTGGGTTTCGCCGTGCAGATGCTGGCCTTCGGCGTGCTCGGCGAATACGTCGGGCGGCTCTATCAGGAGGTGAAGGGCCGGCCGATCTACGTGGTCCGCGCCCGCGTCGGTTTCGACGACTGATGGACCGCCAGATCTACGACCGCATGCGGCTGATCGAGGCCGACCACTGGTGGTTCAAGGCCCGCCGCAAGATCATCGCCGGCCTCATCGCCGGCCTGGATCTCGCCAAGCCCGCGCGCGTGCTGGAGGTCGGCTGCGGGCCGGGAGGCAACCTCGCCATGCTGGCCAGCTTCGGCGAGGTCACGGCCATGGAGCCGGACGAGGAGTCCCGGGCCTACGCGCAGGAGAAGACCGGCGTCTGCGTCAAGGGCGGGCGACTGCCGGACGGCCTGCCGTTCGAGCCGGCGAGCTTCGACCTGGTCTGCGCCTTCGACGTGATCGAGCACGTGGACGAGGACGCAGCGTCGGTGGCGGCGCTCGCCAAGCTGGTCAAGCCCGGCGGCTACATGGCCACCACCGTCCCGGCCCAGCCGTGGATGTGGAGCCGGCACGACGAACTGCACCATCACAAGCGCCGCTATCGCCTGGCGCCCTACCGCGCACTGTTCCTGGAGGCCGGCCTGGAGGTGGTGACAGCCAGCTACTTCAACACCGTGCTCTTCCCGCCGATCGCGGCGATCCGCCTGGCGAAAATGCTCACCGGCTCGAGGAGCGCCGACGACGACGCCCTGCCGCCCGCGCCGCTGAACGCGGTGCTGACCGGTCTCTTCGGCGCCGAGCTTAGCTGGCTTAAGCGCGCGCCGCTGCCCTTCGGGGTCTCGATCATCCTCATCGCCCGGCGGCCCAAGTGAAGCTCCCGACCGTCGTCCGCGAAGTGAACTTCTTCGTCGTCGTCGGCCTGATGGCCACCGTCACCCACTATTTCGCGGCGCTGGCCGCGCAGCGCTTCGGCGGCCTTGGACCGATCTGGTCCAGCGTCGCCGGCTATCTCTCGTCGGTGGGCGTTTCCTACGTCGGCAACAGCCTGCTGACCTTCCGCCGGCCGGTGATGCACGGGCCGCAGTTCGCCAGGTTCGCGGTGATCTCGCTGGCCGGTCTGGCGATCAACCTTTCCATCATCTTCGTCTTCACCCGCTTCTTCGGCTGGCCGCTGAAGCTGGCGCTGGTCCCGGTGGTGCTGGTGGTCCCCGCCTCGACCTTCCTGATGGCCAAGTTCTGGGCCTTCCGCTACCCGCTGGCCGAGCCCGCAGCCTAGATTCCGCAATCGCTGGACCGGGTCGGCCCCGGGCGCCAAGCTGACGGCGCTTGGGGTGACTCACATGGTTGCGACGACGGCGGAAGCGGCCCACGGCCAGGGGCGTCGGTTCTACGTTTGGATGGGCGCGGTCTTCATCGCCATCGCCTTTCTCGGGTTCATCCCAAGCTTCTGGGCCAAGCTCGGCGCGGGGACCTTCACCGGCAGGCCGATCCTCTACGTCCACGGCGCGCTGTTCTTCTCCTGGACCCTGTTTGTCTTCTTTCAGACCAAGCGGGTGGCGGACAGGCGGCTCGCCGATCACCGGGCGTGGGGCGTGGCGGGCGTGTCGCTGGCGACGGCCATGGCGTTCACCATCGTCCTGGCTCAGATCAACGCCATCAAGGTCGGCGAGAGCCTGGGGCTGGGCGACCAGGCCCGGCGGTTCGCCATCGTTTCCCTGGGCGAACTGATCGTCTTCGCCGGCTTCATCGTCGCGGCGCTGCTCAATGTCCGGCGACCGGAGATCCACAAGCGGCTGATGATCCTGGCGATGATCCCGCCGGCGCACGCGGCGATCGCCCGCCCCTTCGCCGCGGTGATGGCGCCAGGCGTGGTGGTGCCGCCAGGCGTCTTCGTTTCCATCCCCCCGGCGTTCGTGGCCGATCTCCTGATCGTGGCGGCGATGATCTACGACTGGCGCACGCGCGGCCGGCCGCACCCGGTCTACCTGGTCGGCGGCGCGATCCTGCTCGGGGTGCAGATCATCTCGCTGCCGATCAGCTTCACACCCCAGTGGATGGCTATCGCTCACTGGGTGGAATCGCTGGCTGGCTGAGCGCAGGGCGAAGTTCAGCCGGCGTCCAACGACGGCTGGCCTGGGTCTCGATGAGGCGCTCGGCGACAATGTTGATCTCGGTCACGCCCATAATCGCCTCCTCACCTCATTCATAGGACGAACGGGCGAGGGCAAAAAGTTACGTCGTCGGATGGCCGCCAGGATCGCCGGGGATTGACAAGCAAGCCCTCTGTGGTGCGGAGAAGCGCGCCCGAACGGCGCTTTCCTTGCCGTTCGCTCTGCTCTGGAGCACGGTTGCGCCCATCTCGGGCCCCGCGCCCGCCGAATGCGAAGGAAATCCGCCGTGAGCCTGGCCAATTCCAACGAACCCGTCGATCCCGCCGAAGCGATGGAGGACGTGCTGCGCGCGCAGAAGGCGGCGCACATCCGCGACGGCGCCCCCAGCGCCGAGACCCGGATCGGCCGACTGGACCGCTGCATCAATGTCCTGATCAAGCATCAGGCCGAGATCGTTCGGGCGCTCAACCACGACTTCGGCAACCGCGCGGCGGAGGTCAGCGGCGTCACCGACGTCGCCGGCTCGATCGGGCCGCTGAAGCACGCCAAGGCCAACCTCAAGGCCTGGATGAAGCCGGAGAAGCGCAAGACCACGCCCGCGCTGCTGGGCATGCTGGGCGCCAAGGCGGAGGTGCAGTTCCAGCCCAAGGGCGTGATCGGCGTGATCAGCCCGTGGAACTTCCCGGTGAATCTCACCTTCGCCCCGCTGGCCGGGATCCTGGCGGCGGGCAACCGGGCGATGATCAAGCCCTCCGAATACACCCCCGCCACCTCCACCCTGATGGCCAAGATGTTCGCCGAGGCGTTCTCGGAGGAGGAGATCGCCGTTTTCACCGGCGGACCGGAGGTCGGCCAGGCCTTCGCCGGCCTCGCCTTCGACCATCTGGTCTTCACCGGCGCCACCGGCGTCGCCCGCCACGTAATGGCGGCCGCCGCGCCGAACCTGACCCCGCTCACCCTGGAACTGGGCGGCAAGAGCCCGGTGATCCTCGGCCGCTCGGCCGACTACGCCACCGCCGCGGCCCGGGTTATGGCCGGCAAGACCCTCAACGCCGGCCAGATCTGCCTGGCCCCCGACTATGTGATCGCGCCCGAGGACCAACTGGACGCCTTCGTCACCGCCGCCAGGTCCGCCGTCGCCACCATGTTCCCGACCATGAAGGACAACCCCGACTACACCTCGATCATCGCCGATCGGCACTACGACCGCATCCGGGGTTATGTGGAGGACGCCCGCGCCCGCGGCGCCGAGGTGGTGGAGATCAATCCGGCCGACGAGGACTTCGCCCAGCAGGAGCATCGCAAGATCCCGCCGACCCTGATCCTCAATCCCACCGACGACATGGCGGTGATGCAGGAGGAGATCTTCGGTCCGGTGCTGCCGGTGATGACCTATCGGACCATGGACGAGGCCATCGCCTATGTGAACAAGCACGAGCGGCCGCTGGGGCTCTACTACTTCGGCCAGGACGCGGCCGAGGAGGCGCGGGTGCTGGAGCGCACGACGTCAGGCGGGGTCACCGTCAACGACGTGATCTTCCACGTGGCCCAGGAGGACCTGCCCTTCGGCGGCGTCGGTCCGTCCGGCATGGGCAGCTACCATGGCGTCGACGGCTTCCGCGAGTTCAGCCACAGGAAGTCGATCTACCGCCAGCTGAAGAACGATCTCGGCCCGATGAAGGCCCTGCGCCCGCCCTACGGCGAGGGCGTGCGCAAATACATCGCCTCGCAGCTGAAGGGATAGGGCGGCAAGGCGCCGGCGGTCGGAGACCGGCGAGCCGCCTTGCGGGTCGTTTCCGAGCCGCTTGACTCATAAATGATGCATCATTTATGTATGCCGGCTTGTCGAACCGATGGCGAGGATCGGCGAACATGACCGTCAAAGAAAGGCCGCTCGACGGCCAGGTCGCTCTGGTGGCGGGCGCGACGCGGGGCGCTGGCCGCGGCATCGCGCGGGCGCTCGCAGAAGGCGGGGCTCTCGTCTACTGCACGGGGCGCAGCGCGGTGGGTCATCCAAAGGGCATGGATCGCCCCGAGACCATCGACGAGACCGCCGCGCTGATCGACGAGGCCGGCGGTCGCGCCGTCGCGGTGCGGGTCGATCATACGCGCGAGGATGAGGTGGAGCGCCTCGCCGACCGCATCCGAACCGAAGCCGGTCGCCTCGACGTGCTGGTCAACAGCATCTGGGGCGGCGATCCCCTGATCGACTGGTCGGGACGGTTCTGGGAACTCGACCTCGCCAAGGTCCACGCCTATCTCGACCAGACTCTGATCAGCCACGTGATCACCTGCCGGCGCCTGGCGCCCTTGATGGTCGAGGCCAACCGCGGCCTCATCGTCGAGGTGATCGATGGCCATTTCGCGGGCTATCGCGGGCACATCCTCTACGACCTCGTCAAAGCCGCGCTGGCGCGTCTCGCCTACGGCATGGCCATGGAACTGGCGCAAACCGGCGTCACCGCGCTGGCTCTGTCGCCGGGCTTCCTGCGCTCCGAAGCGGTGCTCGAGCATTTTGGCGTCGGCGAGGACAATTGGCGCGATGCGATCGCCAAGGATCCGTACTTCGCGGAGTCGGAGACTCCGGGCCTCGTCGGCCGCGCGGCAGCCGCCTTGGCGGCCGATCCGCAGGTCCGGCGGAAGGCCGGGCTGATCTGGTTCGCCTCCGACCTCGCGCGGGAGTACGGCTTCACCGATGTCGATGGCGCCGTCCCCGATTTCCCGCGGATGTTCGACGCGCAGGTGAGCGCGCTCGCCGCCAAGCCACCGCTCGACGAGCAAGGGCGGTTCCTGGTTTGGGCGCGGTACTGCCAGATCCACCAGGATCCGGCGCGGCGCGAACTGGCGGTGCTGCTGGCGAAGGCTCTCGGCCTCGAAGGCGTAGGCCCCGGCCTGGCGCCGGCGGCGCTCGCATGACGTCGGCGGGCGCAAGCGCGGCGATCCGGATCGGGCTCGGGTTTCGAGCGCTCCGCGGCGGCGCCGTGGTCGTCGGCGTCGCCCTCGAGGCGGCCGCGCCTCGCGCCATGCTGTCTACATTTCTGGCGACGGCCGCCGAGGGAGACCGCCTGTCTCTGGAGCCCTATCACGTCGCCTACGAGATGGAGCGCGGCCCGGGCGGCGCACCGTCGCTCGAAGCCGCGGCCGCCGTCGCCGAAGGGCGCCGGCGCCAGGATCAGCTCGCGGCGAACAGCCTGGCCGAAGTCATCCGCAAGGCGCGGGACGTCGGATACGATCCGGTCGTCGCGGCGCTGCTGATCAATCGCGCTGGCTGGATGACCGACCTCCTCGCGCACAGTCTCTCCGCGCCGGAACATCCGCCGGTCACCGAAGGGCTCGCCGTGCGCGAGGCCCTTCGGTTCGCGTTCGGCCGTGTCGGCCTCGACGCCGCCGAGTTGGACGAGAAGTCCCTTCCCGAGCGCGCGTCCGCACAGCTCCGCTTGTCGTCAGCCGACCTCGACGCCCGCCTCAAGGCTTTCGGCGCCGACGTTGGCCCACCGTGGCGGAAGGAACAGAAGCTGGCCTGCCTCGCCGCCTGGGTCGCGCTCGCGACGGCGCCGAAGTGACCAGACACAAGTCGATCAGCGACGAGGAGGTCCTCGACCGCGCGTTGCCGCTGATGGCCAGCGCCGGCCCGGGCGGGTTCACGCTGGCGGACCTCGCCAGGGAGGTCGGCGTCTCCCCGGCGACGCTGCTGCAGCGGTTCGGGGACAAGCAAACGCTGATCGAGCGCGCCTTCGCCCGCGACAACGAGCGCTTCGTCGTCTGGGTCGAGAACCTGCCGGCCGGCGTTGGCGCAGACGTCGTCATCCGCATCTACAGCGACGCGACCAAGCTCTTCGGCGACAACCCCAGCCTCGCCGACCATCTGCTCTGGCTGCGGGAGGACATTCGCGATCCGGCCCTCAACCGCCTGTCGCACCAACGGTTCAAGCTGTTCCGGGCGGCGATCGTGAAGCGCCTTCCGCCGATGCGCATCGCCGCCGACCGGGCGGCGCAACTGCTCGACGCCCAGTTCCACGGCGCGGTGGTCCAATGGGGGCTCGAACCTCACGGCCGGCTCGACGACTTCGTGGCGCGCAGCTTGCAGGATTGGTTCCGGCTCTGCGGGCCTTGAGGCTCCGCAAGGTTTGGCCGGGCGCGGCCTAGACGGCCCGGGCCATCAGCGCCTGTTCCTTGCTCCACTGGTAGAACTGGGGCACGTCGTAGGGATGCTCCTGGCCGGTGTGCGGGCTCCACATGCTGCGCTTTGCGGCCAGCAGGTCGCCGCCGTAGACGTGCAGGCCCAGCGTCGGCGCGGCGAGCGGATTTTCAATCGCGTGGATGACGTCGGCGCCCAGCAGGATCGCTTCGCCGGCGACGACTTCGCGGTGGTTGGTCTTCTCGAGGCCAGCGCCGGCGCGGCGGTAGAAGGTGTTGTTCTCCTGGCCCTGATAGATGCCGATCACCGCCCACATCGTGTGATCGTGCGGGATGCTGAGCACCCTTGGACGCAAGGTGACGTTCAGGACCAGCATATCCGCTGAGCGGAAGATGGGCGCATCCAGCACCCCGACCTTGCCGTCGAGCGGCGTGATCGCCGCCTTGAGCGCCTCGGGCTCGGCGACCGCGGCGCGCATCAGGTCCAGCACCTGCTTTGGCCCATGCGGCCCGCTCGCGACCTGCCGACAGCTTTCGATGAAGTCCTGAAGGTCGAACATCGGCCGCCTCCGATCCCTGGATGTCGCGGCAGACTGCGCTCGTCGGGCGATCATGTCACGCCGGCAACGCGCCCCAAGCCGGCAATCTCACGACGTCTGAATCGCACGCTAGGCGGGCGGCCGCGCTTTGCCGGTGCGGTAGGCGAGGCACCGATGGGTGATCACCTGCGCGATGCGCATGAAGCGGGGCTGGGTCCCGCGGTTGGGCGCTACGCTATGGACGATGGTCGGGTGGGCGAACACCATGTCGCCAGGCTCGCCGGTGAGTTCGACGACCCGCGCCGGCACGCCCCCCACCTCGGTCGCGACGTCCATGAAGGCGCCGATCCGATCGGGCGGCGAGGGCGCCCTGCCGCTCAGCATCATCAGCCAGGGGTGCGAGCGGTAGAAGCGTTCGATGCGTTGCCTGATGGCGCTCCGCCGCTCGTCTGGCGTCAGCGACGCGTCGTGCTCTTTCAGCAATCGGTGCGAGCCCGAGACGATCAGGGTGCCGCCGCCTCCAGGCGCCACCTCGCCGATGAAGCTGGCGACGAAGACACCGTTCAGCGCATCGCGGTGCCAGTCGGGGGGACTGTCCGAATGCCAAAGCTCCGTCGGCAGGAACCAGTCGCCCGCCTCCGGGAAGGTGGTCAGCACGCGGCCCCAGTGGCGCGGCATGGGCCAGGCGCCCGCGCCCAGCAGATCGTCGATCACGCCCAGCACCTTGGCCGTGGCCATCATCGCCTGGATCGGGCTCTTCTTGGCCTGTTTCAGGTCGCCGCGGGGCTGGCGCCAGGTCGCGCGCTCGCCCCGCCGGACGCCGTGGGTGGCGGTCAGCTCCGCCCACCACTCGTCCTGCATGGCCAGGGCGTCGTCCGAGGCGAACGCACCCCTGACAAACACATAGCCATGGTCGTTGAACTGCTGGATTTCCGCAGGTGAGAGAGTTGTGGAAGTTGAGGTCACGAGTCCGTCTCCATTGACGGCCCCGCGGCAGATTTCCCGCCCTGACTTAGAAAGCCAGAGCGTTCAACCTACCGCGGTACTCATTTCCCGCGGCCCACCGCGAGGCGCGGTGAACGATGGCGGATGTTCACGCTCGATGGCGCCGGTGTCAAGGACGTCCGCCGCCTTCGCCGGTGAAATGGGCTATCGTCGCTTGGAACAGAGCCAGCGGGGCGGGCATGTCACTTTCGGATCTTGCATCGGTCGGCAGCTTCGTCAGCGGCGTCGCGGTGGTGTTTTCGTTTGTCTTCCTGTCGCTGCAGATGCGGCAGGCGAACGTGAACCAGCGGTCGCTGATGCAGCAGGGTCGCAGCGCCAGGACGGTGGACATTCTGATGAAGATGACCGAGCCGGGCCTCAGCGAAACCATCACGCGCGCAGGCGACGCCGACACCGCCAAGGATCCGGCGAAGATCTTCGCGTTCTACGCCTTCGCCTGCGCCTGCTTTTGGAACTACGAGGACTCGTTCCTGCAGTTCCGGGCCAAGACGCTGGACGCGCACGGCTGGGCGACGGACGAGCTGACCCTCAGGGGGCTGATGAGAAATCCGGCGTATCGCGCGGCCTGGAGGCTGGCGCGCGCCGGCATGGACGGCGACTATCGCGACTACATTGACGGACTGATGAAGGAGGTTCGCGCAGAGCCGGCCGGGAGCCTCATCGAACGCTGGACCACGGTCATCGACGAAGAGAGCGCGCCTGGCGTGCCGGCGTAGTCGCCACCTCGCCGACGAGGGCCGACCGATGGCCGCAAAAAACGTCGCCTGCGCGAGGGCGGCGCCGATCGACGACGGTCGGGATCACTCCCCTTTTGGCTTCGGATTGCTCTCAGGCTTCAATTTGATGACGTGAGGTTGGGGGTGCTTGAAGGCCTGCATCAAGTCATCGCCATACTTCTCGAGTAGGCTCCTGAGTGACACACAGGCCTTGAAGGACTCCGAATGACCTACTTTCGGATCTATTGGCCACTCTTCGGTCGTTTGCTTGGGCTCTTTACTCACCACTACGGGCGTCGGATCGCCCTCCGCGTAGGTTCGCTTGATGATGTAGTGAGCCATCGCCTCGACTTGGCCGGACGCAAGATACTTGGTTTCAGTCGGCGGCTGCTCAACGCAGACCAGGAGGGTCAGAAACTCCCACTGGATCCACCCGCCCTCCTTGCCAAACATCGCATGCTGCGGCGCCAGGAGACCCGGAAAGTCGAGCACCGCGACGGCCGGATCCGGCTTGTCCTGACCGTCCCAGGGCCCCAGTTGCACTAGGTCATTCTTCGCCTCGCCAGGATGGTTCGTGTACGTTGGATCGTAGGAGAGACCCTGCCTGTGCCGCTCGGACTGTGTCGACGAACCGTCGAGATTCCATCCGTCGTCCTGAGGATTCCCATTGCCCAGTTTCCATCTGTGACGCACGAATTGAACGATGGCGTAGTTTCGACCCTTTGTCTTGCAACAACCGAACTGGTCGGTGACCTTGAACACCACAAAGGTCTCTGTCGCCTTGTTGATTTTTCCAGGAAAACCGGTCGTCTCGTCGATGATACTCTTGTCTACTTTGACCCACACCTTCGGGTCTGGCCCGTTGTTCTTCGTGTCCGGTTGCACCCAATTCTTCTTGAACCCATCGAAGTTTCCGGTATCCGGCTTGCCGTTCCAGGTCCATTTGACGACGATCTCGCCTTCCACTTGGCACGCCGCGGGCAGGCTGTCGGCCTTGTAGCTGGCGACGACCTTGATCCGCTCGGCCACAGTGGGATGTTTGTCGTCCATCCCGTCCGGTGCGTATAGACCCGGCGCCTCGATCCCTTTGTTGAACTGTGCGACGTCGTTCGCATTGTGCAGGGCGAAAACGTAGGAGGGTTTCTTCGGCGTGACGTCGTCGGCGCCAGCGGCGCCTCGGAGAAAGGTGAAGGTGGCGACCCCGGGCAATGGCCCGACGCGCAAGTTCCTGACCGGCAGCCCGACGTGACCGTTGGTTGGAATGACCATGTTGGCTTGCGCGCCTGCAAAAGGAATCGTGAGGCCTTCGTCATTCTGAGCATTCGGCCCGAAAACGCGCACGCCGAACGTCACCGCTATCGTACACTTGCCGTCCCGCGTGCGCGTCTGGGTGCTGGTGGCGTCGCCGCCCGTCGTCTTCGGGTCGTCCGAGCCCCTATCCGTTCCCGTCCCTTTGTCTTGAACCTCTTCGACACTGATTGGCGGCGGCTCGCCCGGCTCGTCGCCGGCGGCCGGCGGTTTTTCCGGCTCGCCGAGCGCCTGAATTCGGCGATGCAGCTCTGACTGATCGTCGGGCTTGCGTCCCCGCTTCTCGTCGTCAGGGGCCGGCGTATCGGGATGGGATGCGGCGTCGGACGGCCGCGCGCCTGGCGTGTCCTGGGCGTGAGCGCCTTCTCGTCCCATCGGCGGTGACGCCAGCAGCGCAATCGCCGCCAGGATCGCGATCGCCCTAAGGGTGCGGCGCAAGGAGGCCGTGACTGCGGCGCCGAGAGGTCCACCGGCCGACGAGAACGGATCGCCCATCCCATCTCCCCGAGCTCGGCGCGCGTGAGGCGCCGAGCACCGGCAGGGGCGGCGTTGACTGGACCGGCCAATCGCAGGAGTCAGTTCACTGGAATGCTACGCGGCGACGCCTGTCATGCCCGCCAGAAGGCCACGCCTACACGCAAGCACTTCAGCACCATTGCGCCAGCCGCGCTACCGCAAAGAGAGACCTGGGGTTCGGGGGACACCCGTTGGGAGAGACTGCTTTGGTCGAATTCGGCGGACCGCGCCGACCCTGCCCTCAGATCTTGCGTAGCTCGACCCGCCGGTTCTTCGCCATGTTGGCGGGAGTGTCATTGGGAGCGACCGGCTTCGTATCGCCGTAGCCTTTGGCGACCAACCGGCTTGCGTCTATCGCGTACTGGCCGACCAGCCACGCCACGACGGCGTCCGCTCGGCCCTCAGACAGCGTCATGTTGTGAGCCTTCGCGCCGCTGTTGTCGGTGTGGCCGGAGATCTCCAGCCTGAGCGAGGGGTCGCTCTTGAGCAGGGCCGCCACCTCGCCAAGCGTCGTCGCGCTCGCCTGTCTGATGCTCGTCTGGTCGGTGTCGAAATAGACGCCATAGAGATCGATGAGACCGTTGGCCTTGAGCGCCGCGGCCATATCGGCGGCATGGACGGCCGGCCGGGTCGTCAGCCGGTACTTGCCGATGCTGCCGTAGGGCACGACTTCCACGTAGAAGTCCCGCCCGGCGTCTACATCGACGTTGAAGTCGAGATCTGCGCCAGGCGTGCCATCGTATTTCTCAATGATCTGGGATTTGTTCGCGGAATAGACTTTTACATCCGGCCTCAGCGTCGAGGAGAGGTTCTCCAGGACGACGGTGACCTTGCCGCTGGTCGCGGCGCTGACATGGAACCAGTCGAAGTCCTTGTCGTCCATGATGCTCCCTTCGACCGCCTCGCTGAACTTGACCGGCGTCGCCGTAAGCACGTCGTCGTTGGGTTCGTTGGCGTCGTAGGCGTTCTGCGCGATCGCCGAGAGCTGGTAGGCGCCGACAGAGCTGTAGGGCGCCACCTCGACGTAGATTGTCTGGCCCGGATCGAGGCTCAGCGGCTGCTCCACGCTGGCGCCGGGCGTGCCGTCGTATTTGTCGAACAGCTGCGAGCGGTCAGCGTTGTAGACCTTGAACTCCGGCCTCAGCGTGGTCGACTTGTTCTCCAGTCGCACCAGGACAATGTCCCGCAGCTTGCCGCCATAGCTGAAGCGATAGAAATTGCTCGGCCCGTTGGCGACGATTTGCCCGGTGACGGTCATCCCCACGGTCGCCGCGGCGGGCGTGGTGATCGAGGCTCCCGGGGCAAGCGCGACGGGCGCCGCGGGCGGGGCGGGCGGAGGGCCAGAAGAGGTCGCTGCAGAATTGTTGCTCGAGGTCTTCGGAGAACAGGCCGCGACAGCGACGGCCAACAACAAGATCGCGTAGGTCTTCATCTCTATCCCTCCTCTCACGAAGCAATTCCGGCTTCTACTCGACCGGTCTTCGAGACCGACAAGAAGCCCAGAACTCAAGCTTAGCAAGACCCTCGGGAGAGCGAATAGGGCGCGGGCGTCGATCGCCAGCACACACGCCAGGTTCCTATGCCCCCCAGAAGCTCCATCGCGACCAGAACCTTGAAGGGCCGCGCCCCCAAGCTTCGCCCCCTGGAAGTGGACCTGCCGAGCGCCTGCTCCGGTGGAACGGAGGTACGCCGACGAGCGGCTAGTCCTTTGGCGTCTGGTCTGGATGCTGCGTCGTCGTCGCCGTCGCCGGTTGGGACGCGTCGCCGCTCCCGTCGTCGCCGGCGGTGCGGTTGGGGCCCTTGCCTGGCTGAACTCGCACGCGGATGCCGACAAGCACCCCTTTCAGCACGCCTCCATCGTCCGCCGACTCCGCATCGTGGGCGGCGAGCTCCCCGTTCGCGCTGTCGCCGGGCGGCCGCGGGGCCATCGACGAGCCGTTGTTTTCGCAAGGCGCCTTGCGGTTCTTCAGCCGTTCCTCGGCCGCGTGGATGGTCACATCCAGCGCCTCGATTTTCTTCTGGATCTGGTCGATCGTCCGGCCGAGGTTAGTCAGTCTGTCGTCGTACTGCGCGCGGAGCGCGGCTTTCGCCGGCTCGTCCGTGGCGGCCTCGATCGCGTCGCCAAGCTGCCGTTGCTCGACCAGCAGTGGCGCAAGCTCGCCATAGAGTCGGCCGCGGTCGGCGAGGGCCCGATCGAGGATCGCCTTCAGATCCTGCTCGTAGGCGTCGTCGGCCTTGGTTCGGCACTTGCCGGGCGGCGGATCGGGCAGCAGCGGCGGGACGTTCAGGTTCTCTTCCTCAGGCTCGCCGACGCCCGGAGTCGCTCCGGTTTGGGGCTGTCCCGCGCACGGTGGCTTCTTTCTCTCGGCCGCGAGATTGGCCCTGGTCGCGAAGATGCTCGCGTCGAGGGCGGCGATGTCCAGTTTTTCCTGCTCGATGTCGCGCTTGTCGCCGTCGATCAGCGCGCGCAGGTCGGTCACACTCTTGTCTTTAAACCGCTCGTTGGTGGGGTCCTGTGCGGCGGCGATCTCGGCCTCGCGGATCGCCATGGCGTTGTACTTCACCAGCCGCTCGACGATCAGGTGGTCGAGCTCCGCAGTCTGATCGGCGATGTAGGTGTCGTCGGCGGCCGTGCGGCAATCCGTCGTTGGGGGCGCCGGCACATCCTCCGGCGGCTCGGGTGGCTTCAGCGGCGCCGGCGTTGTCGCCCCACCCGTTGGCGCCGTCGAGGTCCCGCCGGTCGGTGGGCCGGGCGTGCCCGCGCCGGCTGGCGGGGAGGCCGCTTTGGGCGCTGGCGTGCAGGGCTTTAGCCATCTCAGCTTTTCGTACCGCCCGCGAAGATCCCAGTAGGACGCCTTCAGGGCGTCGAGCGCGGCTTCCGCTGTCGTCGATGGGCCATGCTCGGGGATGTCGCCGTGCTTCATGAAGCCCGACCCGGTCCAGCCGAGCTCCTTGGTGTCGATCGCGGTCCGAAGCGCATCCAGCAGCTGGGCCATCTGGTCCAGCTGGGCGGCCTCGGCGGGGGTCAGACAGCGGGGATCGCGGCCCGCCAGCGCCTTCTCGAGTCCCTGGACGATCGCCTGGGCGCTGCGGATGTCGGCGCCGGGATCGGATGAGGCCGGGACCAGTTTGCCAGATAGCATGTCGGCCTTGGCGACGACCTGCGCGCCCGCTGGCGCCCAGATCATCAGCGCCAGCGCCAGCGCGCACAGGCCCGCCCGAGCCACCCGTGTCATCATAAGGCGAACCGTCTGGATGGACGCCACGATGATCTCCTCCTGGCGGAGCGCCGCTCCCGAACATCTCTCGCCCGGCGCGGTCGATCGGTGCAAGCTCGCGAGCCCACGCCGACGGCCATGCCGCGAAGCGGGCATCAAAGCACGGCAGTGTCAAAGCGAACCGAAGCCTGGCGGTAACCGGCCGCTCAGTGTGGCTGCAGGACGAGGAAGTCCCCGCGCGCCGGGTCGCCGGTGATGGTCGGCTGGTAGGAGCCCCAGGCGATCTTCGGCTCGACGTTGGTGATCGTGACGACGCCGAGCTCGACCATGTTCTCCTTCAGGACCTCGCCGGTGGCCGGGTCGGTGAGGCTCTCGCCGACGCGCTCAAGGCTGAACCGGTCGCCGACGCTGACCCCGCCCTCGCCCCCAGCGTTGGCCCAGACGGTGCCGGAGTCGAATTTCACCACTTGGCCGCGCCACGGCTGAGCGGCCAGGGCCTGCTCGATCTTGATCACCGCGTCGGCGATCGCCAGTTGGGTCGCCTTGCCGAGCGGCGTGTTGTTGAAGGTGTTGGCGCCGATGGCCGCCCCGCCGGCGGTGGTGGTGACGCCGACATTGCTGGCCGAGATCTTCCGGTGGACCTTGAAGGCGGTGACGACCGCGCCGGTGCGGGTGTCCACCATGCGCACGTCAAGCTCGATGCTGCCGCTGCTGCCGCCCAGAGTAAGGGCGCTGCCCCCGCTGCCGAAGCTGAAGCCGCCGCCGCGATCGGCCGTGGAGAGCGCCGTGACCGAGCCGGCAATCAGGAACTGGGCCGGTAGGATGTTTCCTGGCTGCGGCGCCGATGTGCCAGACGAGACATGGGATTTGGCCATGTCCATCTCGGTGATCATCTGGGCCATGATGTCGCGCTCGATCGTCTTGCAGCAGCCGCTCTCCTGGAGCTGGGTGGTGAAGTCGGCCGCGATCGGTCCGCCGGCGCTGGTGGCGCTGGCGTTGGCGTAGGCGCCCATGACATCGAAACTCGCCACCGCGACGGTGTGTTTGGGCCCAGGTATGGTGATGGACTGGGTGGTCGCAGCGCCGGCGAGGCCGGGTAAAAGCACGGCGGCGACGGCGACCACTATCGCGCGGCGGCGGTTGATGAGCAGCGTCGATGTCATCCTTCACCCCCAGCTCGACGCCGAACACGGCGCGCGCCGCCTCCCAGTCGAAGGCACAGACTGGAACCTGCGCGCTAGGCTAACACTCAAAGCGTGGTGCGTCATCCAGCGGCTGCGGGGCGGCGGCTAGTTCGCCCGACCGCGTCGTGGACCGCTCCCTCAGGGCGAGGCGGCGCGCACTTCGCCCATGCCGCGGTTGCCTGAAAGGGCGTCCTGCGACCACGTCGCGGGATCGCTGTCGATGACCGTGTAGGCGCCCGGCGGCAAGACGACGCCCGGTTCGACGTACCACATCACATTTTGCGCCCCACCCGCGCCTGGCGCGCCTCTCGCCCGCCATGGGCCGTAGAGAACGCCGTTCGCGCCCCGCAACGCAATCGTTCCCGGCGCGGCGCCCTGGCCGTTGTTCCAGTGGTAGTTGACAATGCCGGTGATTCTAACCGGTTTCGCAGAGCGAAACACACTTGGCTGCTTCGGCCCGTTGCTGACGCCGCCTGTATTCATCGTCTGAAGCAAGAGGTCGCCCTGAAGGCTGAGGCCGGTGAGCGGGTCCGGTGTCACCGGCCGCCGGGCCACGTTGCTTGAACTGTTCGAGGTTGAAGTTCCCTGATTGGATTGGGTCGCTGCGGCGGTCGTGATGGTCAGCCAAATCTCCATGGGACCCCACTTGCAGCCGATCTGAACCTGCATCCTGAAAGGTTTAATGACGTCATCGGCTTCGGTGTAGTCGAGCTCTCCGCCGGCGACTGGCGAGGGAGGCGTCAGGTTCGAAGAAACCGGCTTGATGAACTGCGGTCCGGTGACAACATTGAGATAGCCGCCCAACCCGGTGTAGCCGTTTTGCTCCGGTTCCCATCTTTGAAACCCCCACCAGAGCGGGATGCCGAAGTAGGGCCCGCTGTTCCAGTTGCGGATGTGGTGGTGGATCGAGATTCGCCCCGCAGGCACATCGATGGTCTCGGGCGGCGGGGCGTCGCAGCCGCCGGCCGGCCAGATGTGATGGAAGTTGTAAGTGGCGGCGGTCGCGGGGGTCGCGGCCGCAGCCACCCAGAGAGCCCCGATCAGGCGTACCCAGCGCATCGGCCACCCTCCTCATTCGACCTCGAACGAGACACCCGGGGCCGACGGAAAGCCTTGCGGTAGGTCAAACGCCGAAAGGCGCTCGCTGTTTTCTCAAGCCCGGCCGCGGCGCCAGGGTCCGCTACGGGTCGAAAGCGGACATTGCCAGGCCGCCCGGAAGCGGACTTGTCCAAGGTCGGCGATGGGTGGGTAGCGATCGAGGCTACGCTACTGGAAGCAGACGCCCGCGACAGCCGCTGAGGGGGACCAGCGGTCGTTTGCGGTCGTGGGACCGGCCTGACGCCCCTCAGGCCAGGCGCCTACTGCTTCTCGGGTCCTTGCCCTTCCTGCGGTTGATCATCCCCTGCCGCACGGTTGGACTTCGCGCCAGGCTGCACGTCGACGACAGTCGGCCCCAGCACCGGCTGTTTGATCACGCCGGAGTGCTCGGTCGGATCGGGCTTGTCGCCGGTGTTCGCGCCGGACTGATCGTTGAGCGGCGCGGGGGGTGGAACCGATGGCGTCCCACTAGACGACGAACTGACGCCGGTGGTGTTGGCGCCCGTTGAGGTTCCGCCCAGCGTCGAAGGGGGGAGGCTGGCGCCCTTAGGTTTCTTGCAGTTTAGTTCCATCTTGATCATCGACTGAGTAATAAACCCATCAATATGAGTGTCCATCGACTTCATGGCTTCAATATAACCCTTAAGGTTAGCAATTATCTTAAGATCAGCTTTGATATTATTCTTGCCCGCCCGAAGTTCTTCGCCCTCGAGTGTAAGCATTGCGCTCGAGTTGAAATAGTCTATCTTGGCTTGATCGATAGCGATTTGGTCTGCCAAGCGACTTAATATTATATAGTTTGCGAATCGCCTCGTTAAATTCCGCGTAGTTGCAGGTCCCAATAGCGGCCTCAGCTCTATTTTTGTAGATACCTATGAGCCGCTCTAGCTGCGCCCCAGTGAAGTTCTCTGTCTCGAAGTTGGTGCTATAGGCGAATGCCGCGCCACCAATCGTGAGCGGGGCGATCAGGACGACAGCAGTGATGCAAAAGAGGAGAATCGAGAGCGCGGTTCTTCGCGCGGCGCGCCACGGCGTTTCAGCCTTTAGGGACGTCATCGTTCAGGCCTTACTGTCCGTCCGCGCACTACGCCTCAACTATTTCAACGTCGGCCGCAGCGACGTTTCTACCCGTCCGCGCACATTGGCGAACGAGTCGATGGTGCCCCAGGTCGGACTCGAACCAACACGACCTTGCGGCCAACAGATTTTGAGTCTGCCGCGTCTACCATTTCGCCACTGGGGCGGCGCCGGTCTGGCTGTAGCCCACCGGCGCGCGGCCTCGCAAGCAGCGGCGGCCTAGGGCGCCGGGCCGCGGAGGCGGTCGGCGGCCGCGTGCACGCGCTTCAGGAGATGCTTCAGCGCCGTGACCTCGCCCGGTGAAAGGCCGGTGAGCAGCGCCGCCTCGTAGGCCAGGACGAGGGGCGCGATCTCGTCGTAGAGGTGCTGGCCGGCCTCGGTGAGGGCAAGGCCCGCGGCCGTGCGCTGGGCGGCGCCGCGGATCGTCAGCGCTTCGGCGGCCCGGCGGGCGGTGACGGCGTCCGGCATGGCCGCGGCGATCTTCGCCTCGCTGGCCGGTCCGCACTCGGCCAGCCAGGCCATCAGCCGCCATTCGGGGATGCTGAGGCTGAAGCGGTCCTCGTAGGCTCTGGCGATCAGCCGGCTCACCGCGTCCGCGCTCTGGCGCAGGGTGTGGGGCAGGTGCTCGCCCAGCCTCAGGCGCAGGGGCTCGTCCGCCTCCGTCGGTCGGGGCGCAGCTTCGCCGTGCATCGTCGGGACGCCTCCCTAGCTCCCCGCGCGACTTGCCGTGTTGTCGCGATCGAACGGGCGTGCCGTGCGCCGCGTCCCACCTCAACGCCGATCGGTGCGTCCCGGGCGGCGAAAGGCGACATCGCCTCTCTGTTGGGCAGGGATCGCCCACGCCGCCGCATCACCGGGCAGGATCGCACCGCCGGGGCCTCACGGCTTGCGAATCAGCCGGCTCGCCTTGGCGCCTTCGTCGTAGCGCGAGGGCCCGCCGTAGACGGCCACCTCGCAGAGGATGTCGCCGCCCGCAGACTCCGCCCACAGGTAGCTGCGCTCGATGGTCACCTGCCGGCCGGCCGGGGTGAAGCCGTCGTAGGCGTCGCCCCAGGGAAGGATCTTGGTCAGTTCGCGCCAGGAGAGGCTGAGCGCCCGGTCCAGCTCGTCCTGCGCCAGCGCCGCGAGGTCCTGGGCGATCTCGCTCATGTCCCCTTTGCCACGCTGGCCTTGGCTCATCGCCGCTCTTCACCTCTCAACGGGACGCTAGCGCCCGCCGAGCCGCCAGGGGAAGCGCCATTGGGAGACAACGGGCGCGGCGCCTGTTACGGGGCGCGGATGTTGCGGCGTTCGTATGACTGGATGATGCGCCGGGCGGCTTCGCCCGATGCGCCGGTGTGGCTGGCGTTCCTCGCCTTCATCGAGGGGGTGTTCTTTCCGGTCCCGCCGGACGTGATGCTGATGCCGATGGTGCTGGCCAGCCGCGAGAAGGCCTGGCGCTACGCGGCGATCACCCTTTGCGCGTCGGTGCTGGGCGGCTCGATCGGCTATGCGGTGGGCTTTTTCCTCAGCCCCGTCGGCTATTGGCTGATCCATCTCACCGGCGGCGACGTGGCCCAGTTCCAGCGCTGGTACGGCGATTGGGGCGTGCTGCTGCTGGCCCTGCCGATCCCCTACAAACTGACCGCCATCGCCTCTGGCCTCTTCAAGCTCAACTTCGCCCTGTTCCTCGGCGCCTCGATCTTCATCCGGGGCCTGAGGTTCTTCATGGTCGCAGGGTTGGTGCGCGCCTATGGCCCGCCGATCCGCGAGTTCGTCGAGCGGCGCCTGGCGCTGGTGGTGAGCGGCGTGGCCCTGGTGGTGATCGGCGCGGTGGTCGCCTTGCGCTTCGTGGTCTGAGCCGGCCGCGCTATAGCTGCGCGCGCCATGACCGCCGCCCTCGATCCGATCCTTCGGCGCTGGCCGCTCTTCGCCCTCCTGACGTCGGCGGCGATGCTGGCCATCGCCCACGCGTTCCAGACCTTCGGCCACCTGGCGCCCTGTCACCTGTGCCTGAAGCAGCGGGAGGCCTACTGGGCCGCCATGGCCGTCAGCGGCGTCGGCGTCGTGCTCGGCTTTACGCCGGCCAAGGGCTGGAGCCGGCGGATCGCCAGCGCGGTCTTGATCGCCGTCTTCGGCTACGGCGCCTACCTCGCCGCCTTCCACGCCGGCGCGGAGTGGAAGTGGTGGCCGGCGCCGGAGAGCTGCTCGGGCGTCGCCAAGGCCAGCGCCAGCGCCCTGCTGGCCCTGCTGCATGGCGCGCGCACGGCCGCGCCGGCCTGCGACAAGGCCGCCTGGGTGTTCCTGGGACTTTCCATGGCCGGCTGGAATTTCCTCGTCTCGCTGGGCCTGATCGCTCTTTCGGCGCTCGCCGCCCTCAAGCCGGAGGCGCCGCGATGAGCGCAAAGCCGATCCCCCTGCGCCCTGGCCCCGCGGCCGCCCGCGCCCGGGTCGCGGAGATGCTGCGGGTGGACCACGCCGGCGAGCTGGCGGCCGGGGCGATCTACCGCGGCCAGCGGGCGGTGCTGCGCGCATCGCCCGGCGCCGGGCGCACCCTGGCCCAGCTCTCCGACCTGGAGGCGCAGGAGGACGACCACCTGGCCCGCTTCGACGCCCTGATCCTTGAGCGGCGGGTGCGGCCGAGCCTGCTGGCGCCGCTGTGGCGCGCCGCCGGCTATGGCCTTGGCGCGGCCACCGCCCTCATCGGCCAGAGCACCGCCCACGCCTGCACCGAGGCGGTGGAGAGCGTGATCGAGCGCCACTACGCCGCCCAGATCGCCGAGCTGGAGACCAGCGAGCCGGCCCTGGCGGCCGAGCTCACCCGCTTCCGCGACGACGAGCTGGCCCACCGCGACCTGGCGGTGGCCGAGGGCGCCCATGACGCCCCGGCCTACCCGCTGCTGGCGGCGGTGATCCGCGCCGGCTGCCGCGCCGCCATCGCCATCGCCGAGAAGGTCTGAGCCGATGGATGTCGAGACGATGCGCCGTCAGGCCGAGACGCCCTCCCAGGCCGGCGAGGGCGACCTGCCAGAGGTGGCGCAGACGCTCGCCGACGCCTTCGCCGTCGATCCGCACTTCGACTGGTTCCTGCGCGCCGACGAGCGCCGCGACGCCGCCCGCCACGCCTTCTTCCAGTTCCTGATCTCCAAGGAGACCCTCGGGATCGGCCGCATCGACCGGCCGGCCGGCGGCGGCGCGGCGGCGGTGTGGATGCCCTTCGAGTGGCTGGGTCCCCAGCCCCTGTGGAGCGAACTCCGCTTTCTTCCGACGATCCTGGGCGCGACCGGCTTTTCGCGCCTGGGCCGGATCTTCGCCATCCGCGAGGACATGGACAAACACCACCCGATGGAGCGGCGCCACGCCTACCTGTGGTTCCTGGGCGTCGCCCCGGCGGCGCAGGGCCACGGGATCGGCTCGCGCCTGCTCGCGGCCGCCAACGCCCGGCTCGACGCGGAAGGCATGCCCGCCTACCTGGAGACCGGCGCCACGCGCAACGTCGCCCTCTACCGCCGCCACGGCTACGAGGTGATCAGCGAACACAAGGCCAGGCCAGACGCCCCCAACATGTGGAGCATGTGGCGAGAGCCTGGGGCGCCAGCGTCGCTGGAAAGCGGGGCCGATTCCCACTAACGCAGGAGGGGCTTTGGCAGCAGCGGGGACCGCCGGCGGACATGGACGAGCTTGCGCCCCAGTGGCGGGTCTTCGGCGAACCGACGGACCTGCAGCGTCCGTTCGATGTGGCGGTCGTCATGCCGAGCATCGGCCGGCCCGAACTGCTCGAGTCGATCACCTCGGTCTACGCTCAGCAGAACGTCGCGCGGATCCAGCTGTTGATCGCGATCGATCGGCTGCACCATGACATGGAGAGCGCGATCGCGCTCCTTGAAGAAGCGCCGGGCCATGTGACGCCGGTGCTGTTCTACCCCGGCTATTCGACCAGTTTCCGCAACGGCGGCCTGCACCCGGGCGGGTCGGGC